>DATFYT010000027.1:0-5480 GCA_035314925.1 Mycobacterium sp. | reverse complement strand
TCCCAGTCGGACAGCCTGCCGGTGAAATAGGACAGGTACTGCTTGGCCAGCGACACCGCATGCGCCTCGTCGCGGGCGGCCAATCCGACGACCCCGTTGCGCCGCTGAACGTCGATGGTCCCGATATCCTCCGGCCGGTATTGACCGAGCCCGCCGCCTTCGATCATCGCCGGACCACCCATACCGACGTTGGCGTCCGGAGTCGCGATGATGACGTCGCAGGTACCGGCTAGCGCGGCGTTACCGGCAAAGCAGCGTCCGGACACGATCGATACCAGCGGCACCTGCCCGCTGAGCGCGCCGAGCGTACGGAATGTCGGCACGTCGAGGCCGGCCACGCTGGCGACGTCGGTGTCGCCCGGCCGGCCACCGCCGCCTTCGGCGAACAACACCACCGGCAGCTTTCTGCGGGCGGCCAACTCGAAGACCCGATCGGTTTTGGCGTGGTTGCGCATGCCCTGCGTGCCGGCGAGCACGGTGTAGTCATAAGACAGCACGGCGGTCTCGACGCCACCGATTCTCGCCACCCCCGCGACCAACCCGTCGGCCGGGGTGTTGGCGATCAGGTCATCCTCCGAGCGCCGGCTGCGCTGCGCGGCCACCGCCAGCGCGCCGTACTCCACGAAGCTTCCCGGATCCACCAGGTCGGCGATGTTCTCGCGGGCGGTGCGACGATTCTGGTTGTGCCGCTTGGTAATCGCCTTAGGCCGGCCCTCGTCGAGGGTGAGCAGATGCCGACGACGAACCTCTTCGAGGTCGGCACGTCGCCGGTCCAGGTCGAGTGCGGCGACGTCTTCGACGCCGGCGCTGTCGCCGGTGCGGGTGAACACCAGCACGGGGTCTCCCGTTCCGATCACCTGCCCGGCCGTCACCAAAGCCCGGACCGTGCGCACCGCGTCCGGCGCGGTCAGCACATGTTGCATTTTCATGGCCTCGAGCACCGCCAGGGGCGCGCCTGCGGGGAACTCCGCTCCCTCGGCCGCAACCTCGATCACTGTGCCAGCCAGCTGCGCACGCAGCACTTCCTCACCCGGATACAGTTCCAGCGGCGCGAGTCGGGGCTCATGACGGCGAGACTGCGCGGCGTCGACGAAGGCGGAAAGGTTGTCGTCGATAAAGTCGGTGGTAACCGGACCGGAGTGAACGTGGCTGTGCGACAGCACTTCCCGCAGGAATCCGGCGTTGGTGCGGATTCCTTCGATACCGAATTCATCCAAGGCCGTCTGCGCCTTGCGCACCGCGGCGGAAAACGACGATCCGCGTACCCGGGTGATCACTTTGGCCAGCAACGAGTCATAGCGTGGGCTCGGTGTCAGTCCGGGACGCCCGAAGGTGTCGACCCGCACGCCGGGTCCGCTGGGCGGCGAAAACACCGTGAGGGTGCCTGCGGTGGGCAGGACTGACCCGTCGGCCTCCATGGTCTCCATGTTGACCCGCGTCTGGATCGCGATACCGCGGACCGCGGCGAGCGCACCGATGACTTCGTCGCCGTCGGCGACGATCCCGGCCGGCAACCTCAGCTGGTGAAACGACGCGCCCTGGGCGATTCTCAACTGCATGGCTACCAGGTCGACGCCGGTGACTTCTTCGGTCACCGTGTGCTCCACCTGGATCCGCGGGTTGACCTCGAGGAAGACGAACTGCTCACCGGTCACCAGGAACTCGACCGTGGCGATTCCACGGTAATCCGCCTGCGCGCACAGCCGAGCCGCTGCCCGGTGCAGCTCACGACGCAGTGCTGGCGAAATACCCTGTGCCGGTGCGATTTCGACTAACTTCTGGTGGCGGCGCTGGATACTGCAGTCCCGGTCGCCCAGCGCGAGCGCGCGCGACGGCGTTGCGACGATCTGCACCTCGATATGCCGCGCGTCGGCCAGATGCGCCTCGGCAAAGAGTGCCGGATTGCCGAAGCCGAGTTGCGCCTCTGCGGCGCACTGCCGGTAGGCGTCGTCAATCTGGTCGGCGCTGTGCACCATTCGCATGCCGCGACCGCCGCCGCCGGCAAGCGCTTTGATCACGATCGCGCCATCGTGGGCGGCGGCGAAGCCGCGGATGTCGTCGACACTGCTGGGTCCGTCGGTGGCCGTCAGCACCGGCACGCCGGCCGCCGCCGCCGCATGCCGGGCCGCCGACTTGTTGCCGAACAGTTCGAGCGCGGCGACGTCGGGCCCGACGAACGTGTATCCCGCGGCCGCACACGCCTGCGCGAAACCGGGGTGTTCGCTGAGGAACCCGTAACCGGGATGGATCAGCTCGGCGCCGGAGTCCTTGGCCGCCGCCAAGATCGCTGCGTGATCAAGGTATGCGGCCGGGCCGGCGCCAGGCAGAGCGATCGCTTCGTCAGCCGCGTGCACGTGCGGGCTGTCGGCATCATCCTCGGCGTAGACGGCGACCGTGTCGAGCTCCAACTCGGTTGCCGTGCGGATGATTCGGAGCGCGATCTCACCGCGGTTAGCGATCAGCAGGCGCGTCACGTCCGGTCCTTCTTGAGGTCAACCCCTGTGGGATTCAGCGTCGATCCCGATCCCATCATGCCGCTACAGCGATTACCTGATTATTGGCCCCCAGATCGCAGGAGAACTAGTAGCTTCATTGCCGGCGGCAATGTGAAGGAAAAGGGCCATGAAGCACTACATCTTCGCGGGGCTGGCGGCTGTGCTGATCGTTGGAGTGCTGATTGGTTCAGCGCCGCAGGCCAACGCGGGATGCCAGTACGGCGGAATCGCTGTCAGCAGGTGCGATGGTCCCATCCAGCCCGACGGCACCTGGCAGCGTTGCGTGTTATTCAACCCGGTAAACAACGGTTCATCCCGCTACCTCTCGCCTGATAAACGCTGCGACCAGATGGGGCCTGACCTACACCCGTGGGGCCTCGCCTTCAACGACCCACCGACGCGCATCGATGATTGACTTAGTCCCCCTTCGGTAAAGGATCAAGATGACGAAGCGATACATGACCGCAGCCCTCGGGGCCGCTCTGGTGACCGCCGGGCTGACCGCCACGGCGCCCCCGGCGAGCGCAGGATGCGTGGACCCGGGATGGGGGGCGCACCCATTTGCGCAGATGTGCGACAGTCCCGTCGACCAGGACGGACTGTGGGAGCGCTGTCTCTCCTATCACGACGGCGGGCCTTACACCCCCACCGAAACCCAGTGCTACACGATGAGCGCGGGTGATCCTCCGAAGGAGGGCGACCCCATCCTGCAGACGCCGCCAACACACATCGACCCGTAGCGGGCCGCTCAGGCTACGAGCGGAGCCGCGACCCCGTGTTCAACTGACTTTGTGCGGGCCGCGTTGGAGTCCGCCGCGCATCGGGTGCGCAGCGGCCACGCAAGCTGACGGAGATAGCCGGGCGGCTCGGATTCGTCGATGCCGTACTGTGCCGGCCAGCGGTCCGCGGGCAGGTACAGGGTCCCGAACAAGGCGTCCAGAATCGGGAACTCTCCGGCGTAGTTGGTGTTGTAGGCGCGCGGTTCACGAGCGTGATGCCAGTGGTGGAACTGCGGGGTGGCGATCAACCACCGCACGGGGCCAAAGTTCATCCGCACGTTGGCGTGGATGAAGATGGCCTGCACCGTGATGAGGATGACGAACGCGCCGAGACTGACCCGGCCGAAGCCCAGCGCATACAGCGGCAGCACCGCAGCAGAGCGACCAAAGGTCTCGTCCAGCGGGTGCAGGTGATTGGCGGCAAGCCAATCCAAGTCGCGGATGCTGTGATGCACCCGGTGGAACCGCCACAGCAGAGGTACCTCATGCGCGGCGCGGTGCCCCGCATATCCGCCGACCGTGGTGATGGCGAATCCCGCCACGATCTGCACCCACGTTGGACTCGCCGCGATACCGAGACGCAGCGGTGCGGGCACGAACGCGCGCAACGCGCTGCCCACCACGACCACCGAGACGACCAGCCCGACCTTCAACGCGGCACCGTTGACCAGATAGTGCACCAGGTCGGTACGCCACCCCCGGCGCAGCACTCGGCGGGGGTGCAGCGCGAAAAGCCGCTCGAGGGGGATGAAGATCACGGCAAGAATCGCCAGTCCGAACAAGATATTGCTGCGCACGCTGAGCGCAGCCAGGACCACCAAAGCAGTCAGCGACGCCAACACCGCGCCGCTGACACCGACTTGTGTGCCCGGTCCATTCACCGCGAAGTGCACGCTCTGCGGCGACGGCTCCGCGGCGAGCGGACCCGTACTGGCAGAACTGGTCTTGGCCAGCCGCCCCCAACCCGCCAGCACCGAGCACGCCAACACGATCCCGAATCCAGCGACGGCCGGGTTCTGAGTGGCATACGCGATCGCCACCATGACAATCCCTGACTGCACGGCCAGCCCGGCCACGTTCAGCGATCTGCGTCCGGCAAGCAACCGACAACCCTGCCATCCGACCAGCAGTGTCGCCACAAGCAGCAACAGCATCGCTAACCCCATGCCGCGGCCAGGATGTGAGCGCGCCAAGCCGCCAGTCACGGTGACGGCGGTCAGGAGCGCGGCCACCTCGGCGGCATGCAACAACACCATGGCTGCCACCACACGGCGTCCGTGCATACCGTTCAGCATGCCCCTCGCGGCTAAGAAAAAAGTGAGGACGGGTAATCCCGGATTGGCCACGCGCGCAATACATCGCCCCGTCGCGGGCCGCTCTGGGCTGAGCGCCGCCGGAAAAACCACATCGGAATTATCCGTGGACCGAACCTGTCTGCTGGAGTAATTTCGACCTGTGTCAATTAACCGTCGCAAGGTCTTGGGTGGAGCGGGCCTGGCCGGTGCGGCCGCCGCGACCGGCGTGGGCGTCGATCGTTTGGTCTCCGACTATCGCACCGATAAGGAAGTGTCGCTGGCCGATGATGCGACACGCTTTGGTGATCCCCGCATACCCTCTGAGACGATCACCTCGCAATCGCATCTGTTCCATCTCGGCGCTCAGCCCTTCAGCAGTTTCGACGGAGGCAAATTTCAGCAGGCGGACGAGGAGAATTTCCCGATCCTCAAAGGTCAAGCCGCCAGCATCGTGTTGCTCACGTTGCAGCCCGGCGGGATTCGCGAACCGCACTGGCATCCCAGCGCATGGGAGATCAACATCGTCACCAAAGGCGTCGCGAGCTGGGCTCTCGTCGACGGAAACGGCAACCACGAAAGCCTCGACCAGAAGGTCGGCGACGTGGTGTTCGCACCCCAGGGTTCCTTCCACTACTTCGAAAACCGGGGCCCCGGTGACATGAAGATAGTCATCGTGCAGAACACCAGTGCGCCCGAAGCCAAAGACAACATCGGCATCGGCGAGTCGATCAGCAGACTTCCACCTCGGGTTTTGTCCGCCATCTTCGGCGTTCCGGAAAAGACCTTCAACTCCTTCAAGAAGTTCGACGAAGCGATCGTCATCCTGCGATCGCATTAGCTGACATGCCCTGCAGCCAAGGAAGATTCGATGACTGATGACGCCGAGCGCTTCGGTGATCCCCGCATACCCG
>DATFYT010000026.1:0-29444 GCA_035314925.1 Mycobacterium sp. | reverse complement strand
GTCGCTTGCGGTGTCGGAGTAGCCCGCCACGCTGGCCCGGATTTTCTCGGCGGTGATGTAGCCGCGGGTGGACCGTAACGCGATGACGAGGTTCACCAACCGTTCGACTTTGGAAACCGCCACGCGCACCACCCTAGGGCTTTCGTCCGGCCGCTCCTCCCGCCACTCCGCGACGCGCGTCGTAGCCGGGCGGGGGCTACATGCTGGCTATCAGCCGCTTGACTCGCTCGTCGACCGATCGGAACGGGTCCTTGCACAGGACGGTGCGCTGGGCCTGGTCGTTGAGTTTGAGGTGCACCCAGTCGACGGTGAAATCCCGACCGGCGGCCTGGGCGGCGCTGATGAATTCGCCGCGCAGCCGCGCGCGGGTGGTCTGCGGCGGCTGGTCGACGGCGTCCTCGATCTCTTCGTCGGTGGTGATGCGCGACGCCAGGCCCTTGCGTTGCAGCAGATCGAAGACGCCGCGGCCGCGCTTGATGTCGTGGTAGGCCAGATCCAGCTGGGCGATCTTCGGGTCGGACAGCTCCATGTCGTAGCGGTCCTGGTAGCGCTGGAACAGCTTGCGCTTGATCACCCAGTCGATTTCGGTGTCGACCTTCGCGAAGTCCTGGCTTTCCACAGCGTCGAGCTGGCGACCCCACAGGTCCACGACCTGCTCGATCTGCGCGTTGGGCTCGCGGGTCTGCAGGTGCTCGACGGCACGCGCGTAGTACTCGCGCTGGATGTCCAGGGCACTGGCCTGACGCCCGCCGGCCAGCCGCACCGGCCGCCGGCCGGTGACGTCGTGGCTGACCTCCCGGATGGCCCGGATCGGGTTGTCCAGCGAGAAGTCGCGGAACGCCACCCCGGCTTCGATCATCTCCAGCACCAGCGCCGCAGTGCCCACCTTGAGCATGGTGGTGGTCTCGCACATGTTGGAGTCGCCGACGATGACGTGCAGACGCCGGTACTTCTCGGCGTCGGCATGCGGCTCGTCGCGGGTGTTGATGATCGGGCGGCTACGGGTGGTGGCCGACGACACGCCCTCCCAGATGTGCTCGGCGCGCTGCGAGAGGCAGAACGTCGCGGCCTTCGGGGTCTGCAGCACCTTGCCGGCGCCGCAGATGAGCTGGCGGGTGACCAGGAATGGCAGCAACACATCGGAGATGCGGGAGAACTCGCCCGCCCGAACGATCAGGTAGTTCTCGTGGCAGCCATACGAGTTGCCCGCCGAATCGGTGTTGTTCTTGAACAGGTAGATGTCGCCGCCGATGCCCTCGTCGGCCAGGCGCTGCTCTGCGTCGACGAGCAGGTCTTCCAGCACCCGCTCGCCCGCACGGTCGTGCGTGACCAGCTGTACCAGGCTGTCGCACTCGGCGGTGGCGTATTCGGGATGACTGCCCACGTCGAGGTACAGCCGTGCGCCATTACGCAGGAAAACGTTGGAGCTGCGCCCCCAGGAGACCACCCGGCGAAACAGGTAGCGGGCCACCTCGTCCGGCGACAGGCGCCGATGACCGTGGAACGTGCAGGTGACACCGAATTCGGTCTCGATGCCCATAATCCGACGCTGCACAATTCGAGGGTACTGGTTGTGTCGGCGACAGGTGCGGAACCCCCGCGGAGTGTGGTGCGTGGTCTGAGGGTTTAACCAACTGCTCCGGTAGAATCGGCGCTGCTCCTTTCCGCGAGCACAGTCGTCAGAAAGGCCTCTCCAGTCCTGTGGACAGAGCCAGGGTCGCGGAGCACCCGCGGCCGGATCACGTCATCGCGCACATCAGCGACACCCACCTCATAGCCGGCGACGGTGACCTCTACGGCGACGTCGACGCGGAGCGTCGATTATCCGAGCTGCTTGACCGGCTCGAGGCATCTCAAACTCGCCCCGATGCATTGATTTTTACCGGCGATCTTGCCGACAAAGGTCAACCTGAGGCCTACCGCAAGCTGCGCAACTTGGTCGAGCCGTTGGCCGATCGCCTTTGCGCTGAAGTCATCTGGGTGATGGGTAACCACGACAACAGGGCCGCGCTGCGCGAACACCTGCTGCGCGACGCCCCGAACATGGCACCGATGGACCGCGCGCATGACATCGGCGGATTGCGTGTGATCGTCTTGGACACCTCGGTTCCCGGCCATCACCACGGCGAAATCGCACCAGAGCAATTGCAATGGCTCGCAGCGCAATTGGCCGAACCCGCACCTTTCGGCACAATCCTTGCGATGCACCATCCGCCGATTCCCAGCGTGCAGGACCTGGCGGTCATGGTGGAGCTGCGCGACCAAGCACCACTTGCCGGGGTGCTGCACGGTACCGATGTGCGCAGCATCCTCGCTGGGCACCTGCACTACTCCACCACGGCAACCTTCGCCGGAATCCCGGTCTCGGTGGCCTCCGCCAGTTGCTACACCCAGGACCTGCTGACGGCAGGAACCCGGGGCCGCGACGCTGCCCAGGCGTTCAACTTGGTGCACTGCTACCCGGAAACGGTGGTGCACACCGTGATTCCGCTGGCCGCCGGTCCTACAGTCGGACGGTTCGTGTCGCCGGCGACCGTGCAGCGGGAACTCGCCGATGCCGGGGTGAGCATCCTGCCGGCTGGCCGGATACCGCGTATCGCACAGCATCTCGCCCGCACCTAACGGGCGATCGCTCGTCCCAGCTGATGAGCCGCAGCATCCTAGGGGATCTCTGCCACGAGCGCCTTTCACAGAAGCGTAATGATTTCGCCCGTCATGCGCTAAGAAAACGTAATGGGATTCACCGGCATCAAGAAGGCGTTATGGTTTCGACTGTCTTTCGTTAAAAACACATAATGGAATGTGTCGAGGTCCCAGACCCTGTTGCTCCCTGCTGCGCCACTCGATATATAGGAATGCGACGCATCCACCTACGCCGCCCGTGATCTGAGGAAACCCAGATCGCGTAGTTGCGTGATGAATAGCGAACCAGCACGCATAACGTCCGCGCATTGGATCTAGGGGCACAACGATGTCTCCCGCCTGTGATCTCAATCGATAGCTAGGGAGAATCGATGCCACTCGGTAATGTGCTGCAAGCACTCATCATGCTGGCCGTAGTGTTGGTCGGCTCAGTGCTCGTCGGACACCTGTTCCGTCGGATTAAGCAGCCCGCGGTCGTCGGAGTAATCGCTTTCGGCCTTCTGCTCGGCACAATTCTGGCCGTCCTGCCTCATTCGATGAAATCGGTGTTACTTTCGGCGACCTCGAAATCCCTCATCGACGACGTGGGCCAAGCTGGCCTCTTGTTACTGTTATTCCTGGTTGGAATTGAGCTGCGTAGCTATAGCAAACAACAAAGCGAGCGGTCGTCACTCTGGCAACTGGTGCCCTGTGTGCTGATTCCGGTCGTCGTCTGCGCAGCTGCAACTTTCCCCTTCGCGCACGAGCTGGTTGGCCCAGACCACAATCCGCTGCATGTGTGGTTGTTCATCGGTGTGGCGCTGAGTGTCACCGCCGTTCCGGTTCTCGTGCTGATTATCAAAGATCTTGGAGTCCCGGCACCCATCCCGGGGGTTGCGCTGCGCATCGCCGTCGCGACCGATGCGGCGGCATGGGCACTGGTGACCCTGTTGATCCTGCTGACCACAGACTTGAGCGCGATCTCCGTGCCTGCCCTTTGTGTGGGCGCCGCGTTGCTGTTCACAGTGATGTTCGTGCTGCCGCGGCTTCTCCGGCGGTGGTCCCAGGTCCATCAGCTGAGTGCTGCTCCGTTTGTTGTGGCGGTGTTCGCTTACGTGCTTGTCGGTGCGGCAGCAACGCAGGTCTTCGGCCTCCACCCCGCCCTCGGTGCCGTCCTTGCCGGTCTGATGTTCCCCGCGGGGCTGGCCAATGAGGCATCGCAGCGAGCCTTGGCATCGGTTGCTGACATGCTCATTCCCGCATTCTTCGTATCTAGCGCGCTGTCAGTGCCGCTACAGGTTCTGGCGGATCTGTTTCGATGGAGCGGTCTGGCGTGCCTGCTGACCCTGATCGTCGCCGCTTCCGGTTCAAAGATCGCGGTCGGTCTCGTGGCCGGCAGGATGCAACGCTGGCCACTTACCACCTCGGCTAAACTTGGCGTCTTACTGAACTGCCGCGGCGTCACCGAACTCGCCATTGCGTCGATCGGTCTCCAAGCCCACTTGATCGGTCCCTACGCGTTTGCGATGTTGTGTGCGCTTGCCATCGTGACCACCGCTGTGACGGCTCCGCTGTACACCGCAATCAACAACCGCGCGAACCGCGAGCGTATTGATACGTCACGCGAAGAAGTCCAGCTGGTCGGGTAGCTTTGCGGTCTTCTATTAGGGCAATTACGTGGACCCATCAAGAATCCCGGCGTAGAGAGCGTCGTTGCCTCAGGTGCGCGACGGTTCCTTTCGACGGGAGGTTCCCTTGAGCGCGCTGGACGATCGGGTCTTGATGCGGTCGGGCGAGCGCCCGCAGTCAAAGGTTCGCGGTCGCCGGTGGAGGCCGCGCATAAGACTCGCCGTCATCGCGCTGGTACTTGTTGCCTGCGCAATGGCCACGTCGGTCGTGCTGTACGTCGATGGCGCTGCATCCCAAAGTATTCCAGCTCATGGGGCGCCCACCAGCGGCGGCACGACGGTGACGCTGGATGTGGTGAGCATTTCAAACACCTACAACGAGCTCGTCGGCGACCTCATCATTAGGCCCGGACCGGAGTTGGTGGATCCGGCGACCGACGCCCTCAAGCAAGACCTCACTGTGGCAGTCACATCCGTTACGACGCCGGTCAGGCGCACATATTCCAAGGGTATGTTGCCCGGTATTTTTCCTGTTCCGCTGACCTTGGCGCGCGACGTCGAACGCTGGCCGTTCGATACGTACTACACCGGACCGATCACGGTTACGCTCTTTACCGGCGCGGCTCAAACACCGGAACGCGCCAACCTGACGTTCGTCGATCGGCTGGCCGGCTGGAAAGTCAACGTGGCGCGCGTAAATGCCCATCCGATGGCACCTTACGAAGTCCAATTGCAGCGCTCACCGAGTACCATGCTCTTCGCGATCACCATCCTCTGCATCTTCGTCGCGATCGCAGCAGTCGGCTTATTTGTTGCGATTCAGACGACTCGCGACCCACGCAGGTTTCAGTCACCGATGACAACCTGGTACGCGGCGATGCTCTTTGCGGTGGTACCGCTGCGAAACGCACTTCCGGGCTCGCCGGCGTTCGGAAGCTGGATCGACCTCACGATCGTATTGTGGGTACTGGTGGCTTTGGTGGTCTCGATGCTGCTCTACATCGGGGCCTGGTGGCGAGCGACATCTAGGGCCACATCCAAGACCTGAGCACACAGCAGCTCGCACGCACACAGCGGGCGATCACTCGTCCCCGACCACCCGCTCCCACGGCGCGGGCACCGGGAAGTACCTCGCCAGAAACTCGCCGACGGCATCGGCTCGCTCACGTGCGCTCACCTCGGGGAAGCTACCGTCGTTGAGGCAGAAGAAGTCAAATTTGTGCTTCTTCAGCAACTTTGGCAATTTCTCCAGTCCCGACCGCAACGTGGTGTCGACGTAGAGCACCTTTGCGGATTCGTGCTGCACCGCACGCCCCGTCATCAACGCGTAGTAGTGGTACAGCGAGTTGGTGACCGAGATGTCCGTGCTCGCGCGGAAGCGGCTGGCTTGGGTACGCGCGAAGTCGGCCGCAAACTCACGCTCGAGTTCGCACAGCACACTGCGGCGCAGTGGCGCAGCGGTGTGTTCGAGGTGGCGGGTGATGATCTTCCCGAACCTTTCCCACAGCAGCTGCCGGTTGACCCGCGCAGCGTTCTCGAATCCGCTGCGCTCAGGGTGGTTGGACCCCAGCCCGATGCGCGTGCCCGCTTCGATGAACTTCGTCACCCCGCCCGGCGAGAAGAACGTCGTCGGTGACAGGGCCCGGCCGAAGAACATGTCGTCGTTGGAGTACAGGAAATGCTCTGCGAGACCGGGGATGTGGTGCAGCTGCGTCTCCACCGCATGGCTGTTGTACACCGGTAGTGCCGACAGGTCGGTGAAGTGGTCCGTCGCACGCACGATGGTGACTTTTGGGTGAGGTGCCAGCCACTCGGGAACGGGCGAGTCGGTCGCGATGAAGATCCGCCGCACCCACGGCGCAAAGGTGTGCACCGAACGCAAGGCGTACTTCAATTCGTCGATCTGACGGATCCGCGCGTCGGCGTCGTCGCCTTCGCCCACAAGGTGATTCGCCATTGCGGCTGCGCGCCGCGCCAGGAACTCCGGGTCGTTGCCGTCCACCCAGGAGAACACCATGTCGATGTCGAACGTGACGTCGGCGGCGTGCGGGGAGAACATCCCCGCGATCGTCGGCCACGTGCGACCGTGCAGTTCCACCTCTGTGTACACAATCTCACTCAGCGGCAATGCCTTCCGCGTAAGCGAGTTCTCGATCGGGCAGATCGCCTGCTTCCCGTCGAATACCCAGAACTGCAGCTCCACCCCAGCGGAGGCGCCGTAACGCAAGCCGGAACGCGGGCATTCGCGCCGCCGAAACACCCGCAGCAGCCGCGGGTCCAGGTCGGAGGACAGCAGACCGTCGCCCAGGTATACCGAGGTGCGCCCGGTCCCGTCGAGAATCTTGGCACGCATCGGCGCTTCGAGGCACGCCGACATCAGCGCTTCGGCGACTCGTGCACGCAGCCCGATATCGACGACGAGCGCTGGACGCCCGTCGGCGCCGCGGATGAGCAGGAACGGAATCCCCACCGTCTCCAATTCCGCGCGGATGAACAAAAGGTCTTGCGCCATCGCCTCATACGGAGTCAGGCGCAGCCCATCGGATGAGCCGGCCAAGTTGACACGGGCGACGTCGATCATGCTGGTCATGGGAACACCTGCCTTCCACACTCAAGTTCGGTCAAGACGCGCACAAAGAGGGACCACGGCGGACCGGTGGAGCGGCGACGATGCCCTCACACGTTGAGCTTTGGCACTGAACGACGTATCCCCGCAGAGCTGGGAAAGCCACTTGGGACCACCCCTTAAGCCGGGGAGATCTGTCCTGATCTTGGGCGTCTCTCGACGTCGTCAGATCAGTGGCCTGTGTTCGCTTCAGAAGCCTCGCCTAACGAGGTGCTTACGCAGGATAGCCCCGAATCCGGCTTTCGGCAACGCGAGTGTTAACAAAACGCTAACCCGCCAAACCGGGTGTTGTCGTTGCACTTTGGCCCGCGGGCGCGGGCGAGCGTCAGGACTCGGCGGGGCTGGGCGCCTCGCCGAATCGGCTCAGCGCCAGAGTTGCCGCGACCGCTACGGCGAATCCGGCTACGACCATCCAGCTCAGCCCCTCGCGGGTTCGGTCGCCGAGCCACGCGACTCCGACGAGCGCAGGGCCAACCGTTTCACCCACCACCATCCCGGCGACGGCTGTAGTCACTGATCCGCGGCTCAACGCGGAGGTCAGCAGCAAGAATCCCGCCGCTCCCCCGGCGATCACCGCATAGACGGCGGGGTTGGTGTAGAACGCGGCTTTCGTCGGGTCAATCGGATCGATCAGGCGGACAGCGATCTCGACGACGCCGAAGCCGGCGCCAGCCCCCAGTCCGAGAACCAGGGCACGCGTGCGGTCGCCCAGCCGGCCCGCGGCCGCACCGGCGAGGAACACGACGGCGACGATCACCAACAGCGCCCATCCCAATTGTGGCGGCCCGTGTCCGGAACCCTCGGGTCCGGCAGCGAGGCCGAGCATCGCGAGGCTGGCGCACACCACGCCCACCGCCGCCCACTCCACTGCCGACAATCGCGTCTTGAGCACCCAAGCGGCCACGATCGCGGTGACCGCGAGCGAAGCCGCGATCGCCGCGGCAACGACGTAGATCGGGACCAGGCGTAGCGCTGCCACTTGCAACAGAAAGCCAAGACCGTCAAGCCCGATGCCCACGAGGTAGCGCCATTGCCGCAGCGCTCGCAACAGCAAGGCCGCGTCAACTCCGGAGTCGCTGCTGCCGGGGTCCACCGAGCGGGTCGCCGCGGCCTGCAACACCGTCGCCGTGCCGTAGCACACCGAGCAGCCCAATGCGAGCAGCAAGCCGGTCAGCACGAAATGAGCCTATTCCGAGGAGCTCTCCGCGGAGTCGCTTTCCGATTCAGAGCCGTTGTGTTGAGGCAACAACCGCTCCAGCGCCGCACCGGTGATCCGCCGAAACGCGCGCCGCGGCCGGTTGGCGTCGAGGATGGCGACCTCCAACGTCGAGCCGAGCGTGGGCTCATCGCCTCCGTTGGAGCTGCCCGCCCGCAGCGCTTCGACCGCGATTCGCACCGCATCGGCCAGATTGGCGTTCTCGGCGAAGGAGTCCTTGAGCGCGGTGGCGATCGGCTCGGTCGTCCCACCCATCACGACGAAATGCGGCTCGTCGGCGATCGACCCGTCGTAGGTAATCCGGTACAGCTCAGGCGGTTTGGTCTCGCCGTAGTGCGCGACTTCGGCCACACACAACTCGACCTCGTAGGGCTTGGCCTGTTCGGTGAAGATGGAGCCCAGCGTTTGCGCGTAGACATAGGCCAGCTGGCGACCGGTGACGTCGCGGCGGTCGTAGGCGTAACCGCGAGTGTCGGCGAACTGAATCCCGCCGCGACGCAGATTGTCGAATTCATTGAACTTGCCTGCGGCGGCGAAGCCGACACGGTCGTAAAGTTCGCTGATCTTCTGCAGCGACCGCGACGGGTTTTCAGCGACGAACAGCACACCCCCGGAATAAGCCAGCGCCACCACGCTGCGACCCCGCGCGATACCTTTTCGCGCGAGCTCGCTGCGTTCCCGCATCGCCTGCTCGGGCGATATGAAATACGGAAAGCTCATGAGTCACTTCCCCCGGGCTCCGCGTCTGGACCGAAAGTGTCTGCACGGGAACGTCTTTCGATAACCTCGCGGGCCAGCTCGGCAATGCGCTGCTCGGGAACGTTTGATGCGCCCTCGGCGCCGATGCTGACTGCGGTCGGGTAGATCCCGCGGACCAGGTCAGGTCCCCCGGTGGCCGAATCGTCGTCGGCAGCGTCGTAGAGCGCCTCAACGGCGACCCGAAGCGCGGAATCCGCGTCGGTCACCTGCGGGTACAGCTTCTTGATCGACGATTTGGCGAAAATCGAGCCCGAACCGACCGACTGGTAGCCCTCCTCCTCCAGGTTCCAGCCACCGGCGGCGTCGAACGAGACGATGCGACCGGCCTTTTCCGGTTCAGGGTCGGCGATGTCGAAACCGGCGAGCAGCGGCAGCGCCACCAGACCCTGCATCGCGGCGGCGAGATTGCCGCGGACCATGATCGCCAGTCGGTTCACCTTCCCGGCGAAGGTCAGCGGCACGCCTTCCAGCTTCTCGTAGTGCTCGAGTTCGACGGCGTAGAGGCGGGCGAACTCGACCGCGATGGCGGCGGTGCCGGCGATCCCGGTGGCGGTGTAGTCGTCGGTGATGTACACCTTCTGCACATCGCGGCCCGCGATCATGTTGCCCTGTGTGGAGCGCCGGTCACCGGCGATGACGACGCCGCCGGGATGCTTCAGCGCAACGATGGTGGTGCCGTGCGGCGGCTGGGGGCTGAGTGCGCCGGGCTCCGCGGTGCCGATGCCCGAGGGCAGCAGCTGGGGGGCCTCACGGCGCAAGAAGTCTGAAAATGAGGAAAGACCGCCAAAAGCGGTTCCGGGAAGTGGTGAGTGGGTGGCCAGGCGATCGCGGAACGGCCAGGTCACTGTCCGCCCTTTTGGACGTATGCGCGGACGAAGTCTTCGGCGTTCTCTTCCAGAACATCGTCGATCTCGTCGAGCAGATCGTCGGTCTCCTCGGTCAGCTTCTCGCGACGCTCCTGGCCCGCGGCCGTGCTGGCGGTGGGGTCGTCGTCGTCGCCACCACCACCGCCGCGCTTGGTCTGCTCCTGAGCCATCGCTGCCTCCTGCATCGTCATCGGGCGTGATAAACACGCCCGCCGTTTCTCCACCCTACCGGTCAATAGCGGTAATGCTCGGGCGAAAGCCCTGTGTCCGGCCGCTCAGGTGGTGAGCTGTTCCACCAGCTCTGCCGCGCTGTGCACCGAATCCAGCAGCGCACCGACGTGCGCCTTGCTGCCGCGCAGCGGCTCGAGCGTCGGGATGCGCACCAGCGAGTCGCCGCCCAGGTCGAAGATCACCGAGTCCCAGCTGGCCGCGGCGATGTCTGCTCCGAAGCGGCGCAGGCATTCGCCGCGGAAATACGCCCGGGTGTCCGTCGGTGGGTTGTCTACCGCGCTGAGCACCTGCTGCTCGCTGACCAGACGCTTCATCGAGCCGCGGGCCACCAGCCGGTTGTAGAGCCCCTTGTCCAGCCGGACATCGGAGTACTGCAAATCGACGAGGTGGAGTCGCGGCGCCGACCAGCTCAGGTTTTCCCGGTGTCGGAAACCCTCCAGTAGCCGCAGCTTGGCCGGCCAATCCAGCAGTTCGGCGCACTCCATCGGGTCGCGCTCGAGTAGATCGAGCACGTTTGCCCAGGTCTCGACGACGTCCGCCGCCCGCGCGTCGTGGTCGCGGCCGTCGACAAGTTTGGCCGCCCTGTCCAGATAAATCCGCTGCAGCGCAAGCGCGGTCAACTCGCGGCCGTCGGCCAGCGCCACAGTGGCACGCAGCGAAGGATCGCGGCTGATCGCGTGCACCGCGTGCACCGGACGGGCGAGCGCCAAATCGGTCAGGTCGATCCCGTGCGCTGGACCCTCTTCGATCAGATCGAGCACCAGCGCCGTCGAGCCGAGCTTCAAATACGTCGATGTCTCGGCGAGGTTGGCGTCGCCGATGATGACGTGCAGCCGCCGGTAGCGGTCGGCGTCGGCGTGCGGCTCGTCGCGGGTGTTGATGATCCCGCGTTTCAGTGTGGTCTCCAGCCCGACCTCGACCTCGATGTAGTCGGCCCGCTGAGACAGCTGGAACCCCGGCTCATCGCCCGAGGGCCCGATTCCGACCCGGCCTGAGCCGGTGACCACCTGGCGGGACACCAGAAACGGCGTCAACCCCGCGATGACGGCCGAGAACGGCGTCTGCCGACTCATCAGATAGTTCTCATGCGACCCGTAGGAGGCGCCCTTGCCGTCGACGTTGTTCTTGTACAGCTGCAGCTTGGCTGCACCCGGCACGCTGGCCACGTGCCGGGCGGCGGCCTCCATCACCCGCTCGCCGGCCTTGTCCCAGATCACCGCGTCGAGCGGGTCGGTGCACTCCGGCGCGGAATACTCCGGGTGCGCGTGGTCGACGTAAAGGCGCGCGCCGTTGGTCAAGATCATGTTGGCCGCACCGACCTCGTCCGCGTCGACAACCGGCGGCGGGCCGGCCGAACGACTCAGGTCGAATCCGCGGGCATCTCGCAGCGGCGATTCCACTTCGTAGTCCCAGCGGGTGCGTTTGGCGCGCTGAATGCCGGCAGCGGCCGCATAGGCCAGCACCGCCTGCGTCGAGGTCAGGATCGGGTTCGCGGTCGGGTCAGACGGCGACGAAATGCCGTACTCGACCTCCGTCCCGATAATCCGTTGCATGCCTAAAGCCTAGGCGTGGCAACGATGCGGGCCGAGGTCGGCCCGCTGAGGAGCCGACCTCACCGATTAGCCGATGATCTCCGCAGCTCGTGCGACATCTGGGTTATCGTTGGCGCGGCGGGGTGGGTGGAGGACCTGGTTGATCGAGCCTGTGGCGTACAGACCTGGGTCGATTCCGGCGGAGCATAGCCACGTTGCTCCCGCAACGGATCGGCGCCGGTTGTCGCTGCTGCTGATCGAGGACGACCGCGCTGATGCGGTGCTGGTCCAAGAGCTGATCGCAGACTCGGTCGCTGAGATTCGGGTGGCGTGGGCGCCGTCGATGGCGCACGCCGAGGGTGTCCTAGCCCGCGAGCGCCCGGATTGCGTGCTGTTGGACCTGCATCTGCCAGACGCTACGGGGTTCGATGGCATCGCCCGCATCGCCGAGCGAGATGCCACCCTCCCGGTTGTCGTGCTGACGGGATTGAACGACGAACAATTCGGGGTGTCGGCGGTCGCCAGTGGTGCGCAGGACTACTTGGTGAAGGGACGGGTCGAACCCGACACGCTGCGGCGGACCCTGCTGTATGCGATCGAACGTAAGCGTGCCGAGCTCATTGCGGTGGATCTGCATGCGAGCGACCTTCGGGCCCAGGAAAATGCGCGGCTCGAGCGTGGTCTGCTGCCCTCCCCGCTGCTGCTCGAGGGCTCGGAAGTGAGCGTAGTGACCCGATACCGGCCCAGCCGCACCAACGCGCTGCTGGGAGGAGACTTCTACGATGTCGTGCAAACGCCGGATCGGACCGTGCACATCGTTATAGGTGATGTCGCCGGGCACGGGCCTGACGAAGCGGCGTTGGGAGTGGCGCTGCGGATCGCATGGCGCACATTGACATTGAGCGGCGTTCACGGTGAGGCTGCGATGCGGCAACTGGAACGGATCCTTCACGCTGAGGGCCCGGGCCGCGGGATTTTCGCGACGATGCTGAGCCTGGCGGTCGGCCCCGACCGTCCGCAGGTCATAACGGTCCGCGCCGGTCATCCCGGCATGCTGGTACACGGCCGCGGCACCGTGGATTGGGTGGAACCGCCGGCCGGCCCCGCTTTGGGATGGGGTGCTGACGGCTGGCCGCAATATGCGATGGAACTCCCCGAAGACGGCGGTCTGGTGCTCTTAACCGACGGACTGTTCGAGGCGCATTCGGGTCGAGGTGCCGAACGCCTCGGCGAGAACGGTCTACTGGAACTGGCCCGGCCGCTGGCGGCGCTGCCCGGCGCGGCGTTCGTCGACGCGCTCATCGACCACGCCGAGGCTCGGGCCCAAGCTCATGGCGGGTTCAGCGACGACGTCGCGGTGGTGCGGGTAGAGCGCAGCGTCAGGTGACGACCGGCCCGACGGGGCAGGCGAACATCCCTACGCAGCGCCCGCAGCTGGGATCGCGACTGACGGTTGCGGGCTGGCAAACCCTGGTGTTGTCGGTGATCGGACTGGTGGTGCTGGCAGGCGCTGCAACCGATGCCGTGCTGTTGAACCGCACCGATGCGGTGACCCGTGAGTTGACTGATGACATTCAGCCCGCGCGCGTCTCGGCTTACCGGTTGCAGGGCGCGCTGCGTGACCAGGAGACTTCCCTGCGCGGCTATGTGATTGCCGCTGACCGGCAGTTCCTCGTCCCTTACGACGACGGGCAACGCGCCGAACAGCAGGCGGCCGAGGACATCACCGCACGACTCAGTGACCGGGTCGACCTGATCGCCGACCTGATCGCGATCGAGCGCGCTGGGGCCATGTGGCGTAGCACTTATGCGCAGCCGCTGCTCAGCAGCGTGATTCCGGGCGCGCCGAATGTGCTGGACACCGACACCGCCGACCGCGGGAAGGCCGAGTTCGACCACATCCGCACGCTGTTCGATACCCAAAATGCCCATTTGGCAGCGGCGCAGACCGTCGCGGTCAACGACCTGGACGCGATGCGCAGCTGGCGTGACCGGGTCCTGATCGCCATGGTGGCAGTGTTCGTCGCCGGGGCGATCCTGCTGGCATTGTTGATGCGACGCGCGGTGACCCGGCCTCTGGCGGTGCTGGCCGCGTCGTGCCGCCGGATCGCGGGGGGCGACTTCGCCCACAGCATCGTGGTGCGGGGATCCAAAGATATCCGCGCGATCGCGGGCGACGTGGAGAATATGCGAGGGCGGATCGTGACCGAGCTGGACATGTCCCGATCGGACCGGGCTCGTTTGGCGATGCAGGCGGAGGCGCTCGACGCACAGGCGGTCGAGCTACGAAGATCCAACGCCGAGCTCGAGCAGTTCGCCTATGTAGCCTCCCATGACCTGCAGGAACCGCTGCGCAAAGTGGCCTCATTTTGCCAGTTGCTCGAGCAACGCTACGGGAGCGCGCTCGATGAACGCGGCGTCGAATACATCGGATTCGCTGTCGACGGTGCCAAACGCATGCAGGTGCTCATCAATGATCTCCTCACCTTTTCCCGGGTCGGTCGACTCAACGTCACCCATGCCACCGTTGGCCTCGACACCACCTTGGAAACCGCCTTGGGCAATCTGGCCGCCGCGATCGAGGAATCCGGGGCTCAGATCGTGCGACCGGATGGTCCGCTTCCTCACCTCATGGGCGACGCCACCCTTATGACGATGCTGTGGCAGAACCTCATCGGCAACGCGGTTAAATTCCGGCGCCAGGATCGCGCACCTCGGGTCCTCATCGACTGCGAACGGGGCACCGGTGATCACGACGGCCATTGGATATTCACACTCACGGACAATGGAATCGGCGTTGCGCCCGAGTTTGCCGACAAAGTTTTTGTGATCTTCCAGCGTCTGCATGGCCGGGATGCCTACGCCGGAACGGGCATCGGGCTGGCGTTGTGCAAGAAAATCGTCGAGCTGCACGGCGGTACCATCGCTATCGACACCACGATCAGCAGCGGAACTCGAGTCTGGTTCACCTTGCCTATTACCGCCGCCAGCGACCAGCCGGGCGTCGGCGCAGCAGAAGGAGCCCAGCGATGACACCGGATCGCCGCGCCGTCGACGTCCTGCTCATCGAAGACGATCCCGGAGACATCCTGATCATCCGGGAAGCACTCGAAACCCACAAGATTCACAACATTTTGCATGTTGCACGCGACGGCCAGGAGGGTCTCGACTATCTCTACCAACGTGGATCTCACAAGGGCGCGCCGCGGCCGGATTTGATCCTGCTCGACTTGAATCTGCCGAAATACGACGGCCGCCAACTGCTTGAACGAATCAAATCCGATCCGGACTTGTGTCACATCCCCATCGTTGTGCTCAGCACCTCGGCCGCCGAGGACGACATTCTGCGCAGCTACCGACTGCACGCCAACGCCTACGTCACCAAACCCGTCGGCTTCGAACAATTCGCGAATGTTATTCGCCAGATCGACGATTTCTTCGTCCAAGTCGTTTGCCTGCCACGCCGTTAATCCGCCTGGTGTTGGTTGACGCAGGTGAAAGAAGTGATTAACTTCACCCTGGTGTCCAGCGACCCCACGACCGGCTTGTCCGGGAAACGTTACGGCGAAGTCCTTCTGGTGACGCCGGGCGAGGCGGGGCCGCAGGCCACCGTCTACAACAGTTATCCGCTCAACGACTGTCCGGCCGAGTTGTGGTCGGCGCTCGACGCGCAGGCCATCGCAACCGAAAACGGTGCTGCCACAGTACTTCTCAACGGACCGCGCTACTGGCTGATGAACTCTATTGAAAAGGCCGCCCAGGGCCCGCGGATGATCAAAAACTTCGGCGGCATCGACATGCTGCTACAGGCCACGGTCTTGCTGACAGCGATGAACCCGGCGCCCTACACCGCAAATCAGGTCAACCGTCACACCATCTTCACATTCGACGCCGGAGAACAGATCTACGAATTGCAAGACGCCGCGTTCCGGCGCTGGGTGATGCAGACCTGGAGCCAGATCGTCGATCCCGAGCTGTCCCGAGCCGACCTGCCGCAACTCGGCGAGCGGCTCGACTTGCCAGAAGGATGGACCTACCAGACGCGGGTGCTGGAAAGCCCATTGCGCATCGACAGCGCCACCCATGCCGCGCTCGTTTTGCAGGACGACCTGACCAACAGCTATTCGCTGATAACCGACTGAACCGGTAGTTACAGGTACTGGCCGAGGTTGGACTCGGTGTCGATGGCCCGCGACGCGCTCGAGCTCTTGCCGGTGACCAGGGTGCGGATGTAAACGATCCGCTCGCCCTTCTTGCCTGAAATCCGTGCCCAGTCATCGGGATTGGTGGTGTTGGGCAGGTCCTCGTTCTCCGCGAACTCGTCGACGATCGAATCGAGCAGATGCTGGATGCGCAGGCCGCGTTGGCCGGTCTCCAGCACCGACTTGATCGCGTTCTTCTTCGCCCGGTCGACGACGTTCTGGATCATCGCGCCGGAGTTGAAGTCCTTGAAGTACATGACTTCTTTGTCGCCGTTGGCGTAGGTGACTTCCAGGAACCGGTTGTCGTCGATCTCCGCGTACATCCGGTCAACGACCTTCTCGATCATCGCCTTGATGCACAGCGAGCGGTCGCCGTCGAACTCGGCGATGTCGTCGGCATGCACCGGCAGCGTCTCGACAAGGTACTTCGAGAAGATGTCCTGCGCCGACTCGGCGTCCGGGCGCTCGATCTTGATCTTGACGTCGAGGCGGCCGGGCCGCAGGATCGCGGGGTCGATCATGTCCTCGCGGTTGGATGCGCCGATCACGATGACGTTCTCCAGGCCCTCCACGCCGTCGATCTCGCTCAGCAGCTGTGGCACGACCGTGGTCTCGACGTCCGAAGAAACCCCGGTACCGCGGGTGCGGAAGATCGAGTCCATCTCGTCGAAGAACACGATCACCGGAGTGCCTTCGGACGCCTTCTCGCGGGCCCGCTGGAAAATCAGCCGGATGTGACGTTCCGTCTCGCCGACGAACTTGTTCAGCAGCTCGGGGCCCTTGATGTTCAAGAAGTACGACTTGGCCTCGCGCGCGTCGTCGCCGCGAACCTCGGCCATCTTCTTCGCCAACGAGTTGGCGACGGCCTTGGCGATCAACGTCTTACCGCAACCGGGCGGCCCGTAGAGCAGCACACCTTTGGGCGGGCGCAGCGCGTATTCCCGGTACAGCTCCTTGTGCAGGAACGGCAGCTCCACGGCGTCGCGGATCTGCTCGATCTGCCGGCCCAGGCCGCCGATGTCGTTGTAGGTGACGTCCGGCACCTCTTCCAGCACCAAGTCCTCGACTTCGGCCTTCGGAATGCGTTCGAACGCATACCCGGCCTTGGTGTCGACCAGCAGTGAGTCGCCGGGGCGCAGCTTGCGGGGACGCAGGTCGTCGTCCGTCGAGTCATACACACCGTCGGGCAAATCCTCGGCGACCAACGGCTCGGCCAGCCACACGATCCGTTCCTCGTCGGCGTGTCCGACGACCAGGGCCCGGTGCCCGTCGCTGAGAATCTCGCGCAGCGTGGAGATTTCGCCAACCGATTCGTACGTGCCGGCCTCGACGACAGTTAAAGCCTCGTTGAGCCGAACCGTCTGGCCCTTCCGCAAAGACTTGACTTCGATGTTGGGCGAGCACGTCAAACGCATCTTGCGTCCGGAGGTGAACACGTCGATCGTGTCGTCCTCGTGCGTGGACAACAACACGCCGTAGCCGCTCGGCGGCTGTCCGAGCCGGTCGACCTCTTCGCGCAGCGCCAGCAGCTGCTGCCGGGCCTCCTTGAGCGTTTCCATCAATTTGGAATTACGCGCAGCGAGCGAATCGATTCGGGCCTCAAGCTGGTGAATATCGCGGGGACTACGCGCGGCGCCCTGCGCTCCGACGGCATTTTCGAGTTGCTCACGCAGTATCGCCGCCTCGCGCCGGAGCTCCTCCAACTCGGCCGCATCCTCGCTCGACAGGTCTGGCTCGCGAGGGCTACCGAACGTTTCGCGCTCTGACTCACCCATGGTGCGCTCCTTTCCCGCTCCCGAAGGCGGTGCGGCGGATACGACAACGCTACCGGCGATTTCCAATTCATGCGGGAACTCGAAATGGGGCACACTGGCATCAGCGTTAACATCATGTTGAACCTGCATGATCGAGAGGACATCTGTGACCGTGAAATCCCTAGCCACGGGCGTGGCGGCTGTCGCGGCAATCGGTGCGGCGGCCGCGGGTGTGACCTGCATTGCATCTGTTACCACCACGTTGCCTCAGGTTCAGCCGGTCGTTTTCAGCGCGCCACTGCCGCTGGACCCCGTCGTCCCCGGCGCCGACGTGCCCACGCCCGACGTATTGGTCGGCCTCCTCAACAACCTGCAGGACCCGAGCGTGCCCTTCGCCAGCAAGAGCAATCTGGTCCAGGGCGGGATCGGCGGCGTCGAGGGCCACTTCGCCGACAAGAAACTGCAGCAAGCCGCTGCCAAGGGCAGCCTGCCGCTGACGTTCAACATCACCAACATCCAGCCCGCGGGTCCGGGCGCCGCGTCGGCCAATATCACCGCGACCGGTCCGCACCTTGCTCCGACAACCGAGAACCTCACGTTCGTCGACCAGGGCGGCTGGGTGCTGTCGCGCACCTCGGCGATGACGTTGATCCAGTCGGTGCAGTCGGCGGGCGGCTGACCGCTGCCTGGATGGGCCGACACCTCACTGCAGTCCTGAGCGCCGCCACGATTGTGGCGGCGCTCAGCCTCTCGGGGTGCTCGAGCGACGAGCGCGGTGCATCGACGGAGAGTGAGCCGGCGCCGGCGTCTGCCTCGCCGACGTCGACGGCGGCGGCGCAGCTCGCTCCGCTACCCCCGCCCGACGACCTCGCCAAGGTGCTCTACCGGCTGGCCGATCCTGGGGTGCCGGGCAGTCAGAAACTGAACCTGGTCGAAGGTGCCACCCCGGACAACGCTGCCGTGTTCGACCAGTTCGCCACCGCGCTGCTCAACGGCGGCTTTGCGCCGATGAAGTTCGACGTGCGAGACGTCGCTTGGTCAGACCGGGATCCGGCCGACGTGGTAGCCAACGTCAACGTCAGCTCACCCAAACCCCGCGGGCCCAGGTTCTCCTTTCCGATGGAGTTCGCGCCGTTCCAGGGAGGGTGGCAGCTATCGGCGCGAACGGCCGATGTGCTGCTTGCTTACAGTCCCGCACAAGTCGCGCCCCCGGCGGCGACACCAGGCCGCTGACCCGCGATGTGGATCGGGTGGCTCGAGTTCGATCTGCTGCTCGGTGACGTGCGCTCACTCAAGCAGAAGCGATCGGTGATCCGCCCGGTGGTGGCGGAGTTGCAGCGCAAGTTCAGCGTCTCGGCCGCCGAAACGGGATCGCATGAGCTCTACCGACGGGCGGGCATTGGGATGGCGATCGCATCGGCTGACCGCGGCCACGCCGTCGACGTGCTCGACGCGGCTGAACGACTGGTGGCCGCGCACCCGGAGTTCGAGCTGCTGTCGGTGCGCCGCGGCCTGCACCGCAGCGACGATTGGTAGGACTGAGCGTTACACGACGGCGTGCGCAATACCTCACACCATGTCTCGGCGGAGTGCCACGATATCGAGGTGAGCGACGATCCGGTGCGCTCGACGAGAGACGGCAACGACCGCCGAGCCGTTGGGGCGTCGATTGATGAGTTGCTGGATCGGGCTGTTGCGGCGATCAACCGCGGCGATCGGGCCACCGCGACAGCCTTGGCAGCGCAGGTGCTTGACGCTGATAGCGCGAACGCTGAGGCAGAGGATTTGTTGGCCGCGCCGAGCGATCCGGGTGAGATTCGGCGACTAACGATTTTCTTCGCCGATCTGGTGGATTCGACGGTGTTGTCGAGGCGTCTGGAGCCAGAGACGTATCGGCTGTTGGTGGGCCGTTATCGCGAGCTGGTGCTGCGCGCGGTAGACCGATACGAGGGGCACATCGGCTCCACACACGGTGACGGATTGCTCGCTGTCTTCGGTCACCCGGTTGCCCACGAGGACGACGTGCGCCGAGCGGTGCACGCCGGTCTGGAGATCACGCGGGAGGTGGCCCGGCTCAGCGATCAGGCGAAGCGCCGGTTCGCGGTCGAGATCAATGTCCGGGTGGGGGTACATCGTGGGCTGGTGTATTTGGACACTGCCCAGGACGACGTTTACGGGTTGGCCGCCAACCTTGCTGCGCGGGTCTCGGGCCTGGCCCCGCCGGACACGGTCGTGGTTTCCGACGCGGTTGAGATGTTGATACACAACGACTTTGAGATGCAGGAGCGGCCCGCGGCACTGGTCAAAGGGGTCGAGGAACCTATCACGCATTACCTCGTAGCAAGCGAGCGCGCGCCAGCGCCCAGGTCTGCTCAAGGTCCACTGGTAGGCCGCGATAACGAGTTGGCGGAGCTGGAAAAGTCCTGGGCACGAGCGCAAGTCGGCACGTTGAGCATTCCTGGTGTGGTCTTCAGGGGCGAGGCCGGTATTGGGAAGTCGCGGCTCGCGGCCGCGGCCGCCGAAATGGTAGAGACCGCTGGGTCGGCAGTACTCGACTTGGTCGGGTCGCCGTTACATACGGACGCCGGGCTGCACCCGGTGCGCGCGTTATTGGAGCGTCGCTGTGGTATCGGCCGCAACACTGATCTTGCCGAGCGGCTGCAGCTGCTGGACGCCGAAGTTCGTACCCGCGGACTGGACCCACGGAGCAATGTGCCGCTGTTGGCGCCGGTCCTGGGCATCGATGCGGCGGCCGGCTACGAGCAGGTCGCTGCCGAGGGCCGACGACTCTACGAGCTGATCGCAGACGCCGTGCAGACCTATCTGCTGGCGTGCCTGGACGAAGGTGCCGGGTTGCTGGTGGCCGAAGACGTGCATTGGTTCGATCCATCGACCCGTGAGGTACTTGGCGCGCTGCTGCTCACCGCCGCCGGCCACTTGTTGGTGGTGATGACCGGGCGGCCCGGCGAGTGGCTGCCGGAGGCTTGGCCGCACACGGCCTTCGACCTGGCGCCGTTGACCGAGGAACAGACCGACGAGCTGATCACGGCGTTGGATCCGGGCCTAAGTGCGGATACGCGGGCAGCGGTGAGCGCGCGCTGCGACGGGGTGCCCTTCTACATCGAGCAGGTCGTGGCCGGACTCGGTCAGACCGGCGTGCCCGAAACGCTGTATGAGCCGTTGTTCGCCCGGCTGCGCGCCAGCCCCAAGGTGGTGCCCGTGATAGAGGCGGCCGCCGTTATCGGCCGCCAGTTTGATCTGGGCCTGCTGCGCTCGGTCGTGGACCTGGGTGACGACGAGGTCGACGACGCCATCGACGAGCTCGAAGATGCCCTGGTGCTCGAACCGTGTGGAGCCGGCAATTGGCGTTTTCGCCACGAGTTGCTGCGCGAAGTCGCCGCCGAGTTGGCACCCCCAACCGTGCAGCGGGCGTTACACGCGAAGGTGGCCGACGTCCTAAGCGGCGGTTCGGGCGGCGAGCCAGATTGGGGGCTCGTCGCCGGTCACTACGCGCGAGCACACCGGTTCGACCAGGCGGCAGGCGCGTACCAGCAGGCATCCAACAATGCGCGGCTTCGCGGCGCCCTGGCCGAGGCCCTCGCCTACCTCACTCGGGGCCTCGCGCAGCTCGACCGCGCCACACCCAGCCCGGACCGCGACCGCCGCGAGACCGCGTTGCGGATGGAGCGAGGGTTTCTCACCTCGGCCGCCGAGGGCTATCAAAGCCGCGCCGCCGCCGCGGACTACGAGCGGTGCCTGCAGGCGGCCGGCAACCTGCGCGACGACGAGCTGTTCGCGACGTTGATCGCCCTGGGGAACTACTACCTTGTCCGTGCCGACCTGCGCCGGGCGGCCCGGGTGGTCAAGTCGCTGCGGGAAGGCCTCGATGGGCAGGAGTGGGCCCGCCCGGTGATCGATATTTTGTTCGGGGCGATGGCGTATCTGCGCGGCGATTTGAATGCCGCCGCTTCCGCCCTCGAGGCGGCAACTGCGGGCGTGGCCGCGGCAGACCAGCACAAGGTCGACGCCGAGTGGCTCCGGGTCAGCGAGCCGATCGCGTCCGGCTGCCTCTACCTGGCCTTGGTCGCGCTGTTACGCGGCGATCTTACGAGCGCTGAGACCGAGCTGGCCCGGTCGGCACGCCTGGCCGAAGGGTTCGGCTTCCCCGAGGGGCCGTACATGCACGCCTACACGCGGTCCATGGACGCGTGGCTGCGGCTCGAGGCCGGCCAGCTCGACCGTGCAGCGGTCGTGGCCGCCAGCATGATCAATGATGCCGAGCGACACGGCTTCGATGTTTGGCGGGTGACGGGGGCCATCTGGCAGGCGGCCGTCGGCGGTCAAGCCGCACTCGACGCCGACGACCTCGACCCGACCGACCTCGGGGCGCACATTGCGACCATCACCGCGTTCCTCGACAGTCTGCGCACGATTGGGGTGAACATCTACACCACCCTCTTCGATGGCGTGGTCGGGCGGTTGTTGATCGCCGCCGGCCAACCCGAAGCGGCCCGCGAACGCCTCGACGCCGGGCTGTCTTTGGCTCAGGACACCGGTATGTGCTTCTATGACGCAGAGCTTTTGCGGCTGCGCGCCCAGACCCACCACGACCTCGGTGCATGCCAGGCCGACATCACCGCCGCCCTCGAATTGGCCCGCCGGCAGGGCGCAACGTTATTCGAATTGCGCGCCGCGCTGGACGATTTCGAACTCCGGGGTGAGCCAGCATCCGCTGGCGTCGCCGATGCCGCAAACCGTATCCCGATCGACAGCGCCTGGCCGGAATTAGCTCGGGCCCGTGTTGCGCTCTCTGAGCCGTCGTAACGGATCTGAGACAAGTCGTGTCATCGCGCGCAGAAAGAAGATGACAGCGCCGGCTCAGCGCTTGCGGCGCAGCGGCGTTGGCGTGACGGTGCCAGGAGCCAGTCGACGCGCAGACACCAGGAAGCCGGTGTGGCCGCGCATGTTGTGCTGCGGGCGCACGGCCAATCCGACGACGTTCCAACCGCGTTGCAGCGTCTCCCAGGACCGCGGCTCGGTCCAGCACTGCTGGTCGCGCAGCGCCTCCACCGTCTTCGACAGCTGCGTGACGGTGGCCAGGTACACGGTCAGCACACCCCCGGCGACCAGAACGCGCGCCACGGTGTCGAGTACCTCCCACGGCGCCAGCATGTCCAGTACGACCCGGTCGACCGAGCCGTCAGCCGGCTCGGCGTCGGCTCCGGCTTCGCCAACATCATTGAGTACCAGCCGCCAGTTGTCGGGGACGCCTCCGAAGAACGTCTCCACATTGCGGCGCGCGTGCTCGGCATGGTCGGCGCGCACCTCGTAGGAGATGACCCGTCCATGCGGCCCGACCGCGCGCAGCAGCGAACAGGTCAGCGCCCCGGAGCCGGCACCGGCCTCCAAAACCCGGGCGCCGGGAAAGATGTCACCCTCGTGCACGATCTGCGCGGCGTCTTTGGGATAGATCAACTGGGCGCCGCGCGGCATCGACATCACGTAGTCCACCAGCAGCGGACGCAACACCAGGAACGGGTCGCCGTTGCTCGACTTGACCACGCTGCCTTCCGGCTGCCCGATCACCGCGTCGTGCGCGATCGCGCCGCGGTGGGTGTGAAACTCGCCGCCAGGGCTGAGCAGCATCGTGTAGTGCCGACCCTTGGCGTCGGTGAGCTGGACACGATCGCCGACGGCGAACGGCCCCGTTGCAGACACAGCTGTCTAGCCTGCCAGCAGACGCGCCGGGAAAGGTGCGCGGGGTTGTCCGACCTCGCCCCTAGGCTGCGGATATGAGTGGCGAACCGGTAAGCACGGGCGGGTCTCGACCCGCCTCGCGACCGGCGCTGTCACCGTCGCGGGCGGCAGACTTCAAGCAATGCCCACTGCTCTACCGGTTCCGGGCGATCGATCGACTCCCTGAGCCGCCGTCGACGGCACAAGTGCGCGGCTCTGTCGTGCATGCCGCTCTGGAGCAGCTCTACGGCCTGCCCGCCGCAGAACGTGTCCCCGAGACCGCCGACGCACTGGTCGGCCCGGCGTGGGAGCAGATACTCGCCGCGGAGCCCGATCTGGTCGCCGAGTTGGACGCCGCACAACAGTCTCAACTCCTCGACGAGGCCCGCGCGCTGCTGTCGGGCTACTACCGGTTGGAAGACCCGACCCGATTCGACCCGCAGAGCTGCGAGCAGCGCATCGAGGTCGAGCTTGCCGACGGCACGCTGCTCCGCGGGATCATCGACCGCATCGACGTCGCACCGACCGGTGAGTTGCGGGTGGTGGACTACAAGACCGGCAAGGCGCCACCCGAAGCGCGGGCCCTCGCCGAGTTCAAGGCCATGTTTCAGATGAAGTTCTATGCGGTCGCACTACTGCGCTCGCGCGGCGTGCTGCCCACACGGCTGCGGCTCATCTACCTGGCCGACGGCCAACTGCTGGACTACTCCCCCGACGAAGATGAGCTGCTTCGCTTCGAAAAAACGCTGATGGCAATTTGGCGGGCAATTCAATCGGCAGGTGCAACAGGCGATTTCAGGCCCAGGCCGTCACGGTTATGTGACTGGTGCGCGCATCACGCGCATTGCCCGGCCTTCGGCGGGACGCCGCCGCCGTACCCGGGTTGGCCGGCGCATCCCAACGAAGGCGACGCGGACGCCGTTCTGCAGCAGGCAGACCCGGCGGCGTAATAGCTACTGCAGCGGCGACATCTCCTGCAGCATCGTCGGTATCAGCTCGCTCACGGTCGGATGGATATGCATGGTCCGCGCCAACGTGGTGTAGGGCGCCTTCGCCGACATCACATCCAAAATCTCGTGGATGGCCTCGTCGCCGCCGACGCCGAGGACGGCCGCGCCCAGGATCTGCTGCGTCGCAGCGTCGACTACCACCTTCATAAAGCCTTGTGTCTCACCCTTTTCCACCGCGCGGCCTACCCGCGTCATGGGCCGTTGACCGACTAGAGCAGGGCGGCCCGACGCACGCACCTGATCGACGGTCATTCCGGCCCGCCCCAGCGGCGGGTCGATGTAAAGGGCATAGGTGGGAATGCGGTCGCTCACGCGCCGTGGGTCGTTGTCGAGCAGGTTGGCCGCAACGATTTCAAAGTCGTTGTAGGAGGTGTGGGTGAATGCGCCTTTCCCGTTGCAGTCACCCATTGCCCAGATGTGGTCGACGCTGGTTTTCAGTTTGTCATCGACCGTGATGTATCCCCGGGCATCGGTTTGCACACCGGCGTGCTCGAGGCCGAGGTCGTCGGTGTTGGGCCGCCGCCCGACCGCCAGCAGCAGATGGCTACCGGTAATCGCTGCGGCACCGGCACGCGGTGTCACCTCGAAGCCATTGTCCTTCTTGGTGATCCGGACATCAGCAGCATCGACCACGATGTCAATGCCTTCGTTCTCCAAGATCGCCTTGATCGTGTCCGAGACGTCGTGGTCTTCACGGGACGCCAGCCGCGGCCCTTTCTCGACGACGGTCACCCGGCCGCCGAAGCGGCGGTACATCTGGGCGAACTCGAGCGCGATGTAGCTACCACCGATGATGACGAGATGATCGGGCACCGTGTCGAGTTCGAGGATCGACACGTTGGTGAGGAACTCGACATCCGCGAGACCGGGGATGTCGGGCACCACCGCACGGCCACCGACGTTGAGGAAGATCCGCTCGGCCTGCAGGACTTCGTCGCCGACGCGCAGCGTGTGCGGATCCTCGAACCGGGCGTGCCCGCGAACGACGGTGCAGCCGTCCATTCCGGTCAACCAGTCTTCGACACCCCTGCGGTCGCCAAGCATGATTTCGTCTTTGCGCGCCTTGACTTTCGCCATGTCCACGCTGACCGCCCCGGTGCCGACGCCGAAGTCGGCACCGCGCCGGGCCAGGTGCGCCGCGTGTGCGCTGGCCACCAACGTCTTGGTCGGGATGCACCCGTTGTTGACACAGGTCCCACCGACCAGCTTGCGCTCCACGATGGCAACGGTGTGGCCGGCCGCGGTCAGTCGACCGGCCAGCGGGGGCCCGGCCTGGCCGGCACCCACGATGATCGCGTCGAAACGCGTTGTCACAGAGCAGCTGTTACAGCGGCAAGCGCGAATCCACCCAGCACCGCGACCGCATCTTCGAGCAGGGCGATCGGCAGGTCATGACCGTGTGAGGCGACCAGGCGAGTGCGCGCCTGGTACCCGCCCAGGGTGCCGAGCACTGCGCCGATGGCTCCCGCGCCGAGCGCGCTCCAGGTGTAGCCCCAGGCGGTGCCGATGACGGCGCCCGCGAAGGCGCCCAACAGGATCCGGGCACCGAACGACGGCGGCGCGGTGCGGGGCGGTGTCTTGGGTTGTTTGTCCAGGAATAGTTCGCCGACCGCGAGAACACTGAAGACGATTACGGCCGCCAGAGTGCCGACCCAGGACGCCCAGGTGTGATTCAAGTTGATCCAGTGCAGAAAAGCCGCCCAGGCGACGACGGCGGGTGCTGTCAGAGAACGCAATCCGGCGACGACACCGATACCCAGAGCTAGCAGCAGAACGTAGAAATGCGTCACAGCGACCCTCCTGAGGGCTCGACAAAAGAACGCGCTCTAGCGGGACGTTAACACAGCAAAGCCGACTGCACCGGGTCATTCAAGGTCAGAATCGGCAGAACCGGATGTCCGACGCCAGGATCGCTTTCGCCCCGATGGCCGCCAACTCGTCCATGGTCGCGTTGACGTCCCGACGGGGCACCAGTGCTCGTACCGCGACCCAGTCGGGATCCGCGAGCGGGGCGATCGTCGGTGATTCCAAACCCGGTGTGATCGACGTGGCATTGTCGAGCACCGAACGCGGGCAGTCGTAGTCCAGCATCAAATACTGCTGACCGAACACCACGCCCTGCACCCGCGCGACCAGTTGGTCACGAACGGAGGCTTCCGGCCCGCCGCCCGCGTCGTCAGGGTCGACCTGTTCGATGAGCACCGCTTCGGAATCGCACAGCGTTTCACCGAAGGCCACCAGATTGTGCAGGTTCAACGTCCGACCCGAACCCACCACGTCGGCGATCGCATCGGCCACGCCGAGTTGCACCGAAATCTCCACTGCGCCGTCGAGGCGGATGACGGTCGCATCAATACCGCGGGCCGCCAGATCTTGTCGCACCAGGTTCGGGTATGCGGTGGCGATTCGCCGGCCGGCCAGGTCGTCGATCGTCCAGTCACGTCCGGCCGGTGCGGCGTAACGAAAGTTCGACGAGCCGAAGCCGAGCGCCAGCCGTTCGTGTACCGGCGCGGCGGATTCACGCGCCAAATCCCTGCCGGTGATCCCGAAGTCGAGCTCCCCCGACGCAACGTAAATCGCAATGTCTTTGGGCCGTAGGAAAAAGAACTCGACCTGGTTGTGCGGGTCGATGACGGTCAAGTCTTTGGGATCGGTACGACGGCGGTACCCGGCCTCGGCAAGGATCTCGACGGCCGGTTCGCTCAGTGCCCCCTTGTTGGGAACCGCCACCCGCAATCTCGTGGATCCGTTCCGGTGCAGCGCTGACATCACAGCTTCCGGTACACGTCGTCGAGCGTCAGCCCGCGGGCGATCATGAGTACCTGCATCCAATACAGCAACTGACTGATCTCCTCGGCAAGTGCGTCGTCAGATTCGTGCTCGGCCGCCAACCACACTTCACCGGCCTCCTCCAAGATCTTCTTGCCCAGGGTATGCACCCCGCTATCCAGCGCGGCCACGGTGCTGCTACCGGGCGGGCGGGTGCAGGCACGCTCGCCGAGCTCGGCAAACAGATCCTCGAAGGTCTTCACGGCCAGCGATTGTTTCATGCGCGGGTAAGCAAAGTCACGGCGGTTTCAGGTCGAGGAGACTTCGTCGGGCATGTCTTCGAGGGAAACGCCGTTGGTTTCGCGGACCCATCGCCAGACGAAAACCAACGACAGCACTGCACACAGCGCGTAGAAGCCGTAGGCCACGACGAGCGTGTGCCGCAGCGCCGGGAACGTCACCGCGATGGTCCAGTTGGCCATCCACTGCACGCCCGACGCCAATCCCAGCGCAGCCGAGCGGATGCGATTGGGGAACATTTCGCCCAGCAGCACCCATAGGACCGGTCCCCAGGAGACAGCGAATGCGACAACGAACAGGTCGGCGGCCACCAGCGCGACCACCCCGGATGCCCCGTCAAGTTGTGGCTGACCGTTTGGCACCGGTGCGCTGGCGAACACCACCGTCATCGTCGCCAGCATCAGTGACATCCCCGCGGATCCGGCCAGCAACAGTGGCCTGCGGCCCAGCCGGTCGATCAGCGCGATCGCCACCAATGTGATCAGCACGTTGACGCCGGTGGTCACCAGGGCAATGGTGAACGACGACTTCTCGCCGAATCCCACTGCCTCCCAGAGCAAATCGGAGTAGGAGAAGATCACGTTAATACCGACGAACTGCTGAAAAACGGCCAGCCCCAGGCCCACCCACACGATGCCGTACAGCCCGCCCGTCGGCTTACGCAGATCGCGCCACGACTGCGGCTTCTCCTGCTCCAAGGAGCTCGCGATACGAGTGATCGTTACCTCCACGTCGCGCGGGCCCAGCAGTTGCCCCAGCACTTGGCGGGCTTGTGAAATCTCTTGTCTGCCAACCAGGTAACGCGGCGACTCGGAGATCGTGAAAAGCAGTGCGAAGTACAGCAGCGCCAGAATCAACTCGCCGAGAAAAGTCCAGCGCCAGGCCGCCAGGCCCAGCCAGAGCGGCTTGCTCGCACCGCCCGCGATGTGGAACGGCACCCAGGTCAACGCCATCGCTCCGAAAAGCCCGATGACGATTGCAAGCTGCTGCAGTGAGCCAAGCCGGCCACGGAAGCGCGGGGGTGAGATTTCGGCGATGTAGGCCGGAGCCGCAACCGATGAGAAGCCGATCCCAATACCGCCGATGAAGTGGAAGACGATGAACATCCAAATGCTGGTTGCCAAACCAGCGCCGAGACCGCACACGAAGAACGATGCCGCCGAGAGCTTCATCATCGAGAGGCGGCCCAACCGGTCGCCGATCCGGCCGGCCCACACCGCCCCGACCGCCGCACCCAGAACCACAGATGCCGCAGCGAAACCCAGCAGAGCGTTGCCAATGTGAAAATCGGCCTGCAGCGCCTTGACTGCGCGGTTGGTGGTCGAGATGTCGTAGCCGAACAGGAATCCACCGATCGCGGCCACCGTCGCGTAACGAACAGCGGACCGGAATGCGGCCCGCGCGGCGCGCGGGTCGACGGGCAGATCTTCGTGCGGAGCCGTCGGCCCACTCCCGAAGACGCCGTCACCACTCATGAGTGTTCCTCCATCCGCAAGCGGTCCCGGCGACCTCAGAGCGCGGCCCCCAGTACACCACTACGGCCGAAGAGTCCAGGGCACAAGGTCAATTCGCGATAGTGAGAACGACTGGAGGCTCGCAGCGTTCTCCGTCGGCTCTCGGCGGCCAGTGCGAACTCAACCAACCTTTTAGGGCTCAGTCCTCCGGGTTGTAGCCGAGGTTGGGGCCGAGCCAGCGCTCGGCTTCCTGCAGGGTCCAGCCCTTGCGCTTCGCGTAATCGGCGACCTGGTCCTGGGCCATCCGGCCGACCACGAAGTACTGCGACTGCGGGTGCGAGAAATACCAGCCGCTGACGGCAGCACCGGGCCACATCGCCATCGACTCGGTCAGCTCGATGCCGGTCCGCTCCTGGACGTCCATCAACTCCCAGAGCGTCGCCTTCTCGGTGTGCTCCGGGCAGGCCGGGTAGCCGGGGGCAGGGCGGATTCCCCTGTACTTCTCACCGATGAGCGACTCGTTGTCCAGCTGCTCGTCAGGCTGGAATCCCCAGAACTCCTTGCGGACCCGTTGGTGCATCCGTTCGGCGAACGCCTCTGCCAGCCGGTCGGCGATCGACTCCAGCAGGATCGCGCTGTAGTCGTCGTTGGCTGCCTTGAACTCGACGATCTTGTCCTGGCTACCGAGCCCTGTGGTGACGGCGAAGGCGCCGACGTAGTCAGCCAGACCGGTGTCCTT
>DATFYT010000025.1:0-3052 GCA_035314925.1 Mycobacterium sp. | reverse complement strand
GCAGTCGTCCGACACCTACTCGAGTGAGGGCGCCGCCCACCAGCGACTCCAGCGCCTCGACGCCTTCGTCGGGCGTGATCGGGTCGAGAACGCTGTAGGTCAGTGCGCGGCTCATCCCGACGTCCGACCACTGGCCCCAGTTGATCGCGGTAGCGCGCAGGCCCGATGCGCGTCGCCACGCCATCAACGCATCCAGCCACGCGTTCGCCGTCGCGTACGCCAATTGACCGGGCAAGCCCAGAAGCGTGGCCATGGAGGAGAAGCCAACCCACCAGTCAAGCTCTCGGGTGGCTGTCGCTGCGTGCAGCCGCAATGCGCCGGCCACCTTGGGCGCCCATACCCGTTCCATGCCTTCCCGGGTAAGAGCGGTCACCAGACCGTCGCCGGTCACGCCGGCTGCATGCACGACTCCCCGCAATGGGTGTCCAGTCTCTTCGGCAGCCGCCACGAGCCGCTCCGCTACTCCCGGCGAAGCGATATCGCCTGACACGAAGACGATTTCGGTGCCGTTCGCCAGGTCGGCAAGATCCTTCTGCTGAGCATCTGAGGGATCGGTTCGGCCGTTGAGGACAAGCCGCCCCGCGCCGCGCTCGACCAGCCACCGCGTGACAACAGTGCCCAGGCCGCCCAGGCCCCCGGTGACAATGTATGAGCCGTCCGCGCGGACAACCGCGTCGCGGTGGCCTGCGTCAAGCGTCGCACGCGAGAGCCGTTCAACATATCGGCTGCGATCACGCCACGCGATCACATCATCGCCCGCCGGTGATTGCAGCTCACTCATCAACGACGTAACGACGTTCTCCAGGTCGTCCGATTCGCCCAGATCGACGAGAGTGGCGCCGAGGTCCGGCTCGCCGGCCAAGACACGAGCCGCTTCGCCGGGGAACCGCCAGTTGCGAATGAGGCCTTTGAGGGCGCCGATCGCCGGATCGCCCGGCTCATCATCGTGAACCGAAAGGCCGTTGCGGGTTACCAGCCACAGCCGCGGCAACTTGCCGTCCCAGCCGTCGACGACCGCGCGCCCCGTGGCCGAGATCGCCCAGATCAACTCGTGCGCGCGCCGAAACGCACCGTCGAAGTCGGTGCCATCAAACGAACGCCGTCCGAGGAAAACGATCACGCCCGCGGGCGGAAGCTTCGGATCAGCCGCGGTTTTCGCGACGGCCTCCAGCACCGCTGACTGGTCCGACAATTCTGCGCTGATCACTCGTCGAGTCGGTGAGCTGAGCCGGGCGGCGAATTCCCCAGGGAGCGCTGTTGTCTCAGCATTGGAGTCGGCTACCAGTAGCCAGCTTCCTGCGGGCACGGGGTCGCTAGCCGAGTCGATTTCCGGAATTGAGCTCTGCACCCAGACGGCGTCGAAGATCTTCTGCTCCAACGGCAAGGGCACCGTCCGGGGATCCACCGGCCGCAGCTCGATGCCGGTGAGCTCCGCGGTCGCAGTACGCGTGTCGTCGGTCAGGACGATCCGACCCCGAAAGTCGCCGGGCGCTTGCTCAACCAGATCGGTGTGGCACCGGGCTCGGCGTTGGGTCGGACCGAACACCCGGATCGTCGCCACCGACACCGGCAGATACGACGTGTCGGTCGAACCGTTCGGCGATTCAGCCGGGATAGCGGCAGCCAGTTGCTGCAGCGCCGCCTCGAGCAGCACCGGGTGGATGCAGTACTCGGGATGATCAGCTACCTCGTCGGGCAGCTCGATCTCGGTGCCCGGCTCGGCGTCACGCTGCACGGCCGGCGCATCCTGGTGGATCGCGTCGATGCTGGCTACCGCATACCGAGACCACTTGCCGTCGCCGGAGCTGGCATGAATCTCAACGCGATTTCCGTCGATATCTTGAGCAAGCTGTGTCGTGACCCGCGTCTGCTGGTCCAAGACCAGCGGCTGCTCGATCTCGAGTGCGTTGACCTGCACTGCTTCAACCGGCAGGCCAAGAACCTGGCGGCCGGCGGCCAACGCCATCTCGGCAAAACCCGCCGCCGACATGATGGCCTGGCCATGCACCTTGTGGTCGGCCAGCCACGGTATCGTCTCGGTTCCGATGTCGGCCTGCCACACATGCTCACGGCCAGAGGGCATTTCAACGTGCACCCCAAGCAACGGGTGTACATCTGGCAGGCGTGGCCCGACGGATTTTTTCTCCATCCAATACTTAGCATGCAGCCACGGCGACGGTGGGATATCTGCGAGCCGGACCCCGTTGGTCTTCGGGGCCGTCACACCGAGGGTGGCGAGTTGAGTGTGGAAAGAAAGAGTTTCGTCTTCCCCGCGCTTCATCGCCGAAGTGACAACAAATAATCGGTTGCTCGACGACGCCGATGCAAGCGTTTCATCGATGGCGTGGGTGAGTAGTGGGTGTGGGCTGACTTCGACGAAGGTGGTGTGGTTTTCCGCAGCAGCCGCGACAGCCTGGCTAAACCGCACCGGATTACGCAGATTCACCACCCAGTAATCGGCATCAAACCCCGGTGCCACACCATTGCTGTGACCAACCGTGCTGATCAACGGAATCCTCGGCGCAACCGGCGCCAAATCCGCCAGCGCACTACGCAACTCCGGCAAGATCGGATCGACCGTGCGATGATGCGAGGCCACATCCACCTCGACACGCCGCGCCAACCGACCCCGCGCATCGACCACCGCGATCACCGCGTCAACCTGCTCGGGCGGCCCGGCGATCACCGTCTGCTGCGGAGCGGCATACACCGCCACCGTGATATCCGGATAATCGCCGACCAACTTCTCGGCGTCCTCAGCCCCCAACTCCAGCAGCGCCATCGCGCCCTGCCCCGACAACCGCGACATCAACTTCGACCGCGTCGCAATCACCTTCAAACCATCGGCCGGGCTCAACGCCCCGGCCACCACCGCCGCGGTCACCTCCCCCATCGAATGCCCAATCACCGCATCGGGTTCCACGCCATAAGAACGCCACAACGCCGTCAACGCCAACTGCACACCCACCAACACCGGCTGGATACGCTCAATACCCACCACCGGCTCGCCGGCAACCAACACGTCCCGCAGCGAAAACCCCACCTGCTCAAC
>DATFYT010000024.1:0-2469 GCA_035314925.1 Mycobacterium sp. | reverse complement strand
ACATGGCGGCGCAGCGCGCCGAGGTTCGGCCGGAAGTCGGCTAGCACCTCGCGGAGACACGTTTCGGCCGAGTCAGCGCAATAGAGCGTGCGGAAACGGCGGTGGACGTCGTCGAAACGGTGACTGAACTGGTACAGCTCTGATATGGCGTACTGAATGTCAAGTAGGCAGGGTGAAGCGGCGGCCGCAACCGTCGCTGCGGCCGCCGCTTCGTTGACCAGTTGAGTGTCTCGGTGATGACGAGCGTGTCGTGTCGACGCGTTGTCAGTCTGATATGCGCGGGTTGGTTACCGCAGGACCGGACTTTCGAGTCGGAGTTGGCCGCTGTCTAGCATCGAGCGTAATGATGTTGCTGGGCAACAGGATTGCTCATAGAGCTTTCGCGGGTCACTCCAAGACGCTTGCCGTCGCCACCGATTGTTCTCATCTGGACGAGGGTGGGCTGATCACTCCTGGAGCACGGCCAGTGACCAGCACCAGCCGGCCAGTTCCCTGGCCACGGCCATGTTGGCGACCACGGATCGTTTCCTGCGCAGATCGAAGTCGATCCACCGCTGATGCAGGCGCCGGTTGGCGGCTTGGCCACGGGCCCGAGCGGCCGGGGAAGCCAGCTCCCAGCGGCGCCGCAACATGGTCCCTGGTCGGTACGGGCTGCGGTGATGCCATGCCGCTTCGACCAGCAGTCGCCGCGCGTGTCCGTTGCCGGTCTTGGTCACTGAGCCCTGCACCCGGCTATCGCCCGAGGAGTACTCCGAGGGGACCAGACCCAGATAGGCGCCGATCGTGCGGCCAGTCAACCGATGCCAGTCCCCGATCTCGGTCGCCAGCCCGAACGCCGTCAGCGTCGCGATCCCCCGGATACACCCCAGTCGTTGCACCACCGGGGTGAATTCACTGTCGGCGGCCATCGCCTCGATCGCTGCCTCCAACCGCTCCCGCCGGTCCACGCAGGCGGTCATGGCATCGAATGCGGCATCGTAGGTCAACTGCAACGCGGGGTTGTCGAAGCGCTGCTTGCGCAGCCACAGCTCGTGACGGCCGGTCCAGGTCTTCCCCTCGTAGTAGACGATCCCCTGGCGTAGAAGCAGTTTCGATATCCGGTGTCGCGCGGTCATCAGATCCCCGCGGCAGTCCTCGCGGGCTCGTACCAGATCCCGGGCCGCTTCCTGCTCGGCGGTGGGAATCGTAACCGCGGTGACCTGTCCCAGATGCAGCAGCCGTGCCAGATGCACGGCATCACGGGCATCGGTCTTGACCCGGTCCCCGACCGGACGGATCAACTTCGAGGGCGCAGCGACCTGACACGAAACGCCGGCCGCCTCCAAGGCCCGAGCCAGGAAGAATCCGGTAGGGCCGGCCTCATAGGTCACCGCGACCGGCCCCGGTAAGCCCTCGATCCAACCCACGATCTCGCGGTGATCAGGTGTCAAACGACGCTCGACGACCGCACCGGTCTCCCGGTCCAACCCACACGCAACCACCGATCGTGCGTGCACATCCAAACCAACACTCGTACGCTGACCTAACACTGGGGCCTCCTACATCTGTGGCTCTACCGGCCAGGACCACCCTGTCGGCAACCCACGTTCACATGCAGTGAGGCCCCAGCCTCCCCATACGGTCTAGTCCTCCAGCAGCCATTCCCGCGTGCGCGGCAGCAGGGTCAGCACGGCGCTGGCGATCGGCAGAATCGGCAGGGTGTGCACGATCCACGCCACCCGCGCGCCGGCGATGAATACGCCGAGGTAAGTCAGAATCGCCACCACGGCGCCCGCCACGATCAGGTAGCGGCTCAGCGGTTGGCGCAACAGCAGCAGGATCACCCCGGAGATCGTGGCCAGAGCGAACACCAGCGCAAGGAACGCCACTGCGACGCAGAACAGGCGGTCCGATCTCCACCAGCCCGCGATCAAATCGGTCGCCACCACCGAGGTGGCCCAGCCGCTGATGATGCTGACGGCGGCGGCAGCCACCGCCGTCGTTCGGCTGGGTTGGCCATAGGGGGCGCGTGCCATCACGGGCGGTCTGCTCGGCGGAGCGTATTGCGGGGGCGACGGCGGGCGCGGGATGTGCGTGGTGCGGGCGTCGTCGACCGTCTGCGGCAAGGGCCCGGTCGGCGCCCGGCGAATGATGCGTGTTTCAGGACCCTGAGGGGCGTCGCCGGCCCGCATGGGCCCGCTTGGCGGTGCGGGAGGCGGGCGATCGCCTGGTGTGGGACTGTTCGGGTCGGTCACCGGTCAACCGGCGAAGGTGCCGACAGACAGGCCCCGTTTCGCCAGCCACGGCACCGGGTCCACCCGCTGCGTGCCGCCCAGCAGAACCTCGAAGTGCAAGTGCGGGCCGGTGGAATTCCCGCGGTTGCCCATGGTGGCGATCTGGTCGCCGGCCATCACACGCTGACCCACGCTGACCAGGGTGGTGTTGACGTGGCCGTACAGCGTGACCGTGCCGTCGGCGTGACGCAGCTTG
>DATFYT010000023.1:0-2519 GCA_035314925.1 Mycobacterium sp. | reverse complement strand
GCCGGCAAAAGCTGTTAACTTGAACCGCACCGTCGACCAACCGCGGTGCAGTCGTCCGAGAGGGTTGCCATGGGGACAGCACTGCTCGTGCTCGCCGCGGTGCTCTTCGGTGCGGCGATCGTGGTTTTCGTCGTCGCGCTGCGGCGTCCCAAGAAACCGAGCGGCGGCCGCCAAGATCCCCTCGCGTTCACCGCCGCGGCCCCGCAGTTCGGGCCGCGGCAGCTCGGACCCGGCGCGATCGTCAGCCACGGCGGCGTCGACTACGTGGTGCGCGGCTCGGTCACCTATCGCGAGGGCCCGTTCGTCTGGTGGGAACACCTGCTGGAAGGCGGCGACGAACCGATCTGGTTCAGCGTCGAGGACGACGACGGGCGGCTCAAGCTCGCGATGTGGACCAGCCGCAAGGATTTGCAGCTAGAGCCCGGCGGGCAGCACGTCGTCGACGATGTGACCTACCACGAGGTCGAGCGTGGTCACGCCGGCTACACCAGCGAGGGAACAACGGGCCTGCCCGCCGGCGGCGACATGGACTTCGTCGACTACAGCAACGCTGACGAGACCGCCCTGCTCTCCTTCGAGCGGTGGGCGGCGGGCATGCCGTGGGAGGTCTCCACCGGCAAGTCCGTGCTGACCGGCGAGCTCACCGTGTACCCGGCCCCGCCGCCGGCATCCGAGTAGGGCCTCCCTCAGTGCCCCTTCATCACCTGTCGGTAATCCCTGTCGACGTCCGCGGTTCCGAGCTCGGGCTGGCGCTCAACACCCCGGCCCCACTCCCCCTGGCCACCTGCCGCCTCGACCACCCCGACGGTGGCGCGCTGGTGCTGGGCGTCTTGGGCGCCTCGCACGTCGTCACTGTCGAGCATCCCGGTACCGTTTTCTCCGAACAGGTTTCGTGTGATCTCGACGGCGAGCTCCCCGATCAGACGCAGGCACCGGGTTATCACCTGGAGTCGCGAATCGACCTTCACGACGAGTCCGCGTTCCGTCAGATCGCCGATCGACTGCGCGAACAATGCGTAACCGAGACCGGTTGGCTGGGCGGCACATTCCCCGGCGACAACGCGGCGCTGACCGCGCTGGCCGCCGAACCGGACGGCGCCGGGTGGCGTTGGCAAACCTGGCACCTCTACCCCGCCGCACCCGGCGGCACCGTCGTCTACACCACCAGCCGGTGGCGCCCATGAGCCGCAACGGTCTGTTCCTGTTGGCGATTGGATTGGCCATCACCTCGGTGGTCAGCCTCGTCTTCGGAATATCGATGCAGCACAAAGACATCCGCTCATATATCGCATCGCACTACCAGGAATACTCTCGCGACGCCGGCGGCACCCGGTATTTGTGCACGGGATCGCCCACTCAGGTGGCCGACACGCTCACCGGCTACCAGAGCCCCGCGGCGCGCGCCGACAACGCCGGCACGCAATACCTGCGCTACGACGACGCCATCGTGTCGGTCGGCGCCGACGGCACGCACCCGTGCAGCATCCGCGTCGAAGACCTGGCCGCCGGCTACAGCCACGGCGCATTCATATTCCTCGGCCCCGGGTTCTACCCCGGCTCTCCTTCCCGTGGCTCGGGTGGCAGCACCGGCGGCCCGGGCGGAACCAAATGACCCCTAACCGAACGCAATACGCGTAGGAGCGAAAAGGAGACAGTCATGTACCTGGCCGTCGAGTTGGGAAACGTCGACCTCAATCCGGTCTTCAAAGGCGCACTGGCCACCATCTTGTACTTCCTGGTCGGCACAGCCGTTCTGATCCTCGGCTTCTTCGTGGTCGACGTGCTGACCCCTGGGAAGTTGCGACAGCTGGTCTTCATCGACCGCCGCCCCAACGCCGTGATGCTTGCCTGCGCGAACTACATCGCGATTGCCGCTGTCATCATCAGCGCGATCACGAACAGTTACAGCCAACTCGGCCAGGGGCTGGTGGGCGTGGCGGTGTACGGGCTGATGGGCGTTGTCCTGCAGGGGATTGCAATTTTGTCCATGCACTTCGTGATTCCGGGCGATTTTCATGAACACATTGACGAACCCGAGCTGCACCCGGCGGCGTTCGCCACGGCCGTGATGCTGCTGGCCGTGGGAGGAGTGACCGCTGCCGCGCTGTCATGACATCGACTGAACAGCAGCCTGATTCGCCCGCCCACGAGCCGGTCGCAACCACGCGCTGGCGCGCGGTACTACTTGCTTCGGTCGCAGCGTGTGCGGCGTGCGGCATCATCTACGAGCTCGCGCTGCTGACCCTGTCGACGAGTCTGAACGGCGGTGGCATCATCGCCACCTCACTCATAGTTGCCGGCTACATCGCCGCACTGGGTGCCGGCGCTCTGCTGGTCAAGCCGTTACTCCATTGGGCTGCAATCGCTTTCGTCGCAGTTGAAGCGCTGCTGGCTATCGTCGGCGGATTGTCGGCCGCCGTGCTGTACGTGATGTTCTCATTCGTTGGCGGGTCGCTGCTGATGCTGGCGCTGGGCACCGCGCTGATCGGTGCGCTGGTCGGCGCCGAGGTGCCGCTGTT
>DATFYT010000022.1:0-12909 GCA_035314925.1 Mycobacterium sp. | reverse complement strand
GTCGGAGCGCGACGCGGCCTACATGGGCGGCCAGCAGTCGCAGATCAGCGGCTACTACGACCCGATACCGACGCCCACATCGCCGACCGGGTGGGTGTACATCGTCGCCGACAACTTCGACCGCAGCCAACCGGTGGTGCTATATCGGGTCGCACCGGAAAACTTCGCCGACCGGTCGCGGTGGCAGGGCTGGACCCCGGGTCCCGATGGCGGTTGGAACAAACCCTCCACGCCGTTGTGGGGCGACCTGATCGGTGAGATGAGTTTCAAGCAGATCGACGGCAAGGCGGTGCTGTCGTATTTCAACGCCAGCACCGGAAACATGGAAGTTCGGGTGGCCGACGACCCGACGTCGCTGGACACCGCGCCGGTGACCACCGTGGTGCAACACGACGACTGGCCCGATCCCGCGGAAAGCCTGCCGCCGCCGGAAGACAACCGGCTGGCCCAGCCATACGGCGGATACATCTCCCCGGGGTCGACGCTGGATGAATTGCGGGTGTTCGTCAGCCAGTGGCACAACGCCGACCCCCGGGCACGAGCGCCCTATCGGGTGATTCAATTCGCAGTCAACCCCTTCAAACCCTGGTCAGAGCCTTAAACCTCGCTCTCAGTCCGCAGTGGGTCCGCAGCAGCCCCGAGAGCCGCCTCCAGCAGCTCCCCGGCAGCCCTGCGCGTGCGGTCGTTGGCGTCCGGCCACAGGTGCGAGTACGTGACGAGGGTGATCGCCGCCGACGAGTGCCCGAGTGTCCGCTGGGTGGTCACCACGTCGCAACCCGCCCGGATCAGCCCGGAGGCGTAGAAGTGGCGCAGGTCGTGCAGCCCGGTTGCCGATGCCTACAGCATCGCGGGCAATGCGCCATGACCGCGCTACCGTGGCCGCGTGGGCAGGCACCGTCGCGTTATGCGTGCCGGGGAACAGCCAGCGGTCGGGATCGTCGCCGGGCCGGTAGTGCCGGACGTGTTCGGCGAGCAGGGTGATGAGACGGTCGGGGATGTAACCGTGCGCTCCGAGGCGTACTTGGGCGGGCGGATCTCAATGCGGCCGTAGTCGGTCCACTGGACCGCTGATAATACGAGCCCCGGGCTTCCCGACCAGCAGATCCGGGGGTGAGCATGGCGGTCGTCGGCTCGTCGTCGCCTGCCGGTGCAAGTCGAGTTCGGATGGCTCGCCCGTCCTTCGGGTCTCCGCCGCCGCACCGGACCGACCTCCCACCGCCAATCACAAAGGACTGGCTGTGCCCTCACCCCGAAGCGGGGACGAGGGAGCGCTGGATGCTGTGCTTCACCGAGGACCACGCCGTCGGCGAGTAGTGCACCGTAGTTTCCTCGAAGCCGCTCGCCCGGGAAATGGTCAGCACGCCGGTGTTGGGGTTGAGGGTGAACGTGTCGCCCTTGGTTTCGCGGATTTCTTGCCCGTCAACCATTTTGATCTCGAACATTTGGATTGTCCCTTCTCGTGTTGGGTTGGTGTTGGTTTAGGAACCTCGGGTCGGCGGTCAAGGCGTTGCCCTTGGCCGCCGCCCCGGTGTTGGTCGATGCAGCGTGCCTACTCGGCCGCTCCGAGGTGAGCTGCCACATCTGTGTTCGGTCTTAGGCCCAGCTGGACCCGACCGCGCTGTCGGTGGACGACATGTTGTTGCCTGCCGTCTGCACCTTCTGCCCGTGCTGGTTAGCCTGCTCATAGATCACCTGGAAGTTGCGACCCAACTGGGTGATGAACTCCTGGCAGGCCACCGAACCGGCACCGCCCCAAAAGTCACCAGCAGCAAGCACATCGCGCACGATGGCCTGATGCTCGGCCTCCAACGATGCCGCCTGCGCGCGGATGAGCGCGCCGTGGGCGTCCACATCACCGAACTGGTAGCTAATCGACATGGTCTGTTCTCCTTACAATTTCGGATGGCTAGCTGGACAGGACCTGCTGGGAGGCCTGCTCTTGCTGCTCGTAGTTGTTGGCGTCACGGATCAGCCCGTCACGCACCCCGTGCAGCATGTTCACAATGTTGCGAAACGCGGTGTTCATCTGGCCCATGGTGTCGTAGGAGGTGACCTGTGCGGTCCCACTCCAGCCGGCACCGGCGATGTTCGCCGAGGAGGCCCACATCTTGCGCGCCTCATCCTCCACCGTCTGCGCGTGCACATCGAATCGGCCCGCCATCGCCCGCATCTCATGCGGATCAGTCATAAAACGTGTGGTCATCCCACTATCTCCTGTTCTGAAAACTCATTCGTTGGTTGGTTGCTGTGATTGAGAAACGAAACCGATGGTGCCCCTTTCTGCTACCCAGCCCACGGCGTGGGTGCCATCACGGTGGGGCGGAACCCGTATCGGGGGGCACCAAAGCCGGAGGTGCTCCCCCGCCCGCCTGCAGCACCGGCAAGCGGTATCCCGCCGAGCATGCTTCCCGCCCCACCGCCTTCCGCGGCGCCGGCCGCCGGCAAGGGCGTCGCGGCTGGGGCAGTGACCGAGGGGGCCGCCCCGGCCCAGCCCGGCGGCACTGACAACCGGCCGAGCGAGCCCGCGTTGCCCAAACCCGCCGCCACCGACCCGCCTCCGCCCAGGCCTCCTAAGCCCGAAATGGGGGGCATGTTGTTGACGATGTTCGGTAACCCCTCCGCGGCCTTGGCCGCACCCGCGGCGGCCGCGGCCGCCGGTTTCGCCATCCCCATATTGACCCACTGGTTCAGCTGTGCGCCGTTCATGGTGTTCGCCCCCAACGAGCTCACGGTGGTCAGTGCGCTCATCGGGCTTGATATGCCCAGCTCACCCAGGATTCCATTCGGCGCGAACATCGAACCCGTACCCACCAGAGTCGTGGGCGTAGTACCCAGACCCAGGAAACTCAGCATGCTCGACAGCCCCGAGGTGGACGACGTGGACGCCGCCGTGGACGCGCTGGAGGCCAGCGGTGAGGCCAGTGACTGAAGCGCCTGGGTCACCGCGGTGAGCAGCTGCGAGCCGGCAGCGGTGCCGCCGGCGGTGGCGACCGAGGTGGCTTGAGTGGCTAGCCCGGCCGGGTTGGTGGTCGGCGGCGCCGCGGTGAACGGCGTCACTGCCGAGGCGGCCGCCGCGCTGCCGGCATAGCCGTACATCGCGGTGGCGTCCTGGGCCCACATCTCGGCGTACTCGGCCTGGTTGGCCGCGATCGCCGGGGTGTTCTGACCCAAAAAGTTCGTCGCGACCAGCATCATCAGCTGAGCGCGGTTCGCCGCGATCACCGGCGGCGGCACATGCATCGCGAACGCCGCCCCATAGGCTGCCGCCGCGACCTGGGCCCCGGTGGCAGCCTCTTGGGCTTGCGTGGCGGTGGTGTTCATCCACGCCACATAAGGTGCTGCGGCGGCCGCCATGGCCGTCGACGACGGGCCCTGCCACGGTCCGCTGGTCAAGGTCGAGACCATCGAGCCGTAGGAGCTCGCCGCCATCCCCAACTCGGTGGCCAACCCATCCCAGGCCGCCGAGGCGGCCAGCATCGGTCCCGATCCAGGACCGGCGTACATGAGCGCGGAGTTGATCTCCGGGGGCAAGGCTCCGAAATCCATGACTCAAACCTCTTTAGAAGAGCGTGGCCGCGGTGGCGGCCTCGGTAGCTGAGTACGAGCCGGCGCTGGCCCCCAGGGTGGCCACGAACATGGCATGAATCGTCGCCGCCTGGGCGCTGATTGCCTGATACATCTGGGCGTGGGTGGCGAACTGCACCGCGGTCAGCGCCGACACCGCATCGGCGGCGGCGGGAATCACCCCGGTGGTCGGGGCGGCCGCGGCCGCGTTCCCGGCGTCCACCGTAGAACCGACGGCTTCCAAACCGCCGGCGGTTGCCGTCATCGCTTCTGGCAGTGTGGTCATAAACGACATCTCTTTCTCCTCCTCAGCAAATGGGTAGTTGGTTGTGCTCGGTTGTTGATTAGATGTTGAATGGCGGTGGCCGCCGTCCGCTTGTCTGCGTGCGCCAACATTGCGATCTCGCGTTGTCGAATATCCGCACCACTACGGGACGCGCGGCGATAGCGGAGGTTGTCCCGCTAGTCGTGGAAGTTGAGGTGGCGGTAACCCGTCACACCCGCCTCGCAAAATGGCCACGTGGACGTAACCTGATATTCACCGGCGGCCACCGAAGTTCGACGGAACCCGGGACATCCTCGCGATAGCGTGCGCGGTGTGGAACCGGCCTGGCGTGACGCTCAGGGCGAGACCGAGCGACGTCTGTGGTCGGCGGTCCTACGACCGGCCGCCGTCGAACTCGACGAACATGCCGCCGAACTCTCACGGGCGGTTGTGCCCTACCTCAGCGAGCGGATGCCCGATCTCGTCGACAGCGCGGAGGCCCGGGAAACTAGGCGGGCCAGCAACGAAGCGATTATCCGCGGCTTGGCCAAGGTGCTGCAGTCCGGAGCCGATCCTGCCGACGGCGTCAGTCTTGGCTCCGCCGCGCGCGCCTTAGTGCAAGACGGCGCGAGACGGGGCATACCGTTGTCGGTATTGATGCGGAGCTTCCGGCTCGCCCACGCCGTGACGGCGCGCCACCTCTATGCGGTCCTGGCCAACCACGCGGCCGACGGCGAGGAGCTGAGCCTGGCGATTGACTTGTGTTCAGCTTGGACGTTCGCCTACGCGGACGCGGTGATGTGCCTGGGCGAGAACCTCTACACCAGCGAGCGCGAACACTGGCTGCGCAACGCCGCGGCCAGTGAGGTCGAGACGATCAACACGATCTTGTCCGAACAACCCATCGATATCGACGTGGCCAGCCGGCGGCTGCGGCACGAGGTGCGTCGGGTGCACGTCGCCGCCATCGCCTGGATCGACACGCATGAGGAGGGCCGCGACACCCTGGCCCTGCTCGAAGCCGCCATCAGCGACATCGCCGCGGCGATCGGCAACCAGCGACCCCTCATCCAGCCCCTCGGCATACTGTCGATCGCGGCCTGGATCAGCACCAGCGCCGCGGTGCCGTCCAGGGCCCTCGACGAGCTGCGGTTTCGGAGCGCGACCGCCCCCGGTGTCCGCGTCGCGATCGGCGAACCCGCGCCCGGCATCGCGGGGTTTCGCACCAGCCACGTCGAGGCGCTCCACGCGCAGCGGATCGCCCTGCTGGCCGGCCGCCACGAGGGCAGCATCACCCGCTACCGCGACATCGCCCTGTGCGCACTGGCCACCGCGAATATCGAGCACGCCCGCCGCTTCGTGGAACGGGAGTTGGGTCGCTTGGCGTCGCGCGATGACACCACCCGTCGGCTGGGCGCGACGGTGCGCACCTATCTGGACGAGAACGGCAGCCGCGGCCGCACCGCGAAGCGACTCCACGTCCATGAGAACACCGTCGCCTACCGGCTCCGCCAAGCCGAGGAGCTGTTGGGCAGGTCGGTGGAAAAGCGCACCCTCGAACTGCGCGTCGCGCTCGCCCTGGCCGATCTGGTCAACAACGCATTGGACACGAACCGCGCCGCACCCGCCGGCAGCATGGAACACGACGTCCCCGGCATGATAGGTCTCACCACTTCTCCTCAAACTTCCTGACTGCCAACGCATTTGATATAGCACGCAGCGATCACGGTCCGCGTCGTGCGCAGGGTAGGCTGGCGCCGAGTCGCAAACGCCAGTAGGCGATGAATTTGTCCGGGCTGTCCTGAAATCAGAAGTTTGTTCACGACGCAACCGGGCGCCGAAATTCATCACGCGCGGCAGCCGGGTTCTATATCGCTGGTCGGATGTGTTGGAGTGCTTTGATCGCAACGCAATTCAGCGCACCTATGAGCGACGGACACAATCGCTGTCGAGGTCGGGGAGTGGTTCGACAGGTTCGTACCAGGACCACTCACGGCCGTTACCACGGTTCGGGGCCAGTTCGCAGCCCGTCCGCAGCAGAATTTGCTGAAACTTGAGCCAACCGTCATGCCCAACGCCGTGAACAGGCTTTTTTGCGCGATCAACACAGCTTCGGGATTCAACCGCCGAGATAACAGTTCGCAGTTAACCCATTCAAACCCTGGGCAGACGACAATTGACGGCTTTCGTTCGGCTCGGCCGTTGCTGCGCGGCTCGCCACCACTCATAGGTGTTTCATAGGTTGTACCTAGCGCGCCCTATCCGTTGCCCACGCATCATTTCAGCATGAGTGAAACACCTGAAATCCCAACCAGGCCGACTACGGTCGCCACCACACCAACAACGGAGGTAGTTAAACCCTACTGGCTCTACCGGTTCGCGGCGTGGGTAGTGATCGTCGCCGGAATCCTGTTCATCGTCACGACCGTCTTCTTCGCCGGCTTCAAGATTGCCGGCCACCACCACCACGGATGCCATCACCACTGGGGGCAGCACGCCATGGGCCACCACGGCATGCACCACGGCCAGGGGGCCGGCTTCCACGGCGGGCCTGGCGGCCAGGGGGGTTCGGCCAGCTTGGGACCCTCACAGCCGCCGCAGTCCGTCGCTCCGTCGCTGGCTCCGGCGCACCCGTAGCCCGTCATTGTCATCAGCCCGGCGTCCCCGCAGCGGGGCGCCGGGCTCCGATTTTGCGGGCGCCGTCGATTCGTTGTCTGGTCGGCCGCAGGAGTCGCGGCCACTGCTGACCTGAGGCATTATGAAGAAGCATGAGCGAGACTCCTCAGCCGTCCATTCCGCCGTATCCCGTCGCGCCGCCGCCCGCCGTGCCGCCGCAGGAACGTTCTGAGCGGCTGTACCAGGCAGCGGCCTGGGTGGCGATCGTTGCCGGCGTCATGCTCATCGCGGTGGTCATCCTGCGTTTCGCCTGGTTCTTGTGCTGCTAGGACGATAGGCACCCGGCCCGGTTCTGCGTTGGCGGCGCCAACGCATCAGTCTGATAACTCATCCGCGACTTCTGAGCGCGGTGTTTGATGGCCGGCGCGCGCGTCGGCATTATCGAGGGATGACCCAAGCACCCGAGCCCCAGTTCCAGCCGCCACCCCCCGGCCCGCCTCCACCTCCGCACGCAGTGAAGCCTTCGCGCCTCTACCAGGCTGCGGCCTGGGTGGTGATCGTCGCCGGCACTGTTTTCGTCGTGGCGGTCATCTTCTTCGCCGGCGCCTTCGTCGCCGGGCAGGATCACCCGTTCCGTCATCACCACGGGATGTTTGGCCCCGGCGGTCCGCAAGGTCCGGAAGGCATGGTCGTCTTCCCAGGACCATTTCCCCCGGGCATGGGGCCCGGTTGGCCCGGCGGCCCGATGATGCCGGGACCCTTCGGCCCGGGTATGGGTCCCGGTGGTCCAGGCGGCCATGGCGGTGGTCACGGCGGTCCTCCCACGCCGTAGTGCGAGCCAAAGTATATGCGGCGCAACCACATTCGGCGGTAAGCGCGATCGCCGCCGGCCGCGGCAGGTAACGCCGCCTTTTCTTCGGGTAGCTCAGTGGCATGATCAGGATCCATGGCTCGAGCTAGGCGGATCACCGCAGCGGCGGTGACGATTGTCGCGGCAGCATGCGTGGCCCCGGTCGCGGCGGCTCGACCGTCGGACCCCGGCGTGGTCAGTTACGCGGTGCTGGGCAAGGGTTCCATCGGCAATATTGTCGGCGGGCCGATGCGGGACGAATCTTTGTTCACCCAGCCCTTCCAGCCGTACTTCGTCGACAACCCGGTGTGCAACAACTGGGCCGACATCGCGTTGCCCGAGGTCTACAACGATCCCGACCTGGCGTCGTTCAACGGCGCCAGCACCCAGACCTCGCCGACCGACCAGACGCATTTCGTCAAGCAAGCAGTCGGTGTCTTCGCAACCGGTGGCGCCGCCGGCGCGGCGTTTCACCGCGTCGTAGACCGCACGGTTGGCTGCTCCGGGCAAACCACGGCGATGCATCTGGACAACGGGACCACGCAAGTGTGGTCCTTCGACGGCGGACCGCCCGGCCCGGCCGACGCGGCGTGGACCAAGCAGGAAGCGGGTTCCGATCGACGATGTTTCACCCAGACCCGTCTGCGGGAAAACGTGCTCCTGCAAGCGAAGGTCTGTCAGTCCGGTAACGGCGGTCCCGCGGTAAACGTGCTGGCCGGCGCCATGGAGAACGCGCTCGGTCAATAACCGCGTCGAATGTGCGGCGCCCCACGCCAAGGGGAGTCGCCAACCGCGGGAATATGTCGGTGCCCTCTGGAAGATGGAAGCTTGTGACTATCGTTGGGTAGCCGCGCGCAACCAGCGGTCCGCGACCGACGGTCCGGGCCCCGAAGGGATCGGGAATATGGCGTTTGCCGTCGCGTCGCAGCCGGATCAAGCGCGCCCCGCAGCAATCGAACTGGCCAGTTCGTCGGCAGCCGCGCAGTACATCACCGAAAGCTGCCTGTCCGACGGACCGGTGGGGCGCGTCGGCCTCGAGGTCGAGGCCCATTGCTACGACCCGGCCGACCCACACCGGCGACCGACGTGGGATGAAATCACCGAAGTCCTGAACTCACTTCCGGCGATGCCGGGTGGCAGCTTGGTCACCGTCGAACCCGGTGGCGCTGTGGAGTTGTCCGGGCTGCCGCTCGACGGTGTGGTGCCGGCGATCGAGGCGATGACCACCGACCAGGCCGTGCTGCGAAAAGCTTTCGCCGCCGCCGGTCTGGGATTGGTATTGCTGGGCGCGGATCCGCTGCGGCCGGCCAAGCGCATCAATCCGGGCGCGCGCTACCGCGCGATGGAAGAGTTCTTCAAGGCCAGCCACTCCGGTGTGGCGGGCGCGGCGATGATGACGTCGACGGCGTCGGTTCAGGTCAATCTCGACGCCGGGCCCGCGGCCGGGTGGGCGGACCGGGTCCGGCTGGCGCACGCCCTGGGGCCCACCTTGGTCGCGATCGCCGCGAATTCGCCGCTGCTGGGCGGCGCCTTTTCCGGCTGGCGGTCCTCCCGGCAGCGGGTGTGGAGTCAGCTCGACTCGGCGCGGTGCGGACCCATCCTGACCGCCAGCGGCGAGGAGCCCGGCACCGACTGGGCGCGCTATGCCCTGAAGGCTCCGGTGATGCTGGTGCACAGCCCGGAGGCGGTGCCGGTGCTGCACTACCTGCCCTTCGCGGACTGGGCCGATGGCCTCGAACTGCTCGGCGGTCGTCGGCCGACCCATCACGACCTCGAGTACCACCTCACCACGCTGTTTCCGCCGGTGCGTCCACGGCAGTGGCTGGAAATCCGCTACCTGGACAGCGTTCCCGACGCCATCTGGCCGGCCGTGGTGTACACGCTGGTGACTTTGCTCGACGACCCGGTAGCCGCCGATATCGCGGCGGAAGCCGTCGAACCCGTCGCTACCGCGTGGGACGTCGCCGCCCGGGTCGGGCTCGGCGATCAGCGGCTGCACGCCGCGGCCAACCGGTGCGTCGCCGCGGCCGCCGAACGCGTGCCGGACGATCTGAGCGGGGCGATGCAGCGTCTGGTCGCGGCGGTCGAACGGGGCCGCTGTCCCGCTGACGAATTCTCCGACGAGGTGATCGAGCACGGCATCGAGGCCACGGTCACTCGGCTGGCGCTGGGGGAGCCGTGACGCCGAGCGAAGCACTGGCCCGCGACTTGAGCCGAGCGCGCGAACGAACGCTGCGGCTGGTCGAGTTCGACGACGCCGAACTCCGCCGCCAGTACGACCCACTGATGAGCCCGCTGGTGTGGGATCTGGCGCACATCGGTCAGCAGGAAGAGCTGTGGCTGTTGCGCGGCGGCGACCCGGATCGGCCGGGAATGTTGCCCCGCGAGGTCGAGAACCTCTACGACGCCTTCGTGCACTCCCGGGCGAGTCGCGTCGAGCTGCCACTGCTGTCCCCGGACCAGGCGCGGGCGTATTGCCGAACCGTGCGATCGGCCGCGCTGGATGCCCTCGACGCGCTGCCCGACGAGCCTGGTCGCCACTTCGCGTTCGGGATGGTGGTCAGCCACGAGAACCAGCACGGCGAAACGATGCTGCAGGCACTGAATCTGCGCGGCGGTCCGGCGCTGCTGCCGGATGCATCTACGCTGCCGCCCGGCCGGCCGGGGCTCGCCGGGACATCGGTGTTGGTGCCCGGTGGCCCGTTCGTCCAGGGCGTCGACGCCGCCACCGAGCCGTTTTCGCTGGACAACGAACGCCCTGCTCACGTCGTGGATGTCCCGGCGTTTCGCATCGGACGAGTTCCGGTCACCAACGGTGAATGGCGGCAGTTCGTCGACGACGGCGGCTATGCACAGCCGCGGTGGTGGTCGGCACGGGGCTGGGAGCATCGCCAAAATGCGGGCCTGACCGCGCCGCAGTTCTGGGGCGCCGACGGAGGGACGCGTAGCCGGTTCGGTCGCGTCGAGGACATCCCCGCCGACGAACCGGTCCAGCACGTCAGCTATTTCGAGGCTGAGGCCTACGCCGCGTGGGCCGGTGCCCGGCTGCCCACCGAAACCGAATGGGAGAAGTCGTGCGCGTGGGATCCGGAGAGCAACACGCGGCGTCGCCATCCGTGGGGAGCCGACGAGCCGTCGGCCACCCACGCCAACCTCGGCGGCGAAGCGCTGCGCCCGGCGCCGGTCGGCGCCTACCCGGCCGGCGCATCGGCCTACGGAGTCGAGCAGCTGCTCGGCGATGTCTGGGAGTGGACGAGCTCGAGGCTGCAACCGTGGCCGGGCTTCACCCCGATGATTTACCAGCGCTACTCCCAGCCGTTCTTCGGCGGGGACTACCGGGTGCTGCGCGGCGGGTCGTGGGCGGTGGAGTCGGCGACCCTGCGGCCCAGCTTCCGTAACTGGGATCACCCGTATCGGCGGCAGATCTTCAGCGGCGTCCGGTTGGCGTGGTCTGTCGGGAACGATCAAGGCGGGGGCCGCGCCTGATGTGCCGACACCTCGGCTGGCTGGGACGCGAAGTCTCGGTCTCCTCATTGGTGCTCGATCCCCCGCATGGTCTTCGGGTGCAGTCCTATGCCCCCCGCCGGCAGAAGCATTGCCTGTTGAATGCCGACGGTTGGGGAGTCGGATTTTTCGACGGCGCCACACCGCGACGGTGGCGAAGCATCGCGCCGTTATGGGGAGACGTCTCGTTCGGTTCGGTTGCGCCGGCGCTGAGAAGCCGCTGCGTTGTTGCGGCGGTGCGCTCGGCGACCGTCGGGATGCCGATCGAGGCCAGCGCGACCGCGCCCTTCACCGATGGACAGTGGCTGTTGTCGCACAACGGCGTTGTTGACCGAACTGTGCTGCCGAGCGGTTTAGCTGCCGAATCGGTTTGCGACAGCGCGATTCTCGCTGCGCTGATCTTCGCCCGCGGCCTCGAGGCGTTGGGCGAGACGATCGTTGAGGTCGGCGGTGTCGACCCAAACGCACGGCTGAACATCCTGGCGGCCAACGGTTCCCGACTTCTTGCCACGACCTGGGGCGACACCTTGTCGATATTGCGACGCGACGACGGGCTGGTGTTGGCCAGCGAGCCGTACGACGACGATCCCGGCTGGGAGGACGTACCGGACCGCCATCTGGTCGACGTCACCGCCGACGGCGTCACCTTGACCGCACTCGAATACACGAAGGGAACTTGATGACTTTATCGCTGTGCAACCACCTGGCCGCGGACTCGGCGTATCAGGCGCTGCGCCGTGACGTGCTCGACGGTCTTGCGAGTTCGCCGAAATCGCTGCCGCCCAAGTGGTTTTACGATTCGGTGGGCAGCGACCTGTTTGACCAGATCACCCGGCTGCCTGAGTATTACCCCACGCGTGCCGAGGCGGAGATCTTGCACGCCCGGTCTGCCGAGATCGCGTCGGCCGCCGGAGCGGACACCCTGGTCGAGTTGGGCAGCGGTACGTCGGAGAAGACCCGAATTCTGCTGGCGGCCCTGAATGACGCCGGCACGCTGCGCCGGTTCGTGCCGTTCGACGTCGACGCCAACGTGCTGTCGGCGGCAGGGACGGCCATCCAGCGTGAGTACCCTGATATCGAAATCGCCGCTGTCTGCGGCGATTTCGAAGAGCACCTGTCGGAAATTCCGGACGGCGGGCGGCGGCTGTTCGTCTTCTTGGGGTCGACGATCGGTAACCTCACCGCCGAGCCGCGCGCGGAGTTCCTGGCGGCGCTGGCGGGGGTGATGCGGCCGGGTGACAGCCTGCTGCTGGGCACCGACCTGGTCAAAGACACCGGCCGGCTCGTCGCGGCCTATGACGACGCGGCCGGGGTGACAGCACGGTTCAACCGCAACGTACTTGCGGTCGTCAACCGGGAACTCGACGCCGACTTCGACGTCGACGCCTACCGGCACGTGGCCCGCTGGAACGCCGACGACGAGCGGATGGAGATGTGGCTGCGCGCCGAGAGCGCGCAGCGGGTGCGCATCGCTGCACTGGACCTGACCGTCGAATTCGCTGCCGGTGAAGAGATCCTCACCGAAGTGTCCTGCAAGTTCCGCGCGGACGCGGTGGCCGACGAACTGGCCCGGGCCGGGCTGCGGCCCACCCGGTGGTGGACCGACGACGCCGGCGACTTCGGGCTGTCGCTGGCGGTCAAGTGAGCCAAGGCCTTTCCGACGCGTGGCGGGCGTCCCGGCCGCCGGTGGCGGGGTTACATCTGGACAGCGCGGCCTGCTCACGGCAGAGCTTTGCGGTACTCGACGCTGCCGCCCGGCACGCGCGGCGCGAGGCCGAAGTCGGTGGATATGTCGCGGCTGAGGCCGCCAAACCTGTTCTCGACGCCGGACGCACCGCGGTCGCCACGCTCGCTGGCATGCCCGACGCAGAGGTGGTGTTCACCACCGGGTCGCTGCACGCGCTGGACCTGCTACTGGCCAGTTGGCCACCCGGCCGTCGCACGCTGGCGTGCCTGCCCGGCGAATACGGACCCAACCTGGCCGTCATGGCCGCGCACGGCTTCGCCCGCCGCCCGCTGCCGACCGACGGCGAGGGCCGGGTCGCGGTCGACAAAGCAGCCGCCGGCCTGGCCGCCGACCCGCCCGACCTGGTCCACCTGACCGCGGTGG
>DATFYT010000021.1:0-18258 GCA_035314925.1 Mycobacterium sp. | reverse complement strand
GAGATGGCCGGCGCCATTAGGAAGATCGGCTTTTCAACGCCGAACGGGGTGATCGGCTCCTTCAGCGCGAGCTTGATGCCGTCGGCCAGGCTTTGCAGATAGCCGCGGGGGCCGACCCGGTTGGGTCCCCAGCGCAGCTGCATCCGGCCCAGGATCTTGCGTTCGGCAAGGATTGCGATCAGTACCGTCAGCACCAGAAACACAAAGACGATCAGCGCTTTGGCCAGGATCAGCCACCAGGTGTCGTGTCCGAAACCGGGAATCATGAGCGCCGCTCCTCCTCATCGCTGCGCTCTGCATCGTCGCCGGCGGGCTTGATGCGCCGCTCCTCCTCATCGCTGCGCTCTGCATCGTCGCCGGCGCGGATCTTCACCACTGCGCCGGGCGTGACGCCCAGCTGCCGGTGCACCGCCGAGCCCGGCGAGTTCAGCGGCAGCCACGCCACGTGGTCGGGCATTTCGGTGACCGCCAACGGCAGCGTGATCTTGCCGCGTGCGGTGCTGACGGTGACGTTGTCGCCGTCGGCGGCGCCGATCGCGTTCGCGCCCTCCTCCGACAACCGCACCACCGGCGTGCGCGCGGTGCCGGCCAGGTGTGGCTCGCCGTCCTGCAGCCGCCCGTCGTCGAGCAGCATCCGCCAGCCCGCCAACACGGCCTCACCGGCACCTGGCGTGGGCGCCGCGGCCGCGGCGACGCTCGGCGCCGGGCCGGGCGAGCCGTCCCAGGTCCCCATCGCATTCAGTTCGGCGAGCGCCGCGGCCACCGTGGGGAAGCCCAGGTCGATGCCCATCTCGTCGGCCAGGGTGTCGAGTACTCGCAGGTCTGGTGTGGCGGCCGGCGGCAGCGCAGCCGAGAAGCTGCGCTTGCGGCCCTCCCAGTTGACGTACGTCCCCGACTTCTCAGCCGCCGGCGCGATCGGGAACACCACGTCGGCGCGTTCGGTCACCGCGCTGTGCCGCAACTCCAGGCTCACCACAAATCCCGCGGCATCCAGCGCGGCCAGTACCGCGGCGGGGTCGGCGAAGTCGTCCGGTTCGATGCCGCCGACGAGCAGAGCGCCCAGTGTGCCGTCGGCGGCCGCAGCCAGGATTCCGTTGGCGTCACGTCCTTCGGCGGCAGGCAATTCGGATACGTGCCAGCCCTGGGCCACCTGCGCGCGGGCGGTTTCGTCGCTGAGCGGCCGGCCACCGGGCAGCAACCCCGGCAGCGCCCCGGCCTCTAGCGCGCCGCGTTCGCCGGCGCGGCGAGGCACCCACGCCAGCTCCGCGCCGGTGGTGTCGGCGAGCCGCGCCGCGGCGGACAGTCCGCCGGGGACGCCCGCCAGCCGTTCGCCGACGATGATGATCGCCCCGGGCTTGGACAGCAGGGCGCCGAGATCGCCGCCGGCCAGCCCGTCCAACGCCACGGCCTCGCCGCCGGGCGCGGTCTGAATCAGGGTGCCGTGCATCTTCTGCAACCCGTTGCTGGCGAACGGCGCAACCGCATGTACCGCCAGCCCGTGCTTGCGTGCGGCTTTCCGCAGCCGCAGGTAAACGATCGGCGACTCTTCCTCCGGTTCGAAGCCGGCGAGCAAGACCACCGGCGCCGACTCCAGATCGGAGTAGCTGATCGTGACCGACCTGCCCGCGACTCGGGCCCCCAGGAACTGCGTCTCCTCGCTGGAGTGCGGGCGGGCGCGGAAGTCGATGTCGTTGGTGCCCAGCACAATCCGGGCGAATTTGGAGTAGGCGTAAGCATCTTCGACGGTCAGTCGACCGCCTGTCAGCACACCGGCACCGCCGGGCGCTGTGGTGAGTCCCTCGATCGCCGCGGCCACCGCGTGCGGCCACGACGCAGGGACCAAAGGGCCGCTGGGATCACTGCCGTCGCGGACCAGGGGAGTGGTGATCCGATCGCCCTGCGTGGCATAGGTGAAGGCCCACCGACCCTTGTCGCAGTTCCACTCCTCGTTGACCTCTGGCTCGTCGCCGGCCAGCCGGCGCAACACCTTGCCGCGGCGGTGGTCGGTGCGCTGCGCACATCCCGACGCGCAGTGCTCACACACGCTCGGGCTGGAGACGAGGTCGAACGGACGGGCCCGGAAGCGGTAGGCGGCGCCGGTCAGCGCCCCGACCGGGCAGATCTGCACGGCGTTGCCGGAGAAGTACGACTCGAACGGTTCGTTGGCGTAGATGCCGACCTGTTGCAGCGCGCCGCGCTCGAGCATCTCGATGAACGGGTCGCCGGCGATCTGGTCGGAAAACCGAGTGCAGCGCGCGCACAGGATGCACCGCTCGCGGTCCAGCAGCACCTGGGAAGAAATGTTGATCGGCTTGGTGAACGTGCGTTTGACGTCGTGGAACCGGGAATCGGGGCGGCCGTTGGACATCGCCTGGTTCTGCAGCGGGCACTCACCGCCCTTGTCGCACATCGGGCAGTCCAGCGGGTGGTTGATCAGCAGCAGCTCCATCACCCCGTGCTGGGCCTTGTCGGCCGCTTCGGAGCTGAACTGCGTGCGCACCACCATGTCGTCGGTGACGGGAATGGTGCACGACGCCATCGGCTTACGCTGGCCCTCGATCTCCACCAGGCATTGGCGGCAGGCGCCGACCGGATCCAGCAGCGGGTGGTCGCAGAACCGGGGAATCTGCACGCCGATCAACTCGGCGGCCCGGATCACCAAAGTCCCCTTGGGAACACTGATTTCGGTGCCGTCGATGGTCAACGTCACCAGCTCCGGCTGGGTAACCTTCTCGCCGGTGTCGGCCACCTGAGTCATTGGCCCCGCTCCTTTTCATCGCTGCGCTCTGCATCGTCGCCGGCGCGGGTCACGCTTTCACTCCGTCTGCCGCAAGCATGGATTCCCGGGGGTCGAATGGGCAGCCGCCGCCCTCGATATGTGCGACGTATTCGTCGCGGAAGAATTGGATCGACGACGCGACCGGGCTCGCCGCGCCATCGCCCAAGGCGCAGAACGACTTACCGAGAATCGCGTCGGAGATATCCAGCAGCTTGTCCAGGTCTTCGGCAGTGCCGTGACCGGACTCCAGGCGATGGTAGATCTGACTCAGCCAGAACGTGCCCTCGCGGCATGGCGTGCACTTGCCGCACGACTCGTGCTTGTAGAAGTCGATCCACCGGCCCACCGCGCGCACCACGCAAGTGGTTTCGTCGAAAATCTCCAACGCCTTGGTACCCAGCATCGACCCGGCTGCTCCGACGCCCTCGTAGTCCAGTGGCACGTCGAGATGCTCATCGGTGAGAAGCGGCGTAGACGACCCACCGGGCGTCCAGAACTTCAGCTGATGTCCGGCCCGCACGCCGCCGGCGTAGTCGAGCAGTTCCCGCAACGTGATGCCCAGCGGCGCTTCGTACTGGCCCGGCCGGGTCACGTGCCCGGACAGCGAATACAGCGTGAAGCCGGGCGATTTCTCGCTGCCCATCGACCGGAACCAGTCCACGCCGTTGAGGACGATCGACGGGACGCTGGCGATGGTCTCGACGTTGTTGATCACCGTCGGGCAGCCGTACAGGCCGGCGACCGCGGGGAAGGGTGGACGTAGTCGCGGCTGGCCGCGACGGCCCTCCAACGAGTCGAGCAGCGCCGTCTCCTCGCCGCAGATGTAAGCACCGGCTCCGGCGTGCACCACCAATTCCAGGTCGTAGCCCGACCCGGCGATGTTGCGGCCCACGTAGCCGTTGGCGTAGGCCTCGGCCACCGCGTTCTGCAGGCGGCGCAGCACCGGCAGCACTTCACCGCGCACGTAGATGAAGGCGTGGCTGGCCCGGATCGCGTACGACGCGATGATCACCCCTTCGACCAGGACGTGCGGGGTGGCCAGCATCAGTGGAATGTCTTTGCACGTACCAGGTTCCGACTCGTCGGCGTTGACCACCAGGTAGTGCGGCTTAGCGGCCGCACCGCTGTCGCCCTGCGGGATGAACGACCACTTCGTCCCGGTCGAGAAGCCCGCGCCGCCGCGGCCGCGCAGCCCGGAATCCTTGACGGCCGTGATCACCGCGTCGGGCTGCATCTTCAAGGCCTTCTCCAGCGCCTTGTAGCCGTCGTTGCGACGGTAGGTCTCGAGAGTCCACGATTCGGGGTCGTCCCAAAACCGGCTCAGCACCGGAGCCAGCGGCGTTGGTGACCCCATTACTGACCTTCCCCTGAACTGTCGGGTGACGGTGCTGTCATGTTGCGTTCTTTGGCCGCGCGCAGGCCGGCCAGTGTGGCCGCACCGGCTCCGCCCTGACCCTCGTCCGGCCGTGGGTCGGGGAAACCGGCCAGGATCCGCTCGGTCTCTTTGAATTTGCACAACGGCGCACCACGTGAGGGAGCGGGAGGCTTACCGGAGCGCAGCCCGTCGACTAGCTTGCGCGCCGACTCGCAAGTCTGGTTGTCGTAGAACTCCCAGTTGACCATCACCACCGGCGCGAAGTCGCACGCGGCGTTGCACTCGATGTGTTGCAGGGTGACCGATCCGTCCGGCGTCGTCTCGTCATTGCCGATGCCGAGATGCTCCTTGAGCGAGTCGAAGATCGCGTCGCCGCCCATCACCGCGCACAGCGTGTTCGTGCAGACTCCGACCAGGTACTCGCCGGTGGGTCCGCGACGATACATGGTGTAAAAGCTTGCGACAGCAGCAACTTCGGCCCCGGTTAATCCGAGCTGTTCGCCGCAGAACTCAACACCGGCCGGCGTCACGTAACCGTCTTGCGCCTGCACCAGGTGCAGCAGCGGCAGCAGCGCCGAGCGGGGATTGGGGTAGCGGCCGACGATCTCCTTGGCGTCGACCTCCAACCGTGCCTGCACGTCGGCCGGGTACGACTGCGGTGCGCCCTCGGTGACGAACTGCCCGGGCTCCTCGGGTGGCGGACCCAGCCGGATGAACACCCGCTCGCCGTTGCTGCCGACGCCGGGAGTCTGCGCTGAGGTCATCGGTCCACCCCGCCCATCACCGGGTCGATACTGGCCACCGCGCTGATCACGTCGGCGACCATGCCGCCCTCGCACATGGCGGCGACGGCCTGCAGGTTGGTGAACGACGGGTCCCGGTAATGCACCCGGTACGGCCTTGTGCCGCCGTCGCTGACCATGTGCACACCCAACTCGCCGCGGGGCGATTCGACGGCGACGTAGACCTGCCCGGCCGGAACCCGGATGCCCTCGGTGACCAGTTTGAAGTGGTGGATCAACGCTTCCATCGAGCCGCTCATGATCTTCTCGATGTACTCCGGCGAGTTGCCCAGCCCGTCCGGGCCGACTGTCAGATCAGCCGGCCAGGCGATCTTGCGGTCCTCCACCATCGTCGGACCAGGCTTCAACTTATCCAGGCACTGTTCGACGATCTTCACGGACTCCCACATCTCCTTGACGCGAATGATGTAGCGGCCGTAGGCATCACAACCGTCGTCCGTGATCACGTCGAACTCATAGTTCTCGTATCCGCAGTAGGGTTCGGCGCGGCGCAGGTCGTGTGGCAGCCCGGTGGACCGTAGGCACGGCCCGGTCACTCCCAGTGCCATGCAGCCGGTCAAGTCCAGGTACCCGACGTCTCTGGTGCGCGCCTTCCAGATGGCGCTCTCGCTGAGCAGGTTGTCCATCTCGTGCAGCGTGACCTTCAACGGCTTGAGGGCTTCGGCGATCTCGGTCTTCGCGTCGGGTGGCAGGTCCTGCGCGACACCCCCGGGCCGGATGTAGGCGCTGTTCATGCGCAGCCCGGTGATCGACTCGAACAGTGTGAGGACGATCTCGCGGCCCTTGAAGCCGGTGAACATCGGCGTCATGGCGCCCAGTTCCATACCGCCGGTCGCCAAAGCGACCAGGTGCGAGGAGATCCGGTTGAGCTCCATCATCATGACCCGGATGACGCTGACCCGTTCGGGGATCTCATCGGTGATACCGAGCAGCTTCTCCACGCCCAGGCAGTAGGCGGTTTCGTTGAAAAATGGTGACAGGTAATCCATTCGGGTTACGAACGTCACACCCTGCGTCCAGTACCGGTACTCGAGATTCTTCTCGATTCCGGTGTGCAGGTAGCCGATTCCGCACCGGATGTCGGTAACCGTCTCGCCCTCGATCTCCAGAATCAGCCGCAGCACGCCGTGGGTGGACGGGTGCTGAGGTCCCATGTTGACGACGATCCGTTCGCCGGGTTCGCCTTTGCGGGCGGCCTCGACGATCTGGTTCCAATCCTGGCCAATGACAGCGATTAAGGTGTCCGAACCGTCGCCGTGCGCCGCGCTCGTGGTTTCGCTCATCAGTCGTAGGACCTCCGCTCGTCGGGCGGGGGTATCTGCGCGCCCTTGTACTCCACCGGGACACCACCGAGCGGATAGTCCTTGCGCTGCGGATGTCCCTGCCAGTCGTCGGGCATCTCGATGCGGGTCAACGACGGGTGGCCATCGAAGATGATGCCGAAGAAGTCGTAGGTCTCGCGCTCGTGCCAGTCGTTGGTCGGGTAGATCGCGAACAACGACGGGATGTGCGGATCACCGTCCGGTGCAGCCACTTCCAGTCGGACACGACGTCCATGGGTAATCGAGCTCAGTGGATAGACCGCGTGCAGCTCGCGTCCGCTTTCGTGTGGGTAGTGCACACCGTTGACGCCCAAGCACAACTCAAAGCGCAGTTGCGGGTCGTCACGAAGCCGGCGAGCGACCTGAGGCAGCAGCTCGCGACGCACGTGCAGGGTCAGCTCTTCACAGTAGACGACGACTTTCTCAATGGCGTCGGCGAATTCGACGTCGTCGTCGGCTTTCAAAGCCTCGGTCAGCCGGTCGACCACCTCGTCGAAGTATCCGCCGTAGGGGCGCGGACTGCCGTCGTCGATCGTGACCTGGCGTACCAGTCGTCCGTAGCCCGACGTGTCACCGCTGCCGTGGACGCCGAACATGCCATGGCGGAGGTCGATCAGCTCCGGGTCGGCCTGATCGGCGCCAACTGGAGATCCGCCGACCTCGCTGGCCGCTCGTTTCGGGTCGTGTTCCGGCGAGCTCATCGCAACAGTCCGTGCATCTCGATCGTCGGCCTGACCGCAAGGGCCGCCTGTTCGGCTTCGGCGATGGCCTGCTCCCGGTTGACGCCCAACGGCATCTCCTGAATCTTGTCGTGCAGCTTCAGGATTGCGTACAGCAACATCTCCGGACGCGGCGGGCAGCCGGGCAGGTAGATGTCTACCGGGACGACGTGGTCCACGCCCTGCACGATCGCGTAGTTGTTGAACATGCCGCCCGAGGAGGCGCATACGCCCATGGCCAAAACCCATTTGGGTTCGGCCATCTGGTCGTAGATCTGACGCAGCACCGGCGCCATTTTCTGGCTCACGCGACCGGCCACGATCATCAGGTCCGCCTGCCGTGGAGTCGCTGAAAACCTCTCCATGCCAAAGCGTGCGATGTCGAATCGCGGACCGGCCGTGGCCATCATCTCGATCGCGCAGCAGGCCAATCCGAATGTGGCCGGCCACAACGAGTTCTTGCGAAAGTAACCCGCCAGTTGCTCGACGGTCGTCAGCAAGAAGCCGCTTGGCACTTTCTCTTCCAGGCCCACGATTTACCTCAATCCCAAGTCAAGCCGCCGCGGCGCCATACGTAGGCGTAGGCCACGAAGACGGTCAGAATGAAGACCACCATCTCGATGAGCGCGAACAGCCCCAGCTGGTCGTAGCTGACCGCCCACGGGTACAGGAACACGATCTCGATGTCGAAGACGATGAACAGCATCGCCGTCAGGTAGTACTTCACCGGGAACCGCTGCCCGCTGCCTGCGTGCGGCGCGTTGGCCGGCTGGTCGCTGGGCTCGATCCCGCATTCGTACGCCTCGAGCTTCGCCCGGTTGAAACGGGACGGGCCGATGATCTGCGCGATCGCGACCGAGCCGAGGGCGAAAGCAGCGGCGATCCCCCCAAGCACGAGGATGGGTAGGTACACATTCATGCCGCGTAGACGCTCCCTCACTATTTGTCTATGGGCTGACTGACTGTGAGCGCAACCACAGCCTAGCGACCGTGTGTAGTCCCGCGCTCAGCAGTCTAGATGTGACCTCAACCACAGCCGATTGGGTGGTCGGCCGGTCGACGCGAACGACGGCTAGTCGGCAATCAGAGATTGGCGAGTAACGTTGGGCAGCAATGTGTTTGACCTAATTGCGGTATTGGTTTGCGGCGCCGGCCGGCTGCGCTGAGCGACCCGTGTCCGCTTGCGCTCTGGGTTCGGTGATCGGTTAGTGAACAGCAGGGCGCAGCAACTCGAGCACCGTCCGGCTGAGCCGGATCGGGTCGATCGGGTGGGGGACCGCACCCTCGGCGCGTGACCACTTGGCCAGCCAGGCATCGTCGCGCCTCCCGGTCAGCACCACGATCGGCGGCCCCTGGTCGATTTCGTCTTTGAGCTGTTTGGCGATCCCCATGCCGCCCTCGGGGGTCGCCTCGCCATCGAGGATCGCCAGATCGATGCCTCCGGCGTCCATCTGCTGGATAACGACCGGTCCGGTGGCCACTTCGACGTAGCTCAACTCGGGCAGGTTCGGATGCACCCGTTTGCCCAACGCCAGCATGACGTCCTGGCGGGTCTTGGCGTTGTCGCTGTACACGAGGACTCGCAAGGGGCTGGTGGCAGACACGGTCCAGATCGTACTGCCCGGCGGTGCTTACCGCGGCGCTCGGACGAAGTACGCGTCGGCCGACACGGTCGCCCTCTCGCCGACCATGCCCAGCCGATTCCAGCCCAGGTCGAATTGGGCCCGGTCGACCTCGGTTTTCGCCGAGACCCGCACCGACCCGTCGTCGAGCAGGATGGCCCGGACCGGCAGCGGCACCGGGGCGGTGACGCCCTTGATGGTGAAGGTGGCCCGCAGATCGGCGGCGTCACCGGAGGTCGGCTCCAGGGCGGTAACCACGACGCTGATCTCCGGGAAGCGCTCGGCGTCGAAGAAATCCGCCGACCGCAGATGTTCGTCGCGTTTGCGGATGCCGGTATGCAACGACGCCACCTGGATGTCGACGCGGCCGAAGATCGCACCCTTGCCGGTGATCTGGCCGTCGCCGCTGACGTCGGCGAATCGGCCTTTGACGCTGATCAGGCCCCACATGTTCCTGATCTTGAAGCTGATCGTGGATTTATCGGAAACGAGGTTCCACACCCCTGCGGTGTCAGGATCACTCAGCAGAGTTTCCAGGGTGGTCATCGGCTCCTCCGTTGCCGGCTAGCCCATCAGCGGGGCGATGTCGGCTGGGTCGAAGTACTCGTCGATACGGCTGATTGGCGCTTGAGAATTAGGGGAGACCCCCACCTTAATCACGATGCACACCCGCAGGGCGATCGATCCGCCGTTGCGACCGGCGGCGTGCAGGATGTGCTGCTGGACGAAACCGCCCGGGAACAGCTGGCGATCGAGGATCTCGTAGCGGCGCTGCGTGGTGACGTCGATGAACCAGTGCAGCACCTTCAGCGCCCGCACTTTGTCGTCTTCGCGGCGGGCGCCCGCCCGCCATACCGCGATGTCGCCGGAGAAGAGCTCGTCGATTCGTGCCTCGTCACCGCGCTCGATGGCCGCGAACAGCTCATCGGCCAGATCGACGACCTCGGCAGCGGGCATGGCGTTTCTCCTTACTCGTCCTGGTAGCCGGGGTGCGCGGCAGCCAGTCGGCGACCGACCAGCGCACGCAACGCCGATTGCACCTGGTCGCCGCCCCGGTCCAGCGCGCCGGAACGAATGGCGGCAGCCAGCTCGGCTTCGTCGACACATCCGACGCCGGCCAGCGCGCTGTCGACGCCGCTGTCGGAGCCGGCGAGCAGCTCTCGTTCGACGATGCGCAGCGCGTTGGCCGCAACCCGGGCATGGAAATTGACCTGGCCCGCGGTCGACTCCCGCACATCTGTCTCGAGAAATTCGGCTACTGCGGCAATGAGTTCGGCCGCGGTGGGACGACCGTATGCGGACGTCATCAGGAGGGGGGCGCCTCGGGGCCGCGATCCACGCCCGTGCGCAGCTTCACGGACGCCGAGTACGCCAGCGTGCGGAACCGCAGCACCGGGTCATCCGAGGGCTCGATGCCGTCGGTGACCCGCATGGGGTCGAACACGACGATGTCGCCGCCGTGCTCGCGCTGCGTCTCGACGCCGGTGATGTCGATGGTGCCGACCGTGACGGTCTGGGTGCTGTGCCATGGTCGGGACGGATCCACCAGCGAATCGCCTTCCGCGGCGATCTGCACTTGGTAGGCGAACCGCACCGGACCCGATGTGAGGCGCTCGTCGAGTTCGTCGATCAGAAAGTCCGCGCTCTTCTGCGCTGCGACCGGGGGCGGCAGAAACTCTTCGCCCGCGTCAGGAAGCAGGTGGTAACGGACGAATCGCGCGCTGCCGTCGGCGGCGACCCAGCGGAACGCGTGCAGGCCGTGGTACGCGACGGTGCCGTAACTGACCGGCACTTTGTTCGCGTCACGCACGACCGGCAACGCGGACAGGAATCGGGGATGGGTGGCGATGTAGCCGGCCAGACGTAGCGGAGCGGTGACGCCGGGCTTGCTCGCGCGCAGCAGCGACAGGAAGCCATCTGGTGTGCTGGCCGGAAACAGCCTTGCGGTCTGGGTTGAGACGTCGGTGGTCGATCCGTCCGGAAGCGTGAACTTGACCGCCAGCCCGCGCACCCCCGGTGTGTTGTCAGGCTGCGCCGGGTTGCCTGAGCCGCTGGAGAACCGGATCAGCGCGGGCACGGCCGAACCGGTCAGGTGTGCGGCGCGGGAGAGTTGGGCCGCGTCGGCGGCGGCGGTGAAGGTGCCGCGATACAGCTTGCCCTTGGCGTGCAACGCCCGGTAGCCCGGTTGTGCGCCGCCGACCTCGCGGATCGTGTTGATTGCCTCATCAGGAGTGGCCACAGCGGAATCTTAGGCACTTAACGGGCCTCGGGTGCACCCTTATCGAGCAGGATGAGCAGATCCCACTCGGTTTCGCAGACTCGGCGGCCGATTGCCGCCAGCTCGACCGAGCGGGTCTGTCCGCTCAGGTGGCGCTCGGCTTGGTAGCGGCAGATGACACCCCAGCGCAGCGTGGCCAGCACCAACCACCAGTGAAAAGCCAAGCGACCGACCGCGGTCCCACTGGTCTTTTCGTAGGCGTGCAGAAAATCCTCGATGCTGCCCAATCCCCCGGCCGCGCGGTCGGCAGGAGCGCCGAACCGCCAGGCCCTGATGCAAAACCAGGCCAGGTCTTCATAGACCTCACCGATGCGCACCAGCTCCCAGTCCAGCACGGCCGCCAGCTCGGCTCCGTCGATGATGAGGTTGCCCATCCGGTAGTCGCCGTGCACCAGGCGCGACGGCGACGGCGCAGGCCGGTGGGCGTCGAGCCAGCGAAAGGCCCACTCGAATGTGGCGGTGGTGTCGCCCATGGCGTCCAGTCGCTCGCGCCATTCGACGAGTTGATCCTGGGCGGAAAGCTGCGGGTCGTTTACTGCGCCGATATCGGCCCGGTGGATGGCTGCGAGCGCCTGCGCGCACTGGCTCAGCAACCGCGACCGGCCGGTTTGGTCAAGTTGCCGCTCGATACGCCGAACGATGGTCTCGCCTTTGATCTCATCGCAGATCAGGAACGGATTGCCCAGTGCGGCAGGTGAATCGTCGGCAATCAAGACGTGGGGGACTGGCGCGCCGGCGGCCGCGGCCGCAGCCTGCGCCCGGGCTTCGAGCTCCATTCCGGCGTGCACGTCGTCCGGCGGGCCGATGCGCAGGATCAGCGACCGCCGTTCGTCGGGCGTAACGGCATCGAATGCCCACGTGGTTCGGCTGGCACCACCGGTCAACGCGCGCAGATTGTCGATCGCGATGTGTTGAACACCTGAGCGCAGTATTGGGCGCAGCACCGCCGCCAAGCTGTCTTGCAGGCTCACTTCTGGCCGAATTTGAACAGTCGCTGTGCCACCCGCCGGATCTGGATCTCCTCGGCACCTTCGGTGATTCGGTAGCGGCGGTGATGTCGGTAGATGTGCTCGAACGGCTCATGACGGCTGTAACCGAGGCCGCCGAAAATCTGCATGGCGCGGTCGGCGGCGTCGCAGACCAGTCGGTTCGCGCGATAGTTGGCCATCGACACTTTGTCGGACACCTCCATGTGGTGGTCGCGGTCCAAGTGCCAGGCCGCGTACTGCACCAGCAGCCGCACCATCTGCGCTTCGGTCTGCAGCTCGGCCAACGGCCACTGCACAGCCTGGTTGACCGCCAGCGGCTTCCCGAACACCGTACGTTGGCCGGCGTATTCGGCGGCACGGTCAATACAGTATTGCGCCGCGCCGAGGCTGCTGGCCGCTTGCCGAATCCGGTTCTCGTGCAGGAACGTTTGGGCAACCTCCAGCCCGAGATCCACTTCACCGAGTACCGCGTCGGCCGGCACGCGGACATCACTGAGCTCGACTTCGCCGTGGTCGGTGGGCATGTTGAACGTCCACCAGTAGTAGGGAACGGTAAAGCCTTGCGCGTCGGTGGGCACCAGGAACGCGGTGATGCCCCGGGCCTGTCCCGGCTCGCCGGATGTGCGGGCGAAGATCAAGTCATGGGTGGCGCGGTGGACGCCGGTGTTGAACCGCTTGGAACCGTTGATCACCCACTCATCGCCGTCAGGTTTTGCATGCGTTTCGAGCCAGGTCGCATCCGAGCCGTGCTGCGGCTCGGTGAGCCCGAAGGCCATCGAGCGTTCTCCGGTGATCAACGCCTCCGACCAGGCGGCGCGTTGCGTATCGGTGCCGAACCGTTCCATCATGATCACTTGCGGGAAGTTGCCGACGATCGATGATTCGTTCTGCAAATCGTTGTGTAGACCAAGTCCCTTGTGCGCCAGATACTCTCGGATCACGGCCATGTCGACGTTGGTGCCGTCGCGCCCGCCCAGCGAGGCCGGCAACCCGTAGCGCAGCCAGCCGGCCTTGTCGGCCCGTCGGCGCATCTCGGAAAGCAGATCCTCCCACTCCCGGGTCGGGATGCCGTCGTTGTCCCAGTCGGTACGCGCATGCTCCCGGCGCTGGTCGAAGTACTGCATGTTCTCTGCCTGAAGCGGGGCGATCTCACGCGCGATGAACGCATCCATGTCGGCGAGCAGCCCCGGAAGGTGTTCTGGCAAAGTGAAATCCACAGTTCTCTCCTCACGATCTCGACACGCTGCCGTACAAGGTCTTCTTCCACACCGTCGACAAGGTCGCGATGGCGTCTTCGTCGCTGATCTCAACGCCGAGCACGGATGGGCCGACAAACACGGTGGTGAAATTCTCGAACAATAAGGCGAGGGCGGCAGCGATGTGCTCGGGATTGAGGTCTGCCGCATAGCCGTGCTCTTGAGCGCGGAGTACGGAGGCGGCGACGATGTCCATGCCGAACCGCCGGAATTCGTTCTGTACGGCGGCGAACCGCGGTTGGGTAGCCGCCAGCTGCGCCATGGCGATCATGATGCCGATGTTCTGCTTGAACATGTTCCAGTAGCCGGTGACGACAGCGGTGAAGAACGCGTCGTCATCGGGGGATTCCGGCAGTTCAACGCTCAACCCGGACGGCGTGACGATGTCGTGCAGGAAGGACTCGGCCAGGGCGGCGAGCAGGTCTTCCTTGTCGGCGAAATACCGGTAGAAGACCGCTGCCGATTTTCCCGCCGCTGAGGTGATGTCGGCCAACGTCGTGCCGTGAAAGCCCCGCTCAGCGAACAGCTTACGGGCGGCTTGCTCGATGGCCGCCCGGGTCTGACGGCCCTTGGCGGTCAGAGTCCGCGTTGTCTCCGGGGCCGGCATCACGTCCGGATCCGGTCACCGGCGCGCAGCAGAGCACTGGGCAAGTCGTGGTCGACAACCGATTTCGCGACTTCGGCTGCGGAGATGGCGGCCTGCAGGTCGATATCGACGTCGATGTCGCTGTCGCGCAGCAGGTACACCAGGTCCTCGGTGGCGATGTTGCCGGTGGCGCCTGGTGCGAATGGGCAACCGCCCAGCCCGCCGACCGATGCGTCCAGCCGGCTGACTCCCGAGCTGACCGCAGCGTAGGCGCTGGCCAGCCCGGCGCCGCGGGTGTTGTGGAAATGTCCGCCCAGCGGAAGCTCGCCGATGACCGGACGCAGTTGTGCGATCAGCGAACTCACCCTGCCCGGGGTGGTGGTGCCGATGGTGTCGGCGATCGAAAATCGGTCGACACCGCGATCGCGCGCTGTGGCGGCGATGTCGAGGACCCGCTGCGGCGACATCGGCCCTTCGAACGGGCAGTCCCACGCGGTGGCGACGATGACCTCGACGGTGACATCGCTGTCATGGGCGATAGCGACGATCTCGTCGATCTGCTCGGTGGCCTCCGCGCTGCTGCGCCCGACGTTGGCCTGGCTGAATGCGTCGCTGGTCGACACCACGTATTCGACCGAGCGCAGCCCCGCGGCGACGGCCCGCCTAGCACCATTGGGGCTGGCCACCAGCGCGGAGAACTCGATGTCGGGGTAATCGCGCAGGTGGGCGGCGAGCTCGGCGGCGTCGGCCATCGACGGCACCTTTGACGGGGAGACGAACGCGGTGGCCTCCACCTCGCGCACCCCGGTGGCGGCGACGGCTGCCAGCAGTTCCAGCTTGGCCGACAACGGGATTGGCTTCTCGATCTGCAACCCGTCGCGCAGCGACACCTCGCGAATCTCGACGTGGGTCATCTACACCGCTCTCCCTCATCGCTACGCTCTGCATCGTCGCCGGTGCGGGTCATAACACCTCCTCGGTCCTCAGCTCTTCGAGCTCGGCGGCAGTCTTGCCGAGCAGCCCGATGTAGACGTCGTCGTTGTGTTGACCGGGCCGCGCCGGGCCGGCGTTGCGCACGCTGCCCGGAGATTCGGAGAGCACCGGCACGATCCCGGGTCCCAGAACGGGCCGCGCGAGTCGCTCGTCGTAGTGCTCGACCAGCATGTCGCGGGCCCGCAGCTGCGGGTCGTTGACCACTTCGGCGACCGTGTTGATCGGACCCGCGATCACGCCTGCGGCGCTGAGGGTTTCGATGATCTCGTTGGGCTCGCGCTCGGAGGCCCAGGCGCCGATGATCTTGTCGAGCTCGTCTTGGTTGCGGCCGCGGGCGCCGTGGGTGGCGAACCGGTCGTCGGTGACCAGCTCGGGCCGGCCCATCGCCTGGCACAGCCGGGCGAATACGGTGTCCTGGTTGGCCGCGATCACCACCCAGGAACCGTCGGCGCTGCGGTAGATGTTCGACGGCGCGATGCCCTCCAGACGCGTGCCTGACGGCCCGCGCACCACACCGCCGACGTCGTAATCCGGAATCGTGGATTCCTGCACCGCCAAACATGATTCGGTCAATGCAACGTCGACGACCTGGCCGCGCCCGGTGATGCCGCGGCGGTACAGCGCGGCCAGCGCCCCCTGGGCGCCGAACATACCGGCCAGGCTGTCGCCCAGCGACAGCGCCAGCCGGGGTGGCGGCCCGCCGGGAAAACCGTTGAGGTGGCGCAGGCCGCTCGCCGCTTCGGCGACCGAGGCGTAACCGGCCTTGAGCGCGTCGGGCCCGGTCTGCCCGTAGCCCGACACCCGAACCAGAATGATTCCCGAGTTGCGTTGGCTGAGCACGTCGTAACCCAGGTTCCATCTCTCCAGGGTGCCCGGACGGAAGTTCTCCACCACGATGTCGGACTTCTCGACCAGATCAAGGAAAAGCTCGCGGCCGCGCGGCCGGCGCAGGTCCAAGGTGATGGACTTCTTGTTGCGTGCATGCACCGTCCAGAAAACGTGGTGCCCGTCGACTTCGGCCTGCCCCCAGGTTCGCAACGGATCCGGTGCACCGGGCGGTTCCAGCTTGATGACGTCGGCGCCCATGTCGCCGAGCAGCCGCCCGGCGAACGGACCTGCGATCAGCGTGCCGAGTTCGAGGACCCGGACGCCGTCCAGCGGTCCAGTAACGCTCACGGCATCCCCGTGAAATAGTGCCGTCGGAGCCAATCGGTGACGATCTCGACCGCGTGGCGCAATTTGTCGCGTTGATCCGGTCCGGCGTAATAGTGCGTGGCGCCGGGGATTTCTTGGATCTCTTTGTCGGGATGGCCGATCGCCTCGAACAGCCGCCGGGTGTGGCTGGGTGTACAGGCGTCGTCGGCCAGGTTGCCGATCACCAGCGCCGGCACCGCGATGTCGCGTCCGCAGTCCACGCCGTCGCCGTGCGCGTCGTCGTAGCTCCATTGCGAGAGCCAACTGCGCAGCGTGGAGAAGCGGGCCAGCCCGACCGGGCTCATGTTCACCACTTGAGGATCGCCCAGATAGCAGGTTCCCGGTGTGCGTTCGTTCGGATCGACGTTGGGATCCAGCCAGCGCGGGTCGGCCATCGTGCCGTGCACGACGAATCCGAACTCGTCGTCGGGGCGTCCGTCGGCTTTCAGTTCGGCCAGCTTCTCTTTGACCCAGGCGGAGATGCGGCGGTTACGGCTGATCTGCGCTTGCCGGTAGCGGGCCAGAAACTCCTGGCTGTAGGGCGGCTGGTTGGGGTTGTCCGGGTTGTAGATGTCGAGTTCCGGGTCACGTTTGGTGGGGTCGGATTCGTCCAGAATCGACGCGTCCAGCCATTCGGTCAGCGTGCCGTGCCGGCTGATGTGCGCGGCCAGCAGCATGATGCCATCGGCGGCGGGCAGATCCAGCTTGGTGAGATCCGGTCCGTCGCCCGACGGGCTCGACGTGATGGTCGGGTGCTGGGCCTGCTGCTGGTAGAACACCGACAGCGAACCGCCGCCACTCCAGCCCGCCAGCACCACCTTCTGATAGCCCAGGCGATCCTTGGCGTCCTTGATCGCCGCGCCGAGGTCCTCGACCACCTTCTCCATCAGCAGCGCCGAGTCGGTGCCGCGGAACCGGCTGTTGCAGTAGATGACGTGGTGACCGGCCCGGGCCAGCGCGTTGATCATCGGCAGGTACGCACCACCACCGATCGGATGCATGAACACCAGCACGGTGTCTGACGGTTTGTCTTTCGGCTTGAGCAGATAGCTTTCCAGCACAGTGATCTCGGCCAGCCCGCCATAGACGTCGCGAACACTAGAATTGTTCTGGAATGCAACGAGATAGGGGATGCGTTCGTAGTCGTGCTTCACGGCCTGCTTCACAGTGCTCCCCATGGTCAGTGCTGTCCTAGGTCGTGCGCCAGCACCTCGGCTGACGGCGTCAATCGGCGGCGGGTGTCGATGGCGATCACTTGCCAGTCGACGCGGGAATGCTCGTCGAATTTGCGACGGGCCCGCTCTCGCGCCCTTTCCGGTGCGCCGTGGTGAACCCCTTGCGGCGCATGGGTAATCAGGCCCGGAGGCATCGGGATGCCGTAGAGCGAGCCGCCGTGGAAGAAGGCGATCTCGTCGTAGTCGACGTTGCGGTGATACCAGGGTGTGCGTTCGGTGCCGGGAACGCCTTCGGCGGGTTTGGGCAGAAAGTTCATCACGTAGACGCCGGTGGCCTGCATGAACAGGTGCACGGTCGGCGGGAGGTGGACGCTGTCGGAGGTGATCACGTTGTAATCGGCGATGTTGAACGTGAACGCGAAGTTGTCGCCGCGCCAGCCTTCGACATCGATCGGATTATGTTGGTAGAACAGCGTTGTCGGGCCGCCCTCGTGGACAAGCCGGACCTCGTACTCGTCGCGGTCGTCATCATCGATGGGGGTTGGGTCGGGAATGATTGCCTGCGACGGGTCGAAGGGGAAATGCCGGCCCAGCGACCCTGGCGGGGGGACGCGGAACTCGTCGCTCGCCTCGATCATCAGCCACGTCGATTCGCCGTCGGGCACCTGGCGCCACGTGCATGCCTTGGGGATGTACACCCAGTCGCCCTCGCGATAGGGCAGCGGCCCGAACTCGGTCTCGACAAGACCGGTGCCCTGGTGCACGAAGCACAACAGGTCGCCGTCGACGTGGCGGGTGTAGAACGGCATCGGCTGATGGCGGCGGGAAAGCGAGATGCGGCAGTCAGCGTTGGCGAACATCAAGAGTGGCCCACCGGTGGCGTCGGTGGCGTCGCTGGGCTTGAGCTCGCTGGAGAGCACGTCGATGGGTCGCAGCGGACCCTGCGACCGGTAGGCGGTCGGGTCGTGACGGCGGTAGATGTTGGCGGTTCGGCCGGTGAATCCACCGCGTCCCAGCTCGTCGTCCTTCAGCCCGTCGAGGTCAGCGTGCAGGCGACGCGGTGTCCTGCCTTTGCGCAGGTGGATGAAGGATTCCATGGTGGCTCCAAGAGTGCGACAGCATCGGCGACGAGCACAGAACTAAAAGTGACATTACTTTTCGTTTTGC
>DATFYT010000020.1:0-12408 GCA_035314925.1 Mycobacterium sp. | reverse complement strand
GGATCACGTGCGGTGGCCACCACGCGGTGTCCGCGCCGGGCGAACTCCTCGGCGATGGCGCGACCGATCCCGCGACTGGCTCCGGTGACGAGGACGGTTGACATGGCGTTGTCTCCTAGCGGTGTCGACGGAAAGCTGCATCAGATGCGTTTGTAAACTGATCGGTGTACCGAGTTATTCCAGCGCACCTGAGGTAGCACCCGATGCAAACCGAGTCGCGGCTGACGCCCGGCCTAGTATCAGTGCATGCATGGCGCGAAGATCCTGATCACCGGGCCGACCGGACAGGTTGCCAGTCCCATCGCCCAAGCCCTGGCGGCCGATAACGAAGTCTGGGGTATCGCCCGGTTCACCAACGCAGCGGCGCGTGAGGCCCTGGAGAAGTCGGGCGTGCGGTGCGAGACCGTCAACCTGGCCGCCGGGGAGTTTGACGGGCTCCCGTCCGATTTTGATTACGTGCTCAACTTGGCGGTGGCCAAGAGTGGTAACTGGGAGAAGGATCTCGCGGCCAACGCTGAGTCCATCGGTTTGTTGATGGCTCACTGCCGCAAGGCTAAAGCGTTCCTGCATTGCTCCTCAGGTGCCGTCTACGACCCGCCGGACGACGAACCACGAACCGAGCGCGCCGCCTTGGGCGACAACCACAAGCCTTTGTTTCCAACCTATTCCATTTCCAAGATCGCAGGCGAGGTAGTCGCCAGGACGATGGCCCGCGCACTCGGTGTGCCGACTACCATCGGCCGGCTCAATGTCCCGTACGGCGACAATGGCGGCTGGCCGTTCTATCACATGGAGATGATGCTCGCCGGTATCCCGATCCCGGTCCCGGCCGGTGGCCCGGCCCGCTACAACCCGATCCACGAGGATGACATCATCGCGACCATACCGAAACTGCTTGCGGTGGCGTCGGTTCCGGCGACCACACTCAACTGGTGTGGAGAGCAGGACGTCAGCCTGCAGGACTGGTGCAACTACCTTGGCTCGCTGGTCGGCAAGGAACCGGTCTTCCAGGAGAGTGATCAGGCGCTGCGCGGCAACCCAACCGACCCGAGCCGAATGCGTGAACTCGTCGGCAGCACCACGGTCGACTGGCGTGACGGGATGCGCCGGATGGCAGCCAAGTTCCATCCGGAGCTGGTCGGATCGAGCGGCGAGACGCGGTCCTAACCTTTGCCTGGTTCGGCAACGATGGGGACCCGGCGGATGGAAGCACCGATGAAGGCGGCGAGCGCGGCAACGGGAACAAGGACCGGAGCCAACATGCCGCAGCAGAGTGGTGCCCACAGCAGGCACAACATCGCGATGCCCACGAGCAGTTTGCCGATCGTCAGATGGGTTCCCGGTTTCACGCCCATTCCTGACATCTGAATCGAATACCAGGTCAGGGGGATCGACAAACCGTAGATCGACACCAGGACGATGCAGAACGCTCTGACCCAGCGCCCGGCGCTGGGCTTCACGATGCGGGTGACGGTTTTGGAGGTCAACGGGCCGCCACCGGCTCCAGCAGCGGCTAGTCCTGCTTGGCGATCAGCCGCTTGAGCGCCTCGCGATCGGGAGCCAGCAGTTCGTCGATGCGCTCCTGGTTCACATCGGCGACGATGATCTCGCCGACCTCCTGGTACACGTTGCTGAAGATGCCGTGCGACTTCATCTTCTCGGTCTGATAGATGTTGTCCTCGGTCGGTGTCACGTAGTACACGATCTCCGGCTTGAACCGATGGATCAGCCACAGGTGGATGATGTCCATCAGCCTCTTCTGACGCAGTTTCTCGGCGAACGTGTTCTGGTCACGCACGGTGAGGATGTTGCGTCCGTGCCGGTCCTTGATCGGGTCGACGACGGCGTTGGCAAGCGGCTCTTCTCCGTCGCCGTAGATACCGAGATCGAGCACGTCGGAGCCGGCGCGTCGCGGACGTAGTTGCACGCGAAGCTTTTCCGGAATCTGGTAGTGCTCGGTCCACATCGCCAGCCATTCCTCCAACAGCTTCTTCGGCACCTCGGTCTGCACGAGATGCTGATGCTGAGTGGATCCCGCGCCCATGGACTTCGTGGTCGCCGTGCGACCGGACGACGCGGCCAGTGCGGCATCGCTGCGCGGTCCGCCGACTAGGGTTTGCGGTGTGCGGTAAGGAGATTCGACAAGACGCATCTTGCGTTGCAGGCGAGCCAGCGCCAGCATGCCCTCCTGGCGCAGCGATGTTGCGAACTCCTCTGCGGCAACGCCGTCGATCTGGTGTCCGCCGTAGGTGATGAAGTTGAAGACGAAGCCCATCTTGCCGAGTTCCTCAGGGAACGCGCGCATCTCGTCGTCGGTCATCCCGGTGGTGTCCCAGTTGAACGAGGGCGAGAGGTTGTAGGCCAGCATCTGGTCGGGGTATACGGCGTGGATCGCTTCGGCGAATTCGCGCGCGTCGACGAGATCTGCCGTCTTGGTCTCCATCCAGAGCAGGTCGGCGAATGGCGCTGCGGCCAGCGACTTGGCGATCGCATACGGGATGCCGCCGCGAATCTGGTAGTAGCCCTCCGGCGTCTTGGCCCGCTCGCAGTCCCAGCCGGGGTCGGCGCCGAGCTCGCGGGCTTTTTCGCGCGCGGTGTACAACGGCGCACGCTGGGCGAACTGCCGCCATTCGTCGACGCTCATGTCGCGCGATTCGCCCTCGCTCTCGGCGAATTCGAGCAGATCTGCCACGGCTTCGCCGTAGGTCATCAGCCCGGCATCGTTCTGCCAGGCGTCGACGAACTTCGACTCGACCTCGTCGAAGACGGCATCGATCGACGCCTGGGCGTGGTCGGGATGCGACGCAGCGACGGTGATCAGCTCCCCGATGCCCTGACGCTCCAACCAGGCGTCCGCAGTGGCGTATTCGCCGTCGGGGAGGGCGTACAGCAGGTGCCCGTTGAGTTCCTTGAACCCCGCGATGTAGAAGCGCCGCACCATCGCCAGGAAGCAGGATTTGTAGGACGGGATCTTCAGGTTGGTGGTGCCGAGCACGAACGGCTGGTCGCGCTCGTCGGCGCGACTGTCGAGCAGGTTCGCCGCCTCGGCGTCGGTCCGCGCGACGATGATGCCCGGCACCCGCATGATGTCGAGCTGGAAGCGGGCGGTGTTAAGACGCTTGATCTGTTCGTCGGACGGCACCAGAACCTTGCCGCCCTGATGTCCGCATTTCTTGGTGCCGGGGCGCTGGTCCTCGATGTGGTATCCGGGCACCCCGGCCTCGACGAACCGTTTGACCAGGTTGCGCACGTGCGGATCGCCGCCGTGGCCGGTGTCGGCGTCGGCGATGATGAACGGCCGGTAGTCGACCGCCGGTGTCCGCTCACGTTGTTCGTCGCTCATCCGCAGCCGCAGGTATTGCTGGTTGCGGTCGGCGGTCAGCAGGGCGCGGACCAGGCCGGCGGCCTCGTCGGGCACTTGGCTCAGCGGATAGCTGGCCAGGTCGGGCCCCGGGTCTTCGCTGATCGAGCCCTTGGCCGACGTCGCCCACCCGCCGAGGTAGATGCCCTCGATGCCCATCCGCTTCATCGCCACTGCCTGCCCGGGCGAGTACGGGCCGAAGGTGGTGATGCTCTTGCGCTGGGCGAACAGCTCGCGCAGCCGCGGGTAGAAAGCCTCCGCCGCCTCTCGCGCCACGATGTAATCGCTCGGGATGGTGCCGCGCTGCTCTACGACCTGGCGTGCGGAGTAGAGGCGAGTGATGCCGTCGAACCGCGGGCTGTCGAAGTATCGCTGCGTCGCGGGTATGTCTTTCTCGAAGTCATTGTGAAAGTCGTCCTGCCGCGGTGTGCGTGCCTCGGTGCCCGCGTCAATTGCCATGATCGTTCGCTCCTCTTTCAGCCCAATTCCCCCGATGGTGTGAGTCTATGGGGTGCTGTGCGGCGTGAAGTTTCAAAATCGGGATATCGTGACCGCATCGAGGATGCCGCCAGCCGGGCGCGGCTAAACCCCAGGTCGCGGACGAGATTCACGTCCCGCGACGCAAATAATTAGCGCCCGAGACATTTTGGCCCGTTTTGCACAGTCCGCTCGGTTACACTCTCGCCACGCGGCGACGGCGCCGCATCCGGAGGGGAGCTGTGATGAGTTCTCGTCGATCGGCCCGCACCCTGGGCTCCTTACCGGCGGCTTTGCCGCCCAGCCGCACTGTCCCCGTCCGCGCCCCTGACGGCACCCGCCTGCACACCGAGGTATTCGGGCCCGAGAACGGCTATCCGATCGTGCTTTCGCACGGGATCACCTGTGCCATCCGGGTGTGGGCCTACCAGATCGCCGATTTGGCCACCGATTACCGGGTGATCGCGTTCGACCATCGCGGCCATGGCCGCAGCGGTATTCCCCGCCGTGGCGGGTACAGCCTTGCCCACCTCGCGTCGGATGTTGATGCGGTGCTCGAGGCCACGCTCGCACCGGGTGAGCGTGCCGTCATCGCCGGACACTCGATGGGAGGCATGGCCCTCGCCGCGTGGTCGGACCGTTACCGGCACAAGGTCGAGGCGCGCGCCGACGCCGTCGCGCTGATCAACACCACCACCGGTGACCTGCTGCGTGAGGTCAGGCTGCTGCCGGTTCCGGCGCCGTTCGCGCCGGTCCGGGTGTTGGGCGCGCGCGCCCTGGTCAACATTTTCGGCTCGTTCGACGTGCCGCCGGCGGTGCGTCGAGCCACCCGGGAAATGATCTCGATGCTGGCAGTCGGCCGCGACGCCGAGCCTGAGGTCGGCGCGCTGATCTACGAGTTGTTCAACGCCACATCGCCGCGGGGACGCGGCGGCTGCGGCAAGGCGCTAGTCGATGTTCTGCAGCGTCGGCACATCAACCTGGAGGGCCTGACGGTCCCGACGCTGGTCATCGGCAGCGAGCGCGACCGGCTCACGCCGCTGGTCCAGTCGCGTCGGATCGCGGCGGCCGCGCCCAACCTGGTTGACCTTGTCGTGCTGCCCGGTGGGCACTGCTCGATGCTGGAACGCCCCGCCGAAGTCAACCGGGAGCTGCGCGCGCTCGCCGAATCGATCGCCGGCAGCCGCCGGATCAGCTCATAGCCGGGTTCATAGCCGAGCGGCGACCTCAGCGGCGGCCCGTTGCCCGGAGCGCACCGCCCCGTCGAGGAAGCCGGTCCACTCGTCGGCGGTTTCGGTGCCGGCCCAGTGGATGGGCCCGACCGGGCGGCGTAACCAGGGCCCATAACGCGTCCACGAGCCGGGCGGCACCGCGGCAGTCGGGCCGCCCGCCGCGAATTCCTCTGCGCCCCAACGGTGGTCGACGTAGTCGAGCGGCTTGAGCGCTTCGTCCCCGAATAGCGACGCGAAGCATTCCAGCGCGCGCTGCCGACGCTGATCTGCGGGGAGCTCGTCGAAGGTACGGGCGTCGACGAACCCCAGCAGCACGCCCGGTCCGTCGGGCTGCGGGCTGACATCGAAGGTGATGAACACCGGGCCCTCGTCGGACAGCGCTTCGCCAGAAGATCCGTCGCTCCGCCAGAACGGGGTGGCATAGGCGGCATACGCCTTGCTGAGCCGGCCCTGTGGCCAATGCTCGGCGAGTCGGTCGTATTCGGCAGGCAGCGGGGGAGTGAACTCGACCGCCCTCCGGTGGGCCGGCGGGATCGCGACGACGACGAACCGGGCGTCGGCGCGGCCCTTGTCGCAGGTCACGCTGACCCCGCCGTCGTGGTGATCGATGCGTCGCACGGCGGCCTCGAGCACCACCCGGTCGCCGAGCTGCGCCGCCGACGCGTCGGCGATCTGCTGCGTGCCGGCCGAGAAACGGTCCTGCTGGGCGCCGTTTTCCACGTCGAGCAACCGGTCCAGACCACCGGCCGCCCGCACGTAGCGGGCGGCGTGCAGCATCGACACGTCGTCGGGTTCGCATCCCCAGGTCACCCGCGCCATGATGGCCAGCAGATCGCGTGCGGTGGCGCCGGCGCGCACCGACCGGAGCCAGTCGCCCAGCGACTGCCGGTCGAGCCGGTCGGCGCGCCGCGCGGTCCACGGCTCGCTCAGCGGAACGGTCCGGGCGATCCGCTCGAATTGCCAACGCACCCGGCCGATGTCGACGAGACCGCCCAGCGACAGCCTCGGGATGGTGCCGCTGTACGAGCGGACCGCACCCCGCCATCGGATCAGGTTGGCGCCGTCGTGATAGGTCGGAATCGTCGGGATGCCGAGCTCGTCGGCCAGCTCCCGCACGGCGTCTTGCGTCGGGCCGACGAACGTGCCGCCCATATCGACCGGGATGCCGGCGACGTGGCCGGTGTGCGAGCGTCCGCCGACCCGGTCGCGGCCCTCGAGTACCAGCACATCGTGTCCGAGTCGCATCAGTTCGCGGGCCGCGGTGAGGCCGGCGAAACCGGCCCCCACCACGACGACATCGGCGGTCCAGGTCGCGTCGGGCATGTTCTTTAGTCAACCGTATGGCCGGTGCGTAAGGTGAATCCACCTTGAAAGTCTTCACAGCTTTGTACGGGCTGACCGACGCAGCCGACCGCGCGCGGGAGCTGCGCGACGCCGGTGCCAGCGGCGTCGCCAGCTTCGAGGGAGCGCACGACGTGTTCGCGCCGCTGACGCTGGCGGCCACCGTGGGCGGCCTGGACCTGATGACCAATGTCGCTATCGCGTTTCCGCGCAACCCGATTCACCTGGCGCATCAGGCCAATGACCATCAGCTGTTGAGCTCGGGCCGGTTCATTCTCGGCCTGGGAACCCAGATTCGCACTCAAATCGAAAAGCGTTTCGGCGCGCAGTTCGACAAGCCGGTGGCCCGCATGACCGAGCTGATCGCGGCGTTGCGCGCGATCTTCGCGTCGTGGAACTCCGGCGAGCGCTTAGATTTCCGCGGCGATTACTATCGGCACACGCTGATGACGCCGACCTTCAATCCCGGTCCGAATCCGCACGGTCCGCCGCCGATCTACGTCGGCGCGCTCGGGCCGCGACTGACCCGTGCGGTCGCCGAGCACGCCGACGGTCTGCTGGTGATGCCGTTCAGCTCTAAACGGTTTCTGCATGAGCACACCATGCCGTCGGTGCATGAGGGTCTGCAGGCGGCCGGCCGCCTCGCCGCCGACTTCGCCGTGCTGCCCGAGATCATCGCGTCGCCAGGCGGCACCGACGCCGAACGCGAGCAGGCCGACGCCGCGACACGGCGGCTGTTGGCGTTCTACGGGTCCACCCCGGCGTATCGGCCGGTGCTGGCCGCGCACGGTTGGGCGGACCTGCAACCCGAGCTCAACGCACTGTCCAAGCAGGGCCGCTGGCAGGACATGGGCGGATTGATCGACGACGAGATGCTGCACACCATCGCGGCCTGCGGCACCCCCGCGGACGTCGCAAGACACATTCGCGACCGCGTCGACGGTGTCGCCGACACCGTCTTCCTCTACCAGCCGGGACCGATGAACCTCGACACGCTGGCCGCGATCATCGACGAGCTGGCGCGAAAAGGCTAGGGCGCCACCGTTAACCAGTCGGCGAACCCCGACGGGTCGTGGCGGCCCAGCGCTCCGTGCTCGTAGAGACCCCAGCCCTCCACCGGCTCGCTATCGCCGTCGCGGCATACTGCTCGGCCCACATGGTCGATGACGCCGAAGCCCGATCGCGCGATGATTCCCGGGTCGGTCATGTCGTAGGTCAGCCGCTCGATGAACTTCTCGCCCTTCCACATGCCGTGCAGCCAGTCCGAATCGCCGCCGTACCCGCCGCCGACATGGATGGGGACGGGCAGCTTGGACTCGACGTCGAAGTGGACCGGGGTGCCGTCGGGGGCGGTCGCGTCGATCGCTGCGCCAGTCGGGATGCGGGTGCCGGAGCGGTAGTGGATTTTGACCCGTGGCCAGCCCAGCTGCTCGACCCGACCGTCGCGCCAGATGCGGGTGCAGTCGTTGAGCGAACGAAATCCGTTGGGCTCTTCCTGGATGATCAGCACGATCGCGAACTCGTCGAACGCCATCGGCACGTACAGCCACCACATGCCCTCGAACGGTGGGTCGGCGGGCCGGCCGGCCGGTTCGGGCTCGCCGATGGGCCGGATGCCCCAGGACCGGTCGCGGCTGCCGAGCCAGGTTTTGGGGTCGACGGCGATTTCCTCGCCGTCGACGACGATCCGGCCGCTCCAGCTGCCCAGCTGGGCGAATCGCTGCGCGTTCAGCGTCACCCGGTTACCCGAGCGCAGAATGTGCGGTTGTTCCTGGACGACATCGAACAGCCCTTCCCAGGTGAGATCGGCTGCGATGCCTTCGGTTTCGTCGAGGACCAGGCGCAATTTGTGCAACGGCTTGTCGACCTCGATCCGGTAGCCGTTGACGTTCTGGTTGAGCCGGTCCTGGTCGATCGCGTCGGAGAGATGCACCGCGGTCTGGTTGTCGCCGCGCCTGATGAGCACGAATGCGTCCTTGACTCCGAGGTTGGGGTAGTAGCCGATGCCGCTGACGACAAAAATGTCGCCGGTGCGGTCGTGGGCGTTGAAGTAGGAGCGGTCGTAGAAGTTGCGGTCCGAGGAACCGGGCCACGCGATCGGCTGGGGGACTTGGTGTACCGGGTACTCGTCGAGCGGTCCGAGCATTACTGATCCTCTCCGATAAGACGTTTCATCAATCCGGCGTGGTAGAACAGCGATTCGACATCGTCGGGTTTCTCGGTTTCCCCGAAGTGGACTCGACGCGCGCCGGTGCGCATGAACACGCAAGCCCACATAACTCCGGAGTAGGCGTAAAACCAGTGCAAGTTGCCCACTTCGACGCCGGTGAGCCGCTGGTAGGTAGCGCGCACGTCGTCCTCGCGCATCACCTCGGGCAGACCGGGCATTGTTGCCAGGCCGGCCAGTTCCTGAAAGACCATGTGCGCGAAGATCATCCATGCGACGTCGAGCTCGCGCGGGCCTAGCGTCACCATTTCCCAGTCCAGCACGGCCACCGGCTGGAAGTCGCGGTACAAGACATTGCCCACCCGGGCGTCACCCCAGAGCAACACCGGCTCACGGGCAGCCGTCTGATCCGGCCAGTTGTCTTCCAGCCAGCCGAAAGTCCGCTCCACCAGAAGTGATCGGCCGATGTCGGGCACCGCGAAGTCATACCAGGACCGCACCCAGTTGAAGTGCCTGCGTAGTGCGGTGTCACCAGACTGGCCGTCGGCAAGAAATCCAAACGTCTTCTCTGCGTTGGGGATCGAATGCAGCGCGGCCAGCACCCCGACGGAGGCGTCCTGTAGCTTGCGCTGCTGCTCGGGCGGCGCATCGGCGAACCAGTTGCCGCCGAATGTGTAGGGCATGACGTCCGGCGGCACCACACCGTCGACGTAATCCATCACAAAGAACGGCGCTCCCAACACATCACCGGTGGGTTCGATCCAGCGCACCCGCGGGACCGGCACCTCGGTCAGCTCACCGACCTTGCGTATCACGTCGAATTGATGGTCCAGCCGATACGTCGGGAACACCGGCACGTCTTCGGTGGTGGGTGCAACCCGCACCACCAGCTTCTGCTCGGTCGGCTGCCCGTCCTGTTCCCACCGCGCGGTCAAAATGATCGTTTCCGACGACATCCCCGTGGAGTCAATGCCACTTTCCACGGTGACATCGGGGGTTGTCCCGCCGGGCAGCTGGGTCGACAGCCATCGCGACATCACGCTCGGGACGGTGGTGGTGTCCCGGCTCGACCGCTGCATGGGGCCGACGGCATCGACCGCGGGTTCATTGGGCACTGGTGCCTCCTTCATGAGGCAATTACGATACGGTAGGTAGCGTTATGAAAGCAGACCCGCCCTCGGTTGACAAGGCCCCGGGTGCCGGACGGCCCCGTGACCCGCGTATCGACGCTGCCATATTGACGGCGACCGCGGATCTGCTTGTGCAAATCGGTTATTCGAACCTCACGTTGGCCGCGGTTGCCCAACGCGCTGCGACAACGAAGACGGCGTTGTATCGCCGGTGGTCGAGCAAGGCCGAATTGGTGCACGAGGCCGCGTTTCCGGTGGCGCCCATGGCGCTGGTCGGTCCGGCCGACGACATGGCGGCCGACGTGCGGGCGATGATCGCCGCCGCGCGCGACGTGTTCACCACCCCGGTGGTGCGCGCCGCGTTACCCGGACTGGTCGCCGACATGAGCGCCGACTCCGCGCTGAACGCGCGGGTGATGTCGCGTTTCGTGGGACTGTTTACCGCGGTGCGGGCGCGACTGAGCGAGGGTGTCGACCGCGGCGAGGTGCATCGCGATGTCGACCCGGACCGGCTGATCGAGTTGATCGGGGGCGCGACGTTGTTGCGGCTGCTGCTGCGTCCGGACGAACAACTCGACGACGCCTGGGTGGATCAGACCACCGCCATCCTCGTGCACGGCGTCACCCGAGATGTAGGGTCGGGCCGGTGACCGGACGACTGGACGGCCGGGCCGCGATCGTGACCGGCGCCAGCCGCGGATTGGGTCGCGCGATCGCTGTGGCGCTGGCCTCTCGGGGCGCGGCGGTCGCGGTGGTTGGGCGCACCGAAAGCGTGTGGGACGAGCGGCTGCCCGGGACCATCGGTGAGACCGTCGCCGACATCGAGTCGGCCGGCGGCCGCGCGGTCGCCATCCGGGCCGACCTGCTGGACCGCGACGATATTGCGGGGCTCGTGGGTCAGGCCCGAGATGCGTTGGGCCCCATTAACATTCTGGTCAACAATGCGGCGTTCACCGCGCCCGGACGCCCGCCGAAGCCGGGTGACGAATCCCGCGCTGAGTCGGCCAAAGCACCGCCGGTGGCGGCCAAACCCGATTGGCCGCCGCTGCTGGGGACGCCGCTGGGCGCCTACCGGCGGCACTTCGAGATCTCGGTGTTCGCTGCCTACGAGTTGATCCAGATGGTCTGCCCCGACATGATCGCCGCGAAGGGCGGCTCGATCATCAACGTGACGTCGGTCGCGTCGCGGCTGCCGGGCGACGGGCCCTACCCCGACCGCAGTGGCGGCGTACTGCCCGGCTACGGCGGCTCCAAGGCCGCGCTGGAACACTTGACGTGGTGTGCGGCCTTTGATCTGCAGGGCCACAACATCGCGGTCAACGCGCTGTCGCCGTCCAAACCGATTATGACGCCGGGACTTTCGTACTACGCCCCCGGATTCGACGACGTTGCGCAGGCGGACGAGTTCGCGCAGGCGGCGGCGGAGTTGGCCCTGGTGGATCCGCAGGTCGTGACGGGGCGGACGATCGGTCATCTGCAGGTGCTCGACGGCAGCTTCCGCTCGTTTCCGCGGGACGAAAGTTAAGCCGGCTTCGTCGCGGTCACCGCATTGATGATCACCGCGTGCAGCCGATGCCACTGCGGCGAGCAAAATCCCGCGCGCAGCAGCAGACGGGTGGCGCGGCGCCGGGTGCGGGCTTTACCGCGACGGCTGGTGAGCATCGTCGGCATCAGCAGCCACGAGAATTGGTCGGCGAGCACCAGTTGGCCACCGCGACGCAGCACCCGGGCGCATTCGCGCAGGCCTGCTTGCTGGTCAGTCCAGTGATCGAATGACGTTGTGCTGACGATCAAGTCGAACGTCTCGTCGGGGTAGCCGATTTGTTCGGCGACGCCGAGGGCGAACGTCAACCGGTCGTCGTGGGTAACGGCAGTGGCCGCCTTCACCATCTCGGGGGCGGCGTCGATGCCGACAAGTTGTTCGGCGTCGCCGTAGCGGCTTGCCAATGTTCGCAACAGATAACCCGTCCCGCAGCCCAAGTCGAGCACTCGGTGGGGACCTGCGACGGTCGCCAGCACGAGATTGGCGGTGCGCTCGGAGATCTCGTGATGCAGGCGACCCCGCCAGCCGTGGTCGTAGCTCGCGGCCCGATCGTTGAACTCGGCGACGTCCCGATACGGCGGCACAGGCCTAGTGTGCCACCGACCGAGGTTGTTCGGCCAGGCGTTTGAGGTTGAGTAGTTGCCGGCGGGCCATGATGAGGTCGCCGACCGAAAGCCCGGGTGTCAGCCAGCGGCTCATGGCCGTGACGATCTTCATCAACAATCGCGTTGTCTGGCCTTCCGGCACCAGGACATAAGAGATGCAGGCTCCCATGATCTCGCCGGTGAGGTGTGTGGGCGGCTCGGCGGCGAGGATGCGTCCGAGGCGCCGCGCTGCCGCGGTGCTGAACGCTTCGCCGACGACCGGCTCGGGCAGGCCCTGCAACTGCTGCGGTGAGCGACGGCCGAGGTTGTCGATCCAGTCGTAGGAGTAGGGCGCGATCCTGATCTGACCAACCCACGGCCACAGCGTTTCTGGTGTGGCGTGCACGGTAACTCCGCGCCATGCCTGCAGAGTCGGCGCGGGGACGAAGTCGTCGCACGGATAATGCCGCGCGACCTCGTCGTCTGTCACGTTCCAACGATCGCCGATCACGGTTTCCACGCTAGAGGTCTTCGGGCGGGTCGGGGTCACCGCGAAGAAGTTCCCCGGGGTGG
>DATFYT010000019.1:0-16764 GCA_035314925.1 Mycobacterium sp. | reverse complement strand
TCGAAGTGCTCGTCGAGTCCGTTCGAGATCTGCTCCAGCAACGTGGTCAATGATCTGCTGGTGTGCGCATTGGGCGCGTCCTGCCACACGGGCAGCGCGGTCGCGGCGTGCTCGAGCAGCACCGCGAGGCCGTGATGCTGGCTGTCCATGCGGGCGAGCAGATCCGTGTAGAACCGGGTCCGGGCCGACAGTCTCGGCCACAGCAGTTCGTCCTCGCCCAGGTGGTGGTGATGGAGCATGTCGAGAACTTCGCGGGCATGCCCGGCGACGGTGCGGGCCCGGGCGACGTCGCCGGCAGGTACCGCAGCGACGAGTTGGGGCAACAGTGCGCATTCGCGGCGGAACATGCGGTGCACGATCACCATGTCGCTTGTGTCGCAAAGCTTTTGAGCGGCGCTGGGGGCGTTCATGGCGGCCCAGGCCGCCGCGTCGATGGGCTGCTCGGAGTCCCTCCCGCGGATCTCGGCGCGGATGCGCTCGCGGGACAGTTCGGTGTTCTGGTGCTCGCGGGCATGTGCCTGCACGTTGCTCACCAGCTCCTCTTCGGTCTCCCCGGTGATGACGGTGCCGGACGGACCGCAGGTCAGGCTGATACTCATGGCGATACTCCTTCTAGTGGGTCTTGCGGGTCTGCGTGCGGTGCCGGGCTCGTGCTGCGCCGGACCCCTCATGCCTCTGGGGGTGGCGGCGGGCCGTGCGGCGACGGGTCCGGATCGTCGTGACACCGTGGATGTGGCACCCACCCGTCTGGTTGAGATACTGTCAGAATCACTGACCAAACTAGTCAATGAAGCTGACTAATGTCAAGAAGGGGGTGGAAGCCCGCTGACGCCCACCGCCCAGGTTGGGCCGCCTGGCAAACGGGTTCGAGGGCCGACGGCTCGGCGCAGCTAGGGTTCGTGCGCGTAGGGGTCGGTGATCTCGCGGAGTTGATCCAGGATCTGGTGCAACAACGTGAAGTTGCGGGTGCCCAGGAAGGCCGTCCACTCCGCCAGGATCTCGGTGGATGTCGCCATTGCCACCTCGGCCGCCCGCCGGCCACGTTCCTCGATCACGATCAACCGGGCGCGCCCATCGGTCGGGTCGGGGACCCGGCGGGCATAGCCCAAGCGTTCCAGTTGATCGACCAGCACCCCGGCGCTCTGTTTACTCATTTGCGCCTGATCAGCGAGGTCCGTGAGACGCGAACCGTCCGGGGCGAGGCGTTGAAACACCCGAACCTGGGCCAGGGTCCAGTCGTCGAACCCGGCATCCTGGATGGCCCGGAAGATTCGGTCCTCCATGTAGCGATACGGGATGAACAACGCCACCCCTAGATCAACCGGCTGCTCGTCGTCCATACCGTTCTCGGCTCCATCGCCCACCTGCTCTCATGAGGCACACACCTTACGTCAGCACTGCCGAGTCAGATCGCTGCCGACACGACCGCAACGCCGCGTGCGCATCGCTGCGCTCGCTGGGTTCCGCACGTGTCATCTTTGCGCTTCAGCGACTTCGCACCTGTTGCCATCGGTCCTACTCTATGAACTAGAGTAGTCATATTACCTGACTAATATGGACGGAGGCGGCGATATGGAAACTGGGCGATGCCGCCACCGGGAAGCGTCGGCGGAAGGGAAGCCGAACGACAGTCGTCGCTGTCGAGATGCAGGAAAGATTGACAAGACACGGCTGAGCCCAAGTCGGTGCAGGGAACATATTGGACCGACCGATTGACCGCTGGCGACGTCAAGCTCGAATTAATAGATCGGTCCACAAGTCACGCCCAGGCAGATGCCCTGTTGGCGGTGCAGCGCGCCGGTAACTGATTCACGCCGAGACGACACGCACCGCGTGAACAGTCGCTGCGAATACCCGCCGCCGACTGATGCCTTGCAGTGGTAGTACCACTACTACCACCTGTAGATTCTCATTCCGCGTGTCATGTTGCGATCTTCTGACCTGCGGCGATTCGAGTTGTCTCACGTGATGTCATCTGCGGTTTGTCTCAGTTTCGTGTCATTTCTTCAGAGCACCAATTTGGTCCGCGGATGGCCGTCTTCGCACGCAACTCATGGAAGGGCCCGGCGCGCAGCCGTTTCGGCACATGACATCACGCTGGGTGCTGGTCGTGGCGCAGCCGTCGCCTATTATTCCGCTTCGCTTTGCGCCTCGTTGATTTTGCGCTCCAGGTACCACGAGAAGTATCCGCAGTACCTGCGTTGTAGGTCGCTTCGCCGCCAGTCATGCCCGTTGATCACACGCCGGCACGAAGCGGTGTCGCACTGGCAGGTCATTTGCCCGTCGTAGTCGTCGAAGAGTGCGTAGTCGGTGGTGAGTTCGTCGCCCGCGGTCACTTCTCGCATCGCGATCAGGATGATGTTGCCGGCGAAGCCGACGTTGGGTTCGCAGGAGTGGTTGATGAACAGCATCACCGGTTCGTATTCCCCTGGGGACAACGCCACTAGGTGGAGCCCGTCGGCGATCTGAATCTCGGAGTTCGGTAACGGGTCAGGGAGTCGACGCAGTTGCGTCGTGGTCACGATGTGCCCGCCTTTCGCAGCGACAATTTCACCGGTGCTGATTTGCTCGGTGGCGAAGAGTCCGCGGCCCGCTATCCGGCTGCTGATGCCCTTGCGGGCTTTCGGGCTGATCCACGATGAAACCATGTCTCAACGCTAAGCCAACGACTTTGTCAGTGCCGCGCGCTCTGACTCGATATCTACAGCAACCGTCATTCCGTCATCCGAGCATCACTGTGGCTTTGCGACCGGGCGCTTGGGCGAGTCCGCGTCGTCGCACAGTTTCGGGTCGCGTTTTGATGGGGCGGACCGTGCAACTGTCGAACAATTCGCCAAGCACGACCCGCATCTCGTATTCAGCGAACGCCGCACCCAGACAGCGGCGGACGCCGCCGCCGAACGGGATCCAGGTGTAGGTTCCGGCGCGCTGCTCGAGGAAACGCTCGGGCTGGAAGCGCTTCGGGTCGGGGTAGATGTCGGGTCGTCGGTGCATGAGGTAGATCGACGGCGCCACGGTCACCCCGGCCGGCAACCTCAGGCCGCCGATGTTCATCGGCGCGGTGAGGCGCCGCGCGACCGCTGGAATGACCGGTCGTAGTCGCAGGGTTTCCTTGACCACGGCGTCGCGGAATTGGTGTTCGCCCCCGCGGATCTCGTTGGTCAGCCGGGCCTGAGCGTCGGGATGACGGACGAGCCGCTCCACGGCCCACGCAAGCGCCGTCGCGGTCGTCTCGTGCCCGGCCAACAGCAACGTCATCAGCTCGTCGCGGATCTCAACGTCGCTCATCGGCTGGCCGTCTTCGTGGCGGGCTTGCAGCAGCGTGGACAGCACATCGCCGCGCTCGTCGAGGTCGTCGGCCCGGCGCCGGTCGGAGATCTCGGCGTACAGCAGGCGGTCGACGCCACGCAGCAGTCGGCTGGTGAGTGCGGCCCGGGCGCGCGGTGGGCCCAGGCCCATCAAGAACGCCACCTGGGCCGGGAAACTGGTTGCCCTGGCAAGCATCCGCACCAATTCTGCCCGCATCTGGTCACGGCGCTTGCCCTCAGAAAGCCCGAACACTGCGCGCAGGATGACCTCCAGCGTCAACGCCTGGATCAGCGGGTGCAGCTGCACCGGCTTGCCGCGCGGCCACCGGGCGATCTCAGCTTTCGCCACCGCGGTCATCGTGTCCGCATAGGAGGCCAGCTGGTTGCCGCGGAACGGCGGCATGAGCAGTCGGCGCTGCTGGCGGTGCGCGTCATCGTCAAGCAGCAGCACCGAGTTCGCCCCGACCACCGGCAACAGGATCCGATTGCCCTCCCCGGCATGCAGCAGCTCGGGCGGCCCATTGAAGACCTCTTTCACCACGTCCGGGTGGGACACCATCACCCAGGGCCGCTCACCAAGCGGCCTCAAGGTAAACGTGTCACCGTAGCGAGCCGCGCAGCGATCCATGAAATTCCAAGGGTGAGCGAACCACGCGGCGGACTGAACAGCAGCCGGAAGTCGAGGACCAGGCGGCAAAACATCGACGGACATCGGTTACCTCCAACCGGATAACCAGGGCTATGGCCGAATCAGGCCGACACACCGACTCTAACATCTTGTTAAGGAAAATAAGAGATTATTAAACCTGTTCTTAGACAACGAACGCTTGATTGCTGATCTTCGCTGCATCTCGACAGCCTTCTAGCGGGCCATGTTGGCGAAGCGCGACAGGTGCAGCTGGTGAGCCACGGTCACCGTCTTCGTCGGGCCGTTGCGGTGCTTGGCAAGAATCAGGTCTGCCTCGCCGCCGCGCGGGTCGTCTCGTTCGAAGGCGTCGGGCCGGTTCAGCAGAATGACCATGTCGGCATCTTGCTCCAAACTCCCGCTTTCCCTTAGGTCAGACAGCATCGGCTTCTTGTCGGTGCGCTGCTCGGGGCCACGGTTCAGCTGACTGATCGCAATGACCGGAACTTCGAGCTCCTTGGCGAGAAGCTTCAAGTGGCGCGAGAATTCGGAAACTTCGACCTGTCGTGACTCGACCTTCTTGCCGGAGGTCATCAACTGCAGGTAGTCCACGACGATCAACCGCAGATCGGCCCGCTGCCGCAGCCGGCGCGCCTTGGCGCGGATCTCCATCATCGTCAGGTTCGGCGAGTCGTCGATATACAGTGGCGCCTCGCTGATCTCACTCATCCGCCTCGCCAACCGAGTCCAGTCGTCGTCGCTCATCCGACCCGAGCGCATATCGGCGAGCTTGATCTTCGCCTCGGCGGACAACAGCCGCATCACGATCTCAGACTTGCTCATCTCCAACGAGAAGATGACGCTGGCCATCCGGTTCTTGATCGAACAGGACCGCATGAAATCCAGGCCGAGCGTCGAATTGTGCGTCGGAATCATGCCCCGGCCGGCCAGGTACAGGTGCGCGACGTTATCCACCTGCACGCAGCGCACCGGAACACTCGGGACCGGCCGCACGCCGTCCACGTGCAGTACCGGCGCCATCAGAGTGGTGCCGCCCGGGCGGTTCCCGTAGCGCACGATGGATCCCGCTGCGGCGATTGTGTCCAAGCCGCCCCGCAATTGGCCCGTTGTGCGGATGCCGTAACCGGTCGGCCACTGATGCTCAGCGTCGGCGACGATCACCGTGCCGTCGGAGAACTCCACCTCGTAGCAGGGCCGGCCCAGCATGACCTCCGTCGCGGCCACCACTCCAGTCGGCCGCCCGTCCGCGCCCAGCAACTCATCATCGACGGCGACGTCGCGCATCGTCGTCCAGCCACCGGGTGTCGGCAGCGGCGTATCCAGCGCCAGTGCCTTCCCGACCCCGGGCCTGGCCGCCAGGATGATCATCTGACCCGGATGCAGGCCGTTGGTCACCTCGTCGAGCTCGGTGAACCCGGTCGGCACCCCGCGGGCCAGACCGCCATTGGAGGCGATCGCGTCGATCTCGTCCATGGTCGGCTGCAGCAGGTCCTCCAGCGGGACGAAGTCCTCGGACAGCCGCCGATCGGTGACGTCGTAGATCTCGGCCTGGGCGCGGTCCACCACCTCAGCAACGTCGGCGCCGTCCGCGCCCGCGTAGCCGTACTGCACCACCCGGGTGCCGGCCTCCACCAGCCGGCGCAGCAGCGCCTTCTCGGCAACGATCTCCGCGTAGTAACCGGCATTGGCCGCCGTCGGCACCATCGAGATCAAGGTGTGTAGATACGGCGCACCGCCAACCCGGCGCAGCAAGCCGCGGCGGTCCAACTCGGCGGCGACCGTCACTGCGTCGGCCGGCTCCCCGCGCCCATAGAGGTCCAGGACGGCGTCGTAGACGTTCTGGTGCGCTGGGCGGTAGAAGTCGCCGGGCCGCAGCTTCTCCAGCACGTCGGCGATGGCGTCCTTGCTCAGCAGCATCCCGCCCAGTACCGACTGCTCGGCGGCCAGATCCTGCGGGGGCTGACGGCCGTAGTCCTCACTGGGCGCATCCGTTCCGGGGCGGCCGAGATCGTCAACGACTGCCATGGCCTCCCCACCTCCTCCGGCACGACGCTCGAACGCACATTCGATATAGGCAAATGACGCTAAGCCATGCCACCGACACAGCCTGAGTCAAACACCGCGATCGCCCCGCAACCGAGTCGACGCTAAAGGTTGCTGGCAAGGACTCCAAACGGGGTTGTTCATAGACCTGTGCATCGTGTGTGCATATCCGTCAGCGCCTGTGTTGAGGGGGTGTGGAGAACTTGTGGAGCAATATGCGGCATTGCGACATCACTGCAGATAAGCGGACCACACAGCCATGCACTTCGTGTGGATGGGAATCTCTTCGGCGTGTCGGGCCGGGTTGCCACTTCGGGCGTGTTGCGTTTCAGGCAATGATTCGCGGCGTTAACGGACGGTTACGTTCGCTAACTGTCGCCTTTGCGTGCAAGTTCGCCAGCGTATACAGCAACGCCATTACCCCGGCCTCGGCCCGTGGGGCCCCGACCGGATTAGGGTATCGAGCCTTAGCCCTCGGCGACCACGTCGAGTGCGATCTCGACGTCTACGTCCGGGTGGACATGCAGCGTCACCGGATGATTACCAACGGCCTTGATGTGGCCCTTGGGCAAACGGACGATGCGCTTGTCGAGGTTCGGTCCGCCGGCTTTTTTGATCGCGGTGACGATGTCACCGGACGTCACCGAGCCGAACAGCTTGCCCGAGTCGCCAGCGGTCTTCACCGGCAGCGCAACGGCGCCCAGCGCCTCGATCGCCGTCTTGATCTCGTTGGCGTGCTCAAGGTCTCGCACCTGCTTGGAGTCACGGGCGCGACGGATGTCCTCGACCTGCTTCTGTGCGCCGCGCGACGCGACGATCGCCAGGCCACGCGGGAGCAAAAAGTTGCGGCCGTATCCGTCTTTGACCTCAACGGTGTCGCCGACGGAACCCAGGTGGTCGACGTCGGTGGTCAAAATGAGCTTCATTGTTTCGCCGTTCTGCGCTAAGCGGTTACCGCGACGCGGAGGTAAAGGGCAGCAACGCCACCTCGCGGGCATTCTTGACCGCGATCGCAATGTCACGCTGGTGCTGCACGCAGTTGCCGGTGACGCGACGCGCACGGATCTTGCCGCGCTCGCTGATGTAGGTGCGTAGCAGTTGGGTGTCCTTGTAGTCGATATCTTGCTTTTTCTTGCCGCAGAACACGCATTTGCGTGTCTTGACCGGTTTTTCCGGTGCCGGGCGCCGCTTAGTGGACTTGGCCATGTCTGTCTCTTTCGTTCTTTCGATCTGAAGTGAGGAAGTTAGTTAGGAAAATTGGTTAAAGAAATCAGAACGGTGGTTCGTCGTCGCCGCCGCCGAACGAACCGGAGGCCGGGGCGCTACCCCACGGGTCGTCTCCGGATCCCCCGCCGGTGGTCTGGGCCGGCTGACGGGAGCCCCCGCCGCCACCACCACCGAAGCCGCCACCGCCGCCGCCGCTACGGCTGGCCTTATTGACCTTGGCGGTGGCGTAACGCAGGCTCGGGCCGATCTCGTCGACCTCGAGCTCGATCACGGTGCGCTTCTCGCCCTCGCGGGTCTCGAACGAACGCTGCTTCAGCCGGCCCTGCACGATCACCCGCGAGCCGCGGGTCAGGCTCTCGGCCACGTTCTCCGCGGCCTCGCGCCAGATGTTGCAGCGGAGGAACAGCGCTTCGCCGTCCTTCCACTCGTTGGTCTGACGGTCGAACATGCGCGGCGTCGACGCGACCGTGAAGTTCGCGACGGCCGCGCCCGACGGCGTGAAACGCAGTTCGGGGTCGGCGGTCAGGTTTCCGATGACCGTGATGACGGTGTCACCAGCCACTATGTCCTCCTGGGTGCAACCGGAATCGGCGAATGATCATGAGCGGTTTCTCTCGCTGAGCCTACGCAACGGCTCGGACGCGACGCGGTCATTCGCCAACAGGGTCAGTGCTTGTCGGTGCGCATCACTTTTGTGCGCAACACCGACTCGTTCAGGCTGAGCTGACGGTCGAGCTCGGACACCGTCGCGGGCGCGGCCTTGAGGTCGATCACCGCGTAGATGCCCTCGGCATGCTTCGCGATCTCGTACGCCAGCCGGCGCTTGCCCCAGATGTCGACCTTCTCAACCGTTCCGCCATCCTTTCGGACGACGTTGAGAAAGGTCTCCAGCGACGGAGCTACAGTGCGCTCGTCGAGGGTGGGGTCGAGGATGACCATTAATTCGTATGGACGCATGGGAACCTCATCACCTCCTATGGTCGTGTACGGCCACGGTCTTGTCCGTGGCAGGAGGGTCGCCTGCGTCGGCAACCGACTCAGGCTACCGGACGGTGGCTGAGCCCGCGAAATCCGCGTCCGCCGCGGGGCTGCGCGGGGCCGGTTTCCGGAGGTGAGCCGGACGCAGCCGGGGCGCCAGCCAGCTGGGCGGCGCGTCGGCAGCCCGGTCGAACACCCCGCCCGCCGGATCGTCCACCCGTCCGCCCCAGCGCACCAGGTCGTCCTCGGGCCGGTAGATCTGGCGGACCACCAGCGCGCACAGCACCAGCACCGCGACGTCACGCAGCAGCACCGTGGCGGTGAACCACTGCTCCGGCAGCCCGCGGTCGGGCACACTGTAGAGGTAGTACATCCGCGGTACCCACACCAGCGCGTCGATCGTCATCCACGCCAATAGGATTCGGCGGTGCGGCAACGCCAGCACCGCCAGCGGCACCAGCCACAGCGAGAACTGCGGACTCCACACCTTGTTGGTCAACAGAAACGCCGTTACCACCAGGAACGCCAGCTGTGCCACACGTGGCCGGCGCGGTGCAGTCAGCGCGACGTAAGCAATTGCCGCACAGGACAATACGAACAGCGCCAGGACGACCCCGTTCAGCGTCTGCGGCGGCTGCCAGAAACCCAGGTTTGGATCGAAGCCCTGCCAGCCGCTGAGTGACTTGACGACGTTGAACAGCGAATCCATGTCGTCGCCGCGGCGGGCGTTCAGCCGGAAGAACTCCGACCAGCCCCGCGGGAAGAGCACCATCACCGGCAGGTTGACGGCCAGCCACGTTGCCACCGTCACGACCGCGGTGCGGGCCACCCCCCCGAGCCGCCCGGTCCGGATGCCCAGCACCAACAGCGGTCCCAGCAACAACGCCGGATACAGCTTGGCCGCCGCACCGAGCCCGAGCAGCACGCCGGCCAGCACAGGTCGCCGCCGCGCCCACGCCAGCAGTCCACCGATCGCCAAAGCCGTTGCCAGCGCATCGAAATTCGTGAACATCTGGAAGATCACCAGCGGGGACGCGCCTACCAGCGCCGCATCCCATACCCGTCGGCCCGCGAGCGCCGCAGTGGCCCACAACGTCGTCAGCCAAGCCAACGCCAACCCGAGTGCGGCGATATCGAAAAAGACCACCACCTCGGCGACGACCGGCAGCCCGGTCACCTTGCTCAACGCCGTGTAGGTCTTGGCCAACGCCATCGACACGTACTGATACACCCCGGTCAGCACCGGATACTCCATGTAGCGCACCGCGGGCCGGCCGTCATAGCGGGTTTGCGGCTTGCCGTCGGCACCCTTCTCGACCCAGCTGGACTTGTACGGAAACTTGCCCTGGCTCAACAACTCCGCGCCATACAGCGGCACGGTGTCGGAGTAGCACAGCTCGTAATACGCGCGCTGGTTCTGCCAGTTGGCGACCCGCTGATCGCCCGGCCCGGTTCCGGTGCTCTGCAGGCACGGCGCCTTCGTCGTCCAGCCCAGCGCCAGGAACACCAGCGCGATCAGAAACATCACCCGCAGCGGTGTCAGAAACGCCGTGCGTCCGATCACCGCGTGCCGGCCCACCGGGCCGCCGACGACATTCGACAGCGCCGCGCCCAGCAAGTCGGTGCGACTGGGGCAGTCGCGGTCATCTGCGGAGCGCAAGTCGGCGGCCAATGGCCGCGGCGAAATAGTGGGACGGCCCGTCTCGGCGCCGATCACGGCGGCGGTGCCGGAACAGGCTCGGGCGCGCCCGGCGGCGGCGCAGGAGCCGGCGCGACGGGAACCGTGGTGGGCGGCCCGATCGGGATCGTGATGCCCGGTGCCACCTCAATCGTGGGCTGGATGACCGTCATCTGCGGCTGTGGCGGGGGTGGCGGAGGCCCTGCCGGCGCCCCGGCGAACCCACCGATCTCGGCGGGCTTGGGGAAGGACTCGGTCGTGGTGCCCTTCAGCGCACCGTCCATCGTCGCCTTCCAGATGTCCGACGGCAGGCCGGACCCGTAGATCGCGCCGCCCCACTTGGAGACCAGTGGCTTGTCGCCGGTCACGGTGCCCACCCATACCGCTGTCGACAGCGACGGGGTGTAGCCGACCATCCAGGCATCCTTGTCGGCGTCGGTGTCACCGAACTGCGTGGTGCCGGTCTTGGCCGCGGACGGCCGCCCGCCGGCCAGCGTGTGACCGCGCGAGTACGCGGCGATCGGCTGCATGGCCGACGTGACGTTGTCGGCGACGTCTTTGGGGATCCGCTGTTCGCCGGCGTTGTCGGAGTTGGTCGCGTCGAACAGCACCCGGCCCTCGGCGTTGACCACTTTCTGCACGAAATGCGGTCGGTGGTAGACACCCGATGCGGCCAGCGTGGCATACGCCGAAGCCATGTCGAACACCCGAGTCTGGTACTGGCCCAACACGATTCCGTTGTTGGGCGGGCCACCTTTGCCGTCCTCGGATAGCGTGTGGTCCACACCGGGGAAGCTGGTCGCAATGCCGGCTTGGTGCGCGCCGTCCGCAACGTCGTCCGCACCATGCTTCAACTTGAGCATCAGCCGGTAATAGGAAGTGTTCAGGGACTGCTTGAGCGCCTGGGCAATGTTGCAGGTTCCGCAGCTCTCACCATCGACATTGGTGATCTTGATGCCGTTGACCGTCAGCGGTGAGCTGTCCACCTGATAGCCCAGACCGATGCCCTGCTCCAGCGCGGCGATCAACGCGAACACCTTGAACGACGACCCGGTCTGCAGCCCGGCCTGGGCGAAGTCGAAGCCATGCGCATCGTTGCCGCCGTAGTAGGCCTTCACCGCGCCGTTGTGCGGGTCGATGGAGACGACCGCGGTGCGCATGTCGGGCGCCTGGCCGTCCATGTACTTCGACACGGCGTCCTCTGCGGCCTTCTGCGCTTGCGGATCGACGGTGGTGGTGACCTGCAGCCCCTGGGTGTTCAGCGTCTGCTCGTCGATGTTGAACAGATCCATCAACTCCCGGGTCACCTGCCGCTCGATCAGTCCGTTGGGTCCGCTGATCTGGTTTTGCGCGCGGGCCTGATCGGGCGGCACCGTCGGCGGAAACTGTTGAGCCGCCCGGTCTGTCGGCGACAGTGCGTGGTCGTCCACCATCCCGCCGAGCACCCAGTTCCATCGGTGCTTGGCGCCCGGGAGGTCCACCGCGGGGTCGAGCGTGGACGGGCGCTGGATCAGCGCCGCCAGCAGTGCCCCGTCAGCCACAGTGAGCTGATCGACGGGTTTGCCGAAGTAGGCCTTGGACGCCGCCGATATGCCATAGGCGCCGCGACCGAAGTAAATGATGTTGAGGTAGGCCTGCAGCACATCGTCTTTGGACCACTCACCCGACATCTTGGTGGCGATGACGAGTTCCTTGGCCTTGCGGATCAGGCCGCCGACGCCGACGCGCTGCGATCCCACCAATGCGTTCTTGACGTACTGCTGGGTGATCGTCGAACCGCCCTGCGTGTCGCCGCCGAAGATGTTGTTCTTGAACGCCCGCGCGAACCCGGTGAATGAGAAGCCGGGATTGGAGTAGAAGTTACGGTCCTCGGCCGCGATCACCGCCTGGCGCACGTGCACCGGCACCTGGCTGATGCTGACGTCCTCGCGATTGCCCTCTGGGGGAACAAGTTTCGCCAGCTCTGAGCCGTCGCTGGCCAGGATCGTCGAGACCTGGTTGGTGCGGATGTCACCGGGCTTGGGGATGTCGACGATGAAGTAGGCCATCGCGAAGGTGACGATCGGCAACAGCAACACCACCACGGCCGCGACGTAGAGGCCGCGACGGACCCACCGCCAGTTGATGTGGTGCAGCCACGTCCAGTCGAGTCGCTGGACCCAGCCCCAGTCGGGCAACGGCGGCGTCCGTCGCCGCGGACCGGGCGGACCGGGCGGGCGTCCGCCGCCGCCGCCTCCGCCGGCCGGCTGCCGGTGCGGCGTTGGCGAGCGGCCTTCCAGTGCAGCCGTGGCCATCTCGAGCGGGTCGCGTAGCTCCGAGGTTCTCGACGACGGCCGACCGTCCAGGGCCGCCTTGACCGCCTCGATCGGATCGCGCAGATGATTCGGCGCGTCGTCCCTGACGGGGGGCAGGATTGTGGTCAGCCGGTCGTCGGGCGGAACCGCGGATCGTGGCCGTGGCGAACCGGGCGCCTGCTTGGGCCCGCCGTCGGCCCCTGCCCCGTTCGGGGTGTCAGCGGCCGAGTGGTCTTGCTGCCCTTCGTTATTCACTGGCCGTGCGCGCGCCGTTGCGCGCCGTCCGTTTGCCCTTGGGAGGGCGCGCCGCGCCGAGCACATACGACTTGACCAGATGATTCCAGCTGCAGGTCCGGCATACCTCCACCACGTGCACGGAGAACTCCTGGAAGCGGGATGCCAGGATGACCAACTCTTCGGCGGTGCGCGCCGAGCCGGACGCCGCGCCCAGGTGGTCGCCGAACACCCACGACACCAGGGTGAGCTGCTCCTTCCGGCAGATCGGGCACATCACCGAGCTGAGCTTCCCGTGGAACTTCGCAGCGCGCAGCAAGTACGGGTGGGCGTCACACACTTCGGTGACGCCGGTCCGACCCGAATACACCTCGGCCAGCAGTGAGCGCCGCCGAAGCGCGTAGTCGACCACCTGTCGCTGCAATCGCACGATGACCAGAGTACGTCCGCGGGACCGATGCCGAGATGTAGGTCGGTTACGTTTTGGCCGGAATCGGGTTGAGCAGGAGCGTCGCACCCACACTGAGCACAGCAGTCGCGACCAGATAGCCGCAGGCGTACCACGGTGCGCCGTGGCCGGCCACGACAAGGCTGGTCAGGATCAGCGGTGTGAGACCGGACGCATAGATTCCGGACACCTGATAGACGGTGGACAGACCGGTGTAGCGGATGCGGGTGGGGAACAGCGACGCATACAGCGTGCCCTGCGGCGCATAGAACCAGGCGTGGATCACGCCGAACTCCACCACCATGCCCACCGCGAACCACACGATGTCGTGGGTGTCGAACAGTGCGAATACCGGGAAGGTCGTCAACCCGAACGCCGCGACACCCGTGGCGTACATCACCCGCCCACCGAACCGGTCGGTCAGGCGCCCCGCCACCGGCAGCAGCACCGCCATCACCAAGGCGGACAGCGTGACCGCCCACAGCACCCGAACCTTTCCCAGACCGAGGGTGCCGGTGGCATACGCGATGGCGAACACGCCCCAGGTATTGAACGCGGCTCCTTCGGCCCAGCGGGATACCAGGCCCAGCAGCGTCGAGCGGAGCACCGGCGGCGCGAACACCTCACGCAGCGGAACAGCCGAACGCTCGGCCCGCGCCTCCATCGCCCGGAAGGCCGGGGTCTCGGCCACCCTCAGCCGAACCAACAGCCCGATGAACACCAACACGAAGCTGACCAGAAAGGCGATGCGCCATCCGTAACTGGCGAACGCCTCCGCGGACAGCAGCACCTGCAGCGTCGCGAACACACCGGTTCCCAGCGCCAGGCCCAGCGCCAGGCCGACCTGCGGAGCGCTGGCATAAAGACCGCGACGATCATCCGGGCTCTGCTCGACGGCCAGCAGCATCGCGCCGGCCCACTCCCCGCCCAGGGCGAAGCCCTGAATGATCCTCAGCGTCAGCAGGAGCACCGGTGCCAGGGCGCCAACTTGGGCGGCGGTCGGCAGCGCTCCCATCAGGCTGGTCGCGCCGCCCATCAACAGCATGGTCAGGGCCAGGCTGCGTTTGCGTCCGATGCGGTCGCCGATATGGCCGAACACGAAGCCGCCGATCGGGCGCATGACGAAGCCGACGGCGAACGTGGCGAACGCCAACACCGTGCCCAGCGTCGAGCTTTGCGATGGAAAGAACGCGTGGTTGAACACGATCGTGGCGGCCGTCGCGTAGAGGAAAAAGTCGTACCACTCGACGGTCGTGCCGACCAGGCTGGCCACCAGCACCGTGCGCCGCTCAGCGCGGTCCTGTGCTGCGGTCCCGTCAAGCCCGGGTGGCGCCGGCTCGGTTATCGCGCTGGTTGTCGCGTCAAGAAGCACTGACGTCCCCGACGTGCGACAGGAACGCCGACCGGACCGGTTCCTTCGCTCTGCCCAAATCGGCAGCGTCACCCAGCAGACCCCGCTGGGCAAGGATGGGCCGCACCCCCTCGCCGAAGATGTAGGCCTCCTCCAGGTGCGGGTAGCCGGACAGGATGAAGTGCTCCAGGCCCAGCTCGGCGTACTCGATGATCCGGTCGGCGACCTCCTGGTGCGAACCGACCAGGGCGGTGCCTGCCCCACCGCGAACCAGGCCGACACCGGACCACAGATTCGGGTGGATCTCCAGCCGTCGGGCATCCGCGCCGACACCGAAATCGCCGCCGCCGCCGTGCAATTCGCGCATCCGACGCTGGCCCTCGGACTCCGACCGCGCCAGCGACTGCTGGGCCGCGGCCACGGTCTGTGGATCCAGGGCGCTCAGCAGCCGCTGCGCCTCCGCCCACGCCTGCTCGCTGGTGTCCCGCGAGATAACGTGCAACCGGATGCCATAGCTCAATTCCCGGCCCTGCGCGGTGGCCAGGCCGCGGATCCAGTCCAGCTTCTCGCCGACCTGCGCGGGCGGCTCGCCCCAGGTCAGGTAGGTGTCGGCGAAGCGGGCCGCGACCCGGCCCGCGTCCGGCGATGACCCGCCGAAGAACACCGCCGGCAGCGGATCGGGACGGCGCGCCAGCGAAGCCTGCTCGACGCGCAGGTGTTCACCGGCCACGGTGACCGGGTCCTCGGACGTCCACAACTGGCGGACGATGTCGAGGAACTCACCACACCGCGCGTACCGGTCCTGCTTCGGCAGAAAGTCGCCGAATGCCCGCTGCTCGATGCTCTCGCCGCCGGTGACCACGTTCAGCAGCAGCCGCCCCTGCGACTGCCACTGGAAGGTGGCCGCCATCTGCGCGGCCAGTGTCGGGCTGATCAGCCCTGGACGCAGCGCCACCAGGTACTTCAGCGACTCGGTGTTGCCGATCAGCATGGCGGTGGTCAGCCAGGCGTCTTCACACCATTGGCCGGTCGGCGTGAGCACGGCCTCGAAGCCGTTGATCTCTGCGGCCTGGGCGAGCTGGATGAGGTATTTCAGATCGGCCGGCCGATCGCCGTGCATGGTGCTTCCGTGGCCACCGGCGATCAGGTTGCGCGAGTCCCCGTAGGTGGGCAGGAACCAATGAAGATGAAGAGGACGTATTGACACGCTAGATGTTTATGCCTGCTAGCGACCGTCACCAACAGGCTTGCAACCACGGTGATTACAACCGGCCTGCCTGGTCAGCCTGAACTATGCGGTGGTCCCTGACAGCCTGGTCAAAAGCGCCTGAACAACGTGCGAACTTGAGCTTGACATCAGCTGGAGTGGTGGCGAATATATCGGAGCGATACAATGACGCGAGGCTGTTCGTCGACATATATGTCGTTGTAACGGACTGAGCAAACCAGAGCAAAGGAGGTGACTCGGTGCTGGAGCTCGCCATCCTGGGACTCTTGCTCGAGTCGCCGATGCATGGCTACGAACTGCGCAAACGGCTGACCGGTCTACTCGGGGCGTTCCGGGCGTTTTCCTACGGTTCGCTTTACCCCGCGCTGCGACGGATGCAGGCGGACGGGCTGATCGCCGAAAATGCCGCCCCGGCTGGGACGCCGGTTCGGCGTGCCCGGCGGGTCTACGAGTTGACCGACGACGGCCGGCAGCGCTTCAGCGAGCTGGTGGCCGACACCGGTCCGCACAACTACACCGACGACGGCTTCGGCGTGCACCTGGCATTTTTCAACCGCACTCCAGCCGCGGCGCGGATGCGCATCTTGGAAGGCCGTCGTCGCCAGGTCGAAGAACGTCGGGAAGGTCTGCGTGAAGCAATAGCGCGGGCCAGTAACTCGCTAGACCGCTACACCCGCCAGTTACATCAACTCGGGTTGGAGTCCAGCGAGCGCGAAGTCAATTGGCTCAACGAGTTGATCGCGGCCGAACGGATAGCGCAACGGAGCGCTGAGCAGGCCTAGAGCCGGTAAACCACACCATCCACGACACAGATATGAGTTAAGGAGAACGCGGTATGAGTGAGCACAAGCCGCTAGGGGCGCCCGGGGCGCGGCCCGAGGTCCGGGTCGCTATTGTCGGCGTCGGCAACTGCGCGTCCTCGCTGGTCCAGGGCGTGCAGTATTACTACGACGCCGACGAGAACAGCGCTGTGCCCGGCTTGATGCACGTGACGTTCGGCCAGTACCACGTTCGCGACGTGAAGTTTGTCGCCGCATTCGACGTGGACGCCAAGAAGGTCGGCTTCGACCTGTCCGAGGCGATCTTCGCGTCGGAGAACAACACCATCAAGATCGCCGACGTGCCGCCCACCAACGTGACGGTGCAACGCGGCCCGACTCTCGACGGCATCGGCAAGTACTACGCCGAGACCATCGAGATCTCCGACACCGAGGCCGTCGACGTGGTCAAGGTGCTGCGCGACGCCGAGGTCGACGTGCTGGTCTCCTACCTGCCGGTGGGCTCCGAAGAAGCCGACAAGTTCTACGCCCAGTGCGCGATCGACGCCGG
>DATFYT010000018.1:0-3423 GCA_035314925.1 Mycobacterium sp. | reverse complement strand
GTCGTTCAACTCCGTCAGCGTGACCGGATTGCCCGCGAAAACGACTGCTGCGCAGATTTTTTCGCCTAGGTAAGGGTCTGGCAGCGCTACCGCCGCTGCTGACGAGATCGCCGGGTGCGCGCGTAAGTGCTCTTCGAGGTCGCCGGCGGCGACGGTCTCGCCGCCGCGGTGGATGACGTCTTTCACCCGGCCGGTGACCTCCAGGTAGCCGTCGGCGCGGCGGCGGACGAGGTCACCGCTGCGGTAAAAGCCGTCCGGGTCAAAGCTGCGCGCATTGTCGCTTTCGGCGCGGAAGTATCCGTTGATCGTGTACGGACCTCGCACCAGCAGTTCGCCTTCGGCGCCGTCCGGGACGGGTAGGCCAGCGTCGTCGACGATGCGCAGTTCGTCATCGGCAGACAGCGGCCGACCCTGGGCGCGGTCCACCAATTCCGGCGGGTCACCGGGTCGGGTATAGCACAGCAGCCCTTCGGCCATGCCGAAAACCTGCTGCAGTCCCGGCGTCAGCGTCTCGCGGATCCGGCGGGCGTCGTCGGCTTCCAGCTTCGCACCGCCAACTTGTAACAGCCGCAACGACGTTGGCGTCTCCGGTTCCCACTCGGTGGCCTGCGCCCACAGGTTGGCCAGGGCCGGAACCAGTGCGGTGGCGGTGACGCCGTGGCGCACGATGGCGCTGAATGCCGACTCCGGGCTGGGGTCGTTGACGAACACGGTCGCCGCACCGACAGCCATGGCGCCGAGCAAACCTGGGCAGGCCAACGGGAAATTGTGCGCGGCCGGCAAGGCCGCCAGATACACGTCATGACCGGTCAGACCGCAGACCTCGGCGCTGGCGGTGGCGTTGTAGACATAGTCGTCGTGGGTGCGGGGGATGAGCTTGGGTAGCCCGGTCGTGCCACCAGAGACCAGCAGCAGTGCCGGCGACCCGGGATCCGCTGGGTTCCGTGCAGGGGGTTGACTCGGGTGCGCGCACACCTGCGACCACGACACGAACGGGCCCGGATCGCCGTCGACGATGACGTGGCGCAGCGCAGGCCGATCCTGCAGCAGCGCCTGCGCCATCGGCCGGTAGTCGAATCCTTGTGCAGTATCAGTGATTAGCAGAGCCGTTGCCCCGCTGACGGTGGCGAAGTGGCCCAACTCGGCGGCGCGGTGGCCGGGCAGGCACATCACCGGGATCGCGCCGGCGCGCAGCAACGCGAACAACGCCACTGCGAACTCGCAACCGTTCGGCAGCTGCAACAGCACTCGATCGCCCGCGGCGATGCCCAGCTCCGCCAGCCCGGCTGCTGCGTGGTCGGCGCGCTTGTCGAGCTCTGCGTAGTTGAGCTGGTGCGCGACGTCAAGTACAGCTCCGCGCGTGGGCCACTGCTGTGCTGCGTCCGACAACATCGAGTCGACAGTCCGGCCGGCCCAGTAACCGGCGGCCCGGTAGCGCGCGGCGCGGTCTGGCGGAAACGGCACAAAGCCTGCCGGACCGGATGTTGGCATCCCTTGCCTCCAGTTGAGCTCATCCGACGAACGAAGGGCGGGAGGTACGTGGTTGATCTCGAGCACGTCCATCCCGCCCCAGCGCGTCCGTCGCCTAGAAGCTAACCAGCCCGCCGAACAGGTCGGGCAGCGCCGTCGAAACGGATTCCGCTGCGGTGGTCGAGGTCGACTCGCCCAGCGCGGTCACCAGCTGCTCGGGCCAGGTCACCAGCAGGCTTTGTAGCAGGCTGCCGTCATTGAGCAGGCCGGGGAACAGCTCTTCAGCACCGTTGAAGGGGTTGGTGCCGAAGTCGTAACCGTTGACGAAGGCACCCAACACGTCGGACGACAAATTGTTGAGGTCGGACATCCCTTGGGTGGTGTCGCCAGCGGCGAACTCGGTCCCGATAGCGTCCACGTCCTTCGTCAGGGCGAAGATGGCACTGATTTCGGGAGACAGCACGGATTGGGCGCCCGCTTTCAGCTCGTTGTAGTTGCCGAACGTCTCGAGCACATTCGTCTGGATCTGCGACAGCTCGACGGGAATCGAATAGTTCGTGGCGCCACCGCTGGTCTCATCAAGAAGAGGACTCAGCAACGGCTTCAGCGTGTGGTCCAGCGTCTCCAATGACCACGCGTTGACGTCGCTGAACGCCTGTTGGGTATTCCCGTCTTGGAAATCGGTCGAAAGTAGCTGCAGAAGGCTGCCGGTCTCGGAGATACCGGTAGCCGGGTTTGTCACCGTCCCGCCGAACAGCCCGAAGACATAACCATCGTCGCTGCCGTACCACCCGCCGTCGATCGAGTTCTGCAAACCGGTTTCGGCGCCGGTGAACGCTGTGCTGATCTGACTGCCGAAGTGCTCTGACACGTTGCCGAGCGCCGTCGACAGCTCGGAATTCGCAGTTGCGGCTTCACTTTCCAGCGTCGTCAAGTTGTCTTCTGCTGTCGTGAGGACCTGGGTCCAGTCTTCTTCGCCGGCGGTCAGCTGCACCGCTCGGTGCTGAACATTCGGCAGGGTCGGCGCCACCGGATTGACGGCTATCAGGCCGGCGCCCGCAAGGGCAACGCCGGCGATGAGCAATCGGTTAGCACGGTTGATCGAATCGGCACTTCGAGCCAGCTGCACGGCATCTCCTTTAGTTGACCGTCATTAGACGGGCGTCCACCACCGACCGGGAGGGAGGCTACCTAAGATTTAGCTGAGACACAATAGGCTTGCCTAACCTCACTAAGGTTAGGGTTAACTCACCTCAGGTTCGGTCGCTTGACCAGCGACTCGTCCGCCAGAGTGCGAAGGCGGGGGAGAATTCGAGGGTTCGCGACCGCCGGCCGGGCTGTGGGCACCTTTGAAAATCATGATGGCCCGCCACCGGGAAGACGGGGCGGTAGCGTCGTGGGGACCCCAGACACTAAAGTAACCACAAATTAGGCTAGCCTCCACTAACTAGTAGGAGGGTTGGTGTGGAAACTGGTGGGGTTGGGGCTTCCGTCGCTGGCGGCCCAGGTGCCATCCGCGCGGAGGTCGCCGAACTGCTCGGCGTCAGCGCCGATACCGTCGACCCCGACGGCAACCTGATCAGCCAAGGCCTCGATTCAATTCGGATGATGTCGCTCGCGGGTCGATGGCGTCGCCGCGGTATCGCCGTCGACTTCGCCACGCTGGCCGCCACCCCGACGATCGAGGCGTGGTCGCTGCTGGTTTCCGGAGCCCAGGCTGACACTTCGGAACCGGTCGATGCGGAGGCCGTGGCAGCAACCACCACACCGGATGACGCGTTTCCGCTCGCCCCGATGCAACACGCGATGTGGGTGGGACGCCATGACAGTCAGCCGCTGGGTGGTGTCGCGGCTCACCTCTATGTCGAATTCGACGGCGGGGAAATCGATCCCGACCGTTTGCGCGAGGCGGCGACCAACTTGGCGACCCGCCACCCGATGCTGCGGGTGCGG
>DATFYT010000017.1:0-12659 GCA_035314925.1 Mycobacterium sp. | reverse complement strand
GCCGCTTGGTCTCGGCGTCGACCATTTTCCGTAACTGCGTGATCCGCTGCGCAGCAAGCGCTTTGGCGATCTGTTCCTGGGTTGGTGTGGGTTCGTCGCCGTAGGGAGCGAGCAGACCGGCCAGCAGCTTGCCCTCGAGCTCGTCCAGCGCCATCGCCTTGAGCGCCTGATACGAGGAGTACGACGGTCCGCGGCTGGAGTTGTATTTGCCGTAGGCGTCTACGATTTGCGCGATCATCGCGACCAACCGCTCGTCCATGTCGGCGAGGTCAGCGTTGGCGGTGAGCAGGTCCAGCAGCATCTGGCGCATCGCCTCGACGTCGTCGGGCGGCAACTGGATGTCTGGGTCAGCCTCGGCCTCTTCAGTGACGACAGCCCGCGCGCCGAGCGCGGCGGGCCACCACAGGTCGAACATCGCGTCGTAGGTCTCGCGGTGCTCGGGTCGGCGCAACACCGCACAAGCCAGACCTGCGCGCAGCACCTCGCGGTCGCCGAGACCGAGGACCGCCATCACCTTGCCCGCGTCCACCGTCTCCGACGGACCAACCGCAATACCTTGCCCGCGAAGCGCTTCCACGAAGCCGACCAGGTGACCCGGCAGGCCGTGCGGGGCCAGCGGCTGGCTGGGGCGAACGCGGCGTACGGCCATCAGTTGCGCCCTAGTTCAGCCGGAGTTCGCCGGTGGCGCGTTGCTGATCGGATTGGTGTTTGAGCACCACGCCCAGTGTGGCGGCAATGGTCGCGTCGTCGATGGTGTCCATGCCAAGCGCCAGCACCGTGCGTCCCCAGTCGATGGTTTCGGCCACCGACGGCAGCTTCTTGAGTTGCATTCCGCGTAGCACGCCGATGATGCGCACCAGCTCGTCGGCGATGTGTCCGGGCAGTTCAGGGACGCGGGACAGCAGAATCCGGCGTTCCAACTCGGGGCTGGGGAAGTCGATATGCAGGAAAAGGCAACGACGCTTGAGCGCCTCGGACAGCTCGCGGGTGGCGTTGGAGGTCAGCACCACGAACGGGGCCCGCTCGGCGGTGATAGTGCCCAACTCGGGGACGGTGACCGCGAAGTCGGACAGCACCTCCAGCAGCAGACCCTCGATTTCGATGTCGGCCTTGTCGGTTTCGTCGATCAACAACACCGTCGGCTCGGTGCGACGGATCGCGGTCAGCAGCGGCCGCGACAGCAGAAACTCCTCGCTGAACACGTCCATCTTGGTCTGGTCCCAATCTCCGGACCCGGCCTGGATACGCAGAATCTGCTTGGCGTGGTTCCACTCGTAGAGCGCGCGGGCCTCGTCGACGCCTTCATAGCACTGCAGGCGAACCAAACCGGATCCGGTGGCCTGCTCGACGGCGCGGGCCAGTTCGGTCTTGCCGACCCCGGCGGGTCCTTCCACCAAGAGCGGCTTGCCGAGGCGGTCGGCGAGGAAAACGGCGGTGGCGGTGGCCGTATCGACCAGATAGCCGGTTTCGGCCAGCCGCGCCTCGACCTCGTCGATATCAGCGAACAGCGGGACGGGCCGCGCGGGCACACTCACGTTTGTGTTCTCCTCAGCATGTCAGGCCGGGCGCGTCTGACCGTCGCCCCAGACGATCCACTTGGTCGAGGTCAGTTCTGGCAGGCCCATCGGGCCGCGGGCGTGCAGCTTCTGGGTGGAGATGCCGATCTCGGCGCCGAACCCGAACTGCTCACCGTCGGTGAAGCTCGTCGACGCGTTGACCATCACGGCAGCTGCATCCACTCCCTCGGTAAACCGTTGGGCGGCAGCCATATTGGTGGTGACGATCGCTTCGGTGTGCCCGGTGCCGTATTCGTTGACGTGCGCAATCGCCGCGTCGACACCGTCGACGACCGCGACCGCGATCTCCATCGCCAGGTATTCGCGGCGCAAGTGGGTGTCATCGGGGTCGAGATGCACGGTCACGCCGGCGTCTTGGAGCGCACCGATCAGCCGCGGCAGGGCCTGTCCGGCGATCGCGGTGTCGACCAGCAACGTCTCGGCGGCGTTGCAGACGCTGGGCCGACGGGTCTTGGAGTTCAGCAGGATCCGTTCAGCCATCTCGAGGTCGGCCGCATCGTGCACGTAGACATGGCAGTTGCCGACGCCGGTCTCGATGGTGGGCACTTGCGCATCGCGGACTACCGCGTCGATCAGGCCGGCACCCCCACGCGGGATCACCACGTCGACCAGGCCACGGGCCTGGATCAGGTGGGTGACGGTCGAGCGGTCGGCGGCCGAGAGCAGCTGGACGGCGTCGGCGGGCAGGTCCTCGCTCACCAGCGCGGCGCGTAGCACGGAGACCAGCGCTTCGTTGGACTTCGCTGCTGATGCGCTACCGCGCAGCAGTGCGGCGTTGCCGGATTTGAGCGCCAAACCGAACGCGTCGACGGTGACGTTGGGCCGGCCTTCGTAGACGATCCCGACCACGCCCAGCGGCACCCGCTGCTGGCGCAGCGCCAGCCCGTTGGGCAGGGTGTAGCCGCGCAGCACCTCGCCGACCGGATCGGGCAACCCGGCGACCTGGCGCAGGCCGGCGGCGATTCCGTCGACGCGTTTCGGGTCCAGCGCCAATCGGTCGATCATCGCGGTCGGCGTCTGCGCAGCCCGCGCAGCGTTCAGATCTTCGGCGTTGGCCGCCAGGATCTGATCGGTGTTGGCCACGATTGCTTTCGCGGCGACTAACAGCGCCTGTTCCTTGGCGACCGTCGGCAAAGAGGCCAGCACGCGGGCCGCGACCCGCGCCCGGCGCGCCGCCTGGTGCACCTGTTGGCGCAAGTCGGGAGCCGACGGAGCATGCACACTCATTAACTCAGGGTATCGAGTTCCCTACGGCCCGGTTGACACGGCCCTACTTGACGTTCGGGCGAACGCTCGGCAGACCCGGATTTGGCTACGGTCCCTGGCCGCCGACACGCTCAGGGTGTCCGGCCCGAGACGATTCCTTTCGGCGATCTTCGATGATGCGGCCCAGCTCCTGCAGCAGCCGCGGTGAGCGCATGACCAGATCTTCGACGTGCTCGCGGTCGATCTCCAGGGCAGTCACCTCTTCCAGCGCATACGCCGTAACCAGACTTGGTTGACGGGTCAGTGTGGTCAGCCCGATGAATGAACCCTCTTCCAGCACGCTGAGTGACAGGACAGAACCGTCTTCTGTAGTGGTGGTCAGCCGGATGCTGCCTTCAATCAAAAATGTCATCGCGGTGGGCACTTCGCCGACCACCTGCACGACTTCGTCGGTCCCGTATCGAACCATTTTCGCGTGCTGGGTCAGGGACTGTTGATCGGTGAGACTCAACCGCAATGCCGGTGCCACGACAGTCCGCATCGCCATCTGCACCCGCGCCAGCGTGGAGAAGTCGTCGGCGGCGCCGTCAAGGTGGAGTCCCTCACGCCGCGCCGCATACCAGATCCACCGCAGGAATGTCGCTCGCGCCGCGCCGTCATCGGCAGGCGACTTCAACCCCATAGAGATGCGATACTCGCCGCTACCGGCGGCCACCGCGGTCGGTGCGCTGTCGGCCTTGCGTTGCGGCAGTGTGCCTGCAACCCGCGATAGCAGATGTCGCACCCGGTCGGGCGGGTCGGTCAGCGCAAATGTGGTCGTTATCTCTAATTGGTGTGCACCGGGCGGACGGCTGAGATTCGTGAAAGAGGTAGCGGCGAGCACCGAATTCGGTGTGATCTGCAATCCGCGGTCGGTTTGGATGTGGACGGCGCGCCAGTTAGCCTCCACGATGCGTCCCCGCGCCGTCGGGGTATCCAGCCAGTCGCCGATCCGGAACGGCTGCTCGAACAACATGAACAGGCCCGACACGATCTGGCCGACGGAATTCTGCAGCATCAAGCCGATGACCACCGACCCAACGCCGAGCGCGGTGAACAGGCCACCGACCCGCACTCCCCAGACGTAGGAGAAGATCACTGCCAGTCCCACGGCGATCAACACAAGCCGCGTCACGTCGCGAAATATCGTCGGCACCCGCTCGCGCCAAGAGCCCTGCGGGGCACCCTCAAACAGCGTGGCGTTCAGCCCGGACAACAGCAGCACCAACACCAAGAAGCCGAATACCGTGGCGAGTACCCGCACCGAATTGAGCTGTGCCGGAACCTGTGCCACCTCGATCAAAAGTATCAATAGCGCTGTCAGCGGCACCAGATAGCTGCGCAGCAGGTTGACCGGAGGGGCCAGAGCACTTTGCCTGCGCTCGAGCGCGTGGTGCAATTCGGTAAGACTGATCAGCGTGAAGGGAAGTCCGAGGGTTAGCCCGACGGCCCAGTAAAACCAGTCTGCGTCAACGATATTCACTTGCGCTCCGTCAATCGCCAGATCGGTTGCTCCGAGCCGTCAACCGCAATGCTGCCGGCTGGCGTGAACTGCCGAATGTCACGCATCACCTCGTAGACCTCAGAGGTGACGTAGACGCCCGACTCCGTTGCACCGCTACGCATCTGGTGGGCCAGATTGACCGCGGCTCCCCACATGTCGTAGACGACGCTGGTCCGGCCGACAAGTCCACTGATCACGTTGCCGGTGTTGACGCCGGCCCGAATGCTGAGGTGGTGACCCGTCCGGCTATTGAATCGCTCGATGATGCGTTGCATCTCGATCGCGAAGTCGATGGTTCGGGGCACGCTGTCCAGCCGCGGAACATTTAATCCGCAGCTGGCGAGGAAGCCGTTATGCACGGTGCGAACCGACTCAACGCCAAGGGTTTCCGCTGCCGAATCGACTTCCCGGACCAGCTCGTCGATAATCCCCACCAGTTCGTTACCGGACAACTCGTTGGAGATCTCGTCGAGGCCAACGATGTCGGCGAAAATGACAGCGACGTCCTGGTGTTCTTGCGCGATGGTCTGTTCGCCTTCGCGGTAGCGCCGCACGACCGGCTCGGGCATCAACGACAGCAGCAAACGGTCGTTTTCTTTACGCTGTTCGGTGAGCAGCTCGTCTTTGATCTGCAGATTCCGGCTCATCTCGTTGAAGGCGACAGTGAGGTCGCCGATCTCGTCGCGCGTTGTCACCGGTATCGTGACGTCGTAATTCCCCGCGCTGATCTTCCGCGCGCCGGCCTGCAGCCGTCGGACCGGCCCCACGAATACCTGGGCAATCAGCATTGCCACCACGCAGATGATGAAAACCAACGTCGCGGTGGTCAATACCAGCGTCCGGGTGAATGACCCGATTCGGTCGAAAGCTTCTGCGCTGTCCCTGGTCGCCACGATCGACCAGCGCAAGTCCGAATTCGGCACGCGCAGCGGAGCGTAGGCGGCGAGTTCCCGATCTCCCAGGTAGCCGGTATCGATCACGGTTCCGCTCTGCCCGTGCTGGGCGGCGCGAACGGCTGCGGTCGCGACGGGCTGGACCAGGGTCGTGCCGTGCAACCTGATCGCTTTCTCGACGATGTCGGGCGGGGTGCCTGCCGCCACAGCCTCGCGCTGGTATTTCTTGGGGTCCTCCAGAAATAACCGCGAATCGGAACGCATTAAGTTGTCCGGACCGGCCAGATACGTCTCCGCGGTCTCGCCCATGCCAGCGGCTTTCCAGTGCTTGTCGGCAGTCATAATGCGGTTGACTTTCGAGATCGGTAACGGTAGCGCCAGCACCCCCTCCGTCTTGCCCGCCGAAGTAATCGGCGACACCAGCCATGCGATGGGCGCCCCGAGTGCGGCTTGAAACGGCTCGAAGTCGGTGATCCACACGAAGTCCACTGAGTCGGCGGCCATTGCCTTTTCATAGGCGCCGCGCAAATTGGATTCGCGATACGGGCCGGTGAGGATGTTGGTGCCCAGCGCGGGACCCTTGTTCACGCCGTAGACCAGGTTGCCCCGAGTGTCGAGCAGGATGGCATCCCGGTATTCAAAGCGGGTCGCGATCTCGCGAAAGTAGTTGTTGAAACGGGCATTTGCGGCCGACCATGCGCTGCCGTCGCCGGCGTCCTCGGGCGAGGCTGCGGCGCCGTACGACGGGATGGTGTAGTGGATTTGAAGATACTTCTGCGCGTTGCTGTCGGGCAGCACCGCGTTCGTACTCAGCTTTTCACCGGTCGCCTGCTGGATCGGTTTGATCAGCTTGTCGTTGTAGAAGTTCACCAGCGACTGCTGTTGGCCGGGGTCGATCGCCACGTCGGCGAGTTGGTCGAAGCCGGCGGTGAACGCCTGCACCGCCTCGAAGGCGGTCGACCCGCTGCTGTACACAGCCAGCGAATTCGTCAGGTCCGCGAACAGCATTTCCATTGCGCGCTTCTGTCCCTCGCGCAGCTCGACCATTCGTTCGGAGGCGGCAGGCAAGAGGGCGCGACGACCGGATATGTACTCGACGACACAGATCACCGCCAACGACGCGAGGCTGGAAACCAACAGCAGCACCATGATCTTGGACTGAATGCTGAACCGGGCCAGCGGCCGTGGGTATCGCCTGACCTTGCCGGCCGGGACCGTTTGATCCTTCGGTTCCGGATCAGTTGAGCGCCGCAGCGTCAATCGGCTTCCTTTCGCTGACGGGCGTTAAAAGCCCAGATCACGCAGCAGCGTAACGCGAACGGTGTACTGAAATTGGATTTGCCGAAAACCGTTATCAACGCGCCGTTGTGAAACCGAGCACTAATCCATACCGTCGGCGGAATGACACGCGTATGCGTGGTGGGCAGCCTGAATATGGACATGGGGTTCGACGTCGAAACACTGCCGCACCCGGGCGAGACGGTGCTGGCGACGTCGTTCCGATCGACACCCGGTGGCAAGGGCGCCAATCAGGCGGTCGCGGCGGCGCGTGCCGGAGCGCGGGTGCAGTTTGTCGGAGCCGTGGGTGATGACTCGGCGGCGGCGGCGCTGCGCGAGCATCTGACCGCCAACGGTGTGGGCACCAACGGACTCATCACCTCAGCCGGTCCCAGCGGCAGCGCCGTCGTCGTGGTCGACTCCGACGGCGAGAACCTTATTGTGGTGGCGCCGGGCGCTAATGGTCGTCTGATGCTCGATTCCGCGGGGCTACGCGGGCTCGTCAGCGACTGCGATGTGTTGTTGCTGCAGTTGGAGATTCCGGTGACGACGGTGACAGCGGCTGCGCGCGAGGCTCATTCGGCCGGAGCGACCGTGATCGTCAACGCCTCACCGTCCGGTGCGGACCCGGGCCAGCTGGCGGAGCTGGCCGAGCTGACGGATGTGGTGGTGGTCAACGAAGCCGAAGCGGCGCACTGGGTTTGGCCGGTCGCGCATCGGGTGATCACCCGCGGGGCCCAAGGCGCCACCTACACCGGCAACGGTCAGGAGCTCACCATTACGCCGCCGGCCGTGGCGGCGGTCGACACTTCCGGCGCCGGTGACGTGTTCGCCGGGGTGCTGGCTGCGGGTTGGGCCGACGGCTACGACCGCGCGTTGCGCCGGGCCTGCGCCGCCGGTGCACTGGCGACGCTGGTGCCCGGCGCCGGGGACTGCGCACCGTATGCAGAGGCGATCGACGAAGCAACACTGCCGGACTGATCAAATACCAGAACCGGATGGATCGCGCCGCAAAGGAGAGACGCAATGCCGCCAATAGACAATGGCAGCCCACGCCCGCCCGAGGGTGACTGGCTGGGAACGCCTTTTCTGACGTTTCGGCGCGACGGGCCCATTCGCGATCGTGACGCTGGACCGCCCGGAAGCCCGTAACGCGATGACACCGGCGATGTACTTCGGGATCCGCTACGCGGTCTCGCGGGTCAACGCCGACGCGGATCTGGCGGGGCTGCTCATCACGGGAACCGGTGACGTGTTCGCGCCGGGCGGCGACCTGGGCGGCGGCGGAGCCGACAACTGGATGCAGTGGGGATCGGCACTGTCGATGGACGTCACACCGTTCGACACGCTGCGGAAGTCAGCCAAGCCGGTGGTCTCCGCGGTCAACGGGCTGTGCCAGGGCGGCGGGCTGCAGATCGCGATGTGCAGCGACGTCGCGGTGGTCAGCGAGCGGGCGACCTTCCGGGTCCCCGAGCTGTACCGCGGTATCGCCGACACCTATTACAGCCAAATGCTGGCGCGCATCGTGGGCCCGATCCGCACCCGCGATCTGATGCTGACCGGGCGGACGCTGTCCGCGTCGGAAGCCGTCGAGTGGGGCATGGTCGCGCGGATGGTGCCGCACGACGAGCTGACAGCCGCGGCCAAGGAAGTGCTGGCGCAGTGTTGCCGTACCGCGCCCGGCGCGCGACGGATCGTCAAGTCCAGCCTGGACAACTACCTTGGCCTCTTCGACCGGATCGGGATGGAAGCCAGCATCGAAAGCGCCGAGGCCGTCGAGGGTTTCGTCGCATTCAAAGAACGCCGGTCGCCGAACTGGGTGCATCCCGACCTGCGCGTCGACGGACGGCTGTGACGATGTCGCCCGCTGCTGCGGCTGAGATCGCGCTGGCGCTGCTCACGGTGTTCGGTCTGCTCGGATTCGCCTGGCGCGCTTGGCTTCAACGCCGGCGAACCGGATCGACCGGGTTGCGCGGTATCAGCGGCACGATTGGCTCAGTGGAATGGGTCGCCGGAGTGGGCTTCGTCGTTGCGCTGGTCGTCGCGGTGGCCGGCCCGTTGCTGCAGCTGTCCGGCGCCATCGCTCCCCTGCCCGGCCTGCAGGTTGAAGGGATTCAGATCGCGGGAATCGCGTTGGCGGTACTGGGTATCGTGCTGACGGTGTGGGCTCAGCTCGACATGGGAGATTCCTGGCGCGTCGGTGTGGACGCGAGCGAAACGACCCCGCTTGTGCACACCGGCATGTTCGGGCGGGTGCGTAACCCCATCTACACCGCGATGCTCACATTCGACTTCGGGATCGCTTTAGTGACACCGAATTTCGCGACCTTCGCCGGCTTGATCCTCCCCGTTACCGCGCTCGAGCTGCAGGTGCGCCGGGTCGAGGAACCATACCTGCGGGACAAACACGGTGCGGCTTACCGCGGCTATACAGCCAGTGTCGGCCGCTTCATCCCCGGCGTCGGGCTGATCCGCTAACTTGTCCGCTGCCGTCAGGAAAGGGCGGCAGCGAGGTGGACCAGCAGCTCGTGGTAGTCGTCGTTGGTCATCGGCTCGGGTTGCGATGTTGACGAGCCCGTCACGACGGTAACCACCGAGTCGATGTCAGGGAGCACAGTCAGAAAGTTCCCGCCGAAGCCGATCGCGGAATAGCGGGTGTCCGTAATTCCTATGTCGCTGAGCTCATCAGACGGGCCCGCGACCCACCAGCAATAGCCGTACATCCCAAGCAGTCCGGCCGGATGGTTCGTGCGCGAGACTGGGTCAGTGCTGCGCGCAATCCATTCTGGTGAGAGCAGCTGCCGACCGTTCCAGAGACCATTGTTGAGGTAGAGCCGCCCGATCCTGGCGAGGTCTCGCGCCGACAGATGAAACGTATAGTTCGGGTACCGGGTTGTGCCACCGAGGATATCGGCGCGGTACTGGTACGACCCGTGTTGATAGACGTCCCAATCGATCATCCCCAGCGGGCGCGCCAGATCGTGGTCGAATGCAACGAACACGCTGCGACCGGTAATGCGTTCGTAAATGTTTCCCAGAACGTTGAAATCCCAGTTGTTGTAACACCAGAACGCGCCTGGCGGGTGCGACCCCCGGGCCGGACGTCCCAGCCCGTCACCGCCTTCAGTGGGCAGGTAGACGCCGGAGCGTGCCGCGAGAAGATCGTTAATCGTGGCCGATTTTTCGTTGTCCGTCAGCGACGGTGTGTCATCGATCCCCAGTTGGCCCAGCGTCGCATCGAGATCAATCTGACCTCGGTCGTAGGCCTGGCCGAAAAGCGCACTCATGATCGATTTCCGCATGGAATGAACATGAACCGGGCACGACACATCCCCGACCTGGATGATGGTTCGCCCCGCACGGTCCACCTGCGCGGCAGTCACGTTAAGCCGCCGCAATCGCTGTTCGACGTCAGCTAAGGCGCGCACGGCCGCCCGCGGCCTCTCGACGCACATCGTGGGCGATCGCCAGGCCGTCACCCGTTTGGAGTTCGTCGGCGGTCTGGCTCATCAGCACCCGACTGCGGCTGGGCGAGAGCAGGATCGAGACGTAGTGATGTGGCGAATCCGCCACGAACACAAGACGGTTGACCCGAAGCAGGGCCGAACCGATCGCCGTGTTGAGTAGACGCGCGTTGCGCGGACCCGCGATCTCCGCCGTGATCTCATGCTGCATCCGGTCGATGACGACACCGGCGGTAGAGAGCAACTCGTAGAGCGGTTTGCGCTTCAGCGCTGAACTGCTCAACGTGCCGGCGAGATCCGTTGGCAGCCAGGCTTCCGTGACCATCAGCGGCTCGCGAGTTCTGCGCTCGCGGCGCACCCGCAGAATGTGCAGCATTCCGGTGGTCACCCCGAGCGCATCGCCGATCAAGGACGGGGGCGTGCGCTGGTCATGCTCAACCACGTCGATGGACGTCTGGAATTGCGCCTGCCGAAGACCGTCCATATACGAGCCGACTAGAGGCACCTCATCGGATTGGACGCGTTGACGAACGAACGATCCGACGCCGTGCCGGCGTTCGATGTAGCCCTGCTCGGCCAGATCGGCCAGCGCCCGACGCACGGTGATGCGGGACACGCCGAACTGATCGCACAGCGCCTGCTCGGTGGGCAGCGCATCGCCCGGCGCCATCGCGCCTCGGAGGATCTCGTCGTGCAAAACCAAGAAGAGCTGACGATGCAGCGGCACCCCAGCGCCGGTGTTCACCGGTCCGACCACACCGCCGGTCTCCTGCATGAGCATCAATGTTCGCACACTCCCTTGCCGACATCGTTATCATTTGTTATAAGTATATAACAAGCATACAACAGCGGATGGAGGCAGACAATGACCGCGGTACAGCAGGCCGCCACCACCGATCCGAACGGACCGACCGGACGGCTCGCCACCTGGGTCGCCGACGTGACACTTGACGACGTGCCACGTGACGTCGTCGAACGGGCCAAACACCTGTTGCTCGACGGCATTGGTTGCGCCCTGATCGGTTCGCAACTGCCCTGGTCACGGGTCGCCACCAACGCCGTCCTGGATCTGGAGAACACGGGCGACGTCGTGGTGATCGGCACCGGGCTGTCCACCAGCGGGCCGGCAGCGGCGGTGCTCAACGGCACCTTCATCCAGGGTTTCGAGCTCGACGACTTCCACCCGATCGCCCCGGTGCACAGCTGCTCGCTGGTCATCCCTGCACTGCTGTCCACGGCGACCGCGCTGTCGGGAGCCACGACCGGCGTGGACTTTCTGCTCGGGGCCATCACCGGCTTCGAGGTCGGCCCTCGCGTCGGCTATGCGCTGCACGGCACGCAGATGCTCGACCGCGGCTGGCACTCGGGACCGGTCTTCGGCACCCACTCCGCGGCAATGGCATCCGGCAAACTGCGCGGGCTCTCCCCCGCACAGTTGGAAGATGCACTGGGCCTCGCCGGCACCCAGTCGGCGGGGCTGATGGCCGCGCAGTACGAGGCGATGAGCAAGCGCATGCACCACGGGTTCGCCGCCCGCAACGGCTTCTACGCCGCCGGGCTGGCGGCGGCGAATTACACCGGCATCAAACGGGTATTCGAGCGTGAATACGGCGGATTCCTCAGTGTTTTCGGCGAAGGCCACAATCCCGACGCGTCATTGCTGACCGAGCAACTGGGTGAGCGCTGGGAGACCAGCATCATCATGGTCAAGTCCTACGCGGTCATGGGTGGCCTGCACGGAGCCGTCGACGCGGCCCGGCAGCTGCGCCAATCGCTTGTCCCCGGGGACATCTCGAAGATCGACATCACCGTGGGCGAGACTGTGTACAAGCACGGCTGGTGGAAGCCCGAGCGGCCGCTGACCGCGATCGGCGCCCAGATGAACATCGGCTACGCGACCGCCGCCACGTTGCTCGACGGTAACGCTCTGCCCGAGCAATTCACCCCTGCGCGCCTGGGCGCAGACGACATCTGGTCGCTGATCGACGTCACCGACGTGCACCTGGACGAGTCGCTGGGCGACGGCCCCCTTACCGAGCGGTTCCGCACCGACCTCTCGGTAACCACCCGCGACGGCGGCGTGCATCACACCCGCGTCGTCGCACCCCATGGCGCGCCGTGGGACCCGGTCACCAACGAGGAGCTGGTCACCAAATTCCATGCCCTGGCCGACCGGGTCACCAGCCGCGACCGCGCCGACGCGATCGAGCGTGCGGTGGTCGGCCTCGAGGACCTCGACGACGTCGGTGCCCTCGTCGATCTACTGGCCCCGCCCGTCGCCGGCACACTCGACTGAAAGGACGACAGATGGCCACCACATCGGCCCGAGAAAAATTGCGTGCCCTGCTCGATGACGGCGAACTCATCGTCGCTCCAGGTGTTTTCGACGGGATAACAGCACATCTGGCGCAGCGCACCGGTCAGGCGGCGGCGTACATGACCGGCGCCGGAGTGGCGGCTTCCGGGTTCGGCCTGCCGGATATCGGACTGGTGACCGGCACCGAGATGGCCGAGCGGGCCCGAATGCTTGTCGGTGTGCTCGGCGACGTTCCACTGATCGCCGACGCCGACACCGGCTACGGCGCGCCGATGAACGTGGTGCGCACCGTCCGTCTTTACGAGCAGGCGGGCGTCGCCGCAATCCAATTGGAGGACCAAGCATTCCCGAAACGTTGCGGGCACCTGACCGACAAGCGAG
>DATFYT010000016.1:0-5609 GCA_035314925.1 Mycobacterium sp. | reverse complement strand
TTCACCTGATCGACGATGTCGGTGCCGACCTGGCGGGCTTGGCCGCTTTGTGCTCCGCCGGGCGCGGTCACCAGGATCACCAGCTGCTGATCGCTCTGCCCGAACTTGTCGGTCAACTGGTGAAGGGCTCGCGCCGACTCGGATTCTGGGTCCTGAAAGCCACCGGCGGACAGGCTCTTGGCGGCCGGGAGCCCAAAGATTGCGGCGGCCGCCATGACCAGAGCTGCGACTGCAAGAATTCGCCGCGGCGCGGCGATGGCAAGACGAGCGATCTGCTGCAGCATGCGTATCCTTCCCTCCGCCGTTGCTATCTGCGCTAACTTATCAGCGATAACGTAGCAAACGCAACGTCGAGAGCGCCCTCCGACGCCCTACCAATAGATACGTGCCCGGCATCCGCGATGGTTCAACTCAAATCCGGATTAACCAGGACATTTTGCGGAGCCTATCGGCTGCTAATTGGATACGCGACGAACATCCAGGAAGCCGGACAGGACGTCCAGAGGAGTCGCCACCCTACCCGACGGTAATATTGCCAACGTTTTCCGAATCGTGACTCAAGGATTCCTTAAAGGTGACTAATAGGCTCATCTACATGTGGATCGACGAGTCGAGTGCCGACGTGATCAAAGCTGATTTCGAGGCTCTTTACCACGGTGACGTGCTGGTAGAGGGCGAGACCTCGGAGCAACTCGACGACTGGCACCCGCTGCCAACTGCGAGCTGAGCTGCGCATAACGCGCCTGTTGTTGCGGGCGCGCCGGGCGACGAGGCGGCTGCGAGCCTCAACTGCACCTTTGCCGTTGCCCTGTTGTTTTAAGTCCCCGCCATCGCGGGGACTTTTTTTGCGTCGACTACTACCTCGGGGCCATCCGGATCGCGCCGTCAAGCCGGATGACCTCACCGTTGAGCATCGGGTTCTCGACGATGTGCACGGCCAGCGCGCCGTACTCGTCGGGATTACCGAGACGGCTGGGGTGCGGCACCTGCTGGCCGAGCGACTGCCGGGCCGGCTCGGGCAGGCCGGCCAGCAACGGGGTGTCGAACAGGCCGGGGGCGATCGTCATCACCCGGATGGCCTTGCTGGCCAGGTCGCGCGCGATCGGCAGCGTCATGCCGACCACGCCGCCCTTGGATGCGGAGTAGGCGGCCTGACCGATCTGGCCGTCGTACGCCGCCACCGAGGCGGTGTTGATGATGACGCCGCGCTCTTCGCCGATCAGGTCGTTCTTGGCGATCCGCTCGGCCCCCAGCCGCAACACGTTGAAGGTGCCGATCAGGTTGATCTCCACGACGATGCGGAAGAGATCCAGCGGGAAGACACCGTCCTTGCCCAGCACGCGGATAGCGTTGCCGGTGCCGGCGCAGTTGACCACGATGCGCAGCGGGCCAAGCGACTCGGCGATATCCAAAGCCGAGGTGACCGCCTTCTCGTCGGTGACGTCGGCGGGTGCGAAGCGCGCACGATCGCCGAGCTCACGGACGACCTCCTCGCCTTTGAGGTCGAGCACGACCACCTGCGCACCGGCGTCCAGCAGGCGCTGGGTGGTGGCCAGACCAAGGCCTGAGGCCCCACCGGTGACGAGTGCTACGGCATCCCTGATCTCCACGCAAATGTTCCTTTCGGTCGGTCCGGCCGCTCCCCCACAGGAACCGACCTACTGGTTGGTCGGGACTATACCCAGTCGCTGAGGACGGCTTCGGTGTCGGCTCCGGGCTCGCCCGGCGGGCGCGGCTCACCGGGAACCGTGCGCGAAAACCGCGGTGCCGGTAGCGGCTGCAATCCGCCGCCGGTCTGGTAGAAGGTATTCCGCTCGGTGACGTGCGGCTCGGTCTCCACCTCACCGAAGGCCAGAACGGGCGTCACGCAGGCGTCCGAATCAGCGAACACCTTCGCCCAGTGGTCACGGTCGCGGCTGGCGAACACCTCGGTGAACCGGGCCCGCAGCTCGGGCCAGCGGGTGCGGTCGTTTTGCTTCGGCAGGTCGGCGGCGTCCAAGCCAAGCCCGGCCAGCATCGCCGCGTAGAACTGCGGCTCGATCGCACCCACCGCGACGTAGCGACCGTCCGCGCATTCGTAGGTGTCGTAGTAGGGCGCGCCGCCGTCGAGCATGTTGGTGCCCCGCTCGTCGGTCCACATGTCCATGGCGCGCATCGCCCACATCATCTGCACCAGCACCGACGAGCCGTCGATCATCGCGGCGTCGACGACCTGTCCCTTGCCGGAGTTCTGCCGCTCCCACAGCGCTGCCAGGATGCCGACCAACAGAAACATCGACCCGCCGCCGAAGTCGCCGACCAGGTTCAGCGGCGGTACCGGCCGCTCGTTGACCCGGCCGATCGAGTGCAGCACGCCGTTGAGCGAGATGTAGTTGATGTCGTGGCCGGCCTGCTGGCTGCGCGGGCCTGTTTGACCCCAGCCCGTCATCCGGGCGTAGACCAGCCGGTCGTTCACCTCGGCGCAGTCTTCCGGGCCGAGGCCCAAGCGCTCGGTGACGCCCGGGCGATAACCCTCGATCAGCACGTCGGCCTTGGCGACCAGCTTGAGGACGAGCTCGCGGCCCTCGTCGGATTTGAGGTCGGCGACGACGAAGCGCCGGTTGCGCAGCATGGGGTCCGCGCCACTGGCTCCGGGTCGGTCGACGCGCACGACGTCGGCGCCGAGGTCACCGAGGATCATCGCAGCGTGCGGCCCCGGCCCGATACCGGCCAGCTCAATCACCCGCAGCCCTGTCAGCGGTCCCGCCATCTAGCGACCTCCTTGTCAAAAGACCAACTACGTGGCGATCGCCAGCGCGGCGAAGCCGGGCGCAGCGGGTCGCCACTAATCACACGTTCGCATCTTCGCAGTCGGGCCAAGCAGCGCTGCACCCCGGTCGCTTATGGTGATCCTCATGACCGCCATCGATTCCGGAATCGACACCCTCGCGCCCGTCGACGGACTTGCCGTCACCCTTGCCGACGGGGTGCTTTCGGTGACGATCGATCGTCCGGACAGCCTGAATTCGCTGACGCTGCCGGTGTTCGTCGGAATCGCCGATGCGATGGAGCAGGCGGCCAATGATCCGCGGGTGAAAGTGGTGCGGTTGGGCGGCGCGGGCCGCGGCTTCTGTTCCGGTGCGGGAATGAGCGCCGACGACGTGGCGGGCGCCGGCCCCGGCGATGAACTGATTGTGGCGGCCAACCGTGTGGTCCGGGCGATCACCGCGCTGCCCCGTCCGGTCGTCGCGGTCGTCCAGGGACCGGCGGCCGGTGTCGGTGTCTCGCTGGCGCTGGCCTGCGACCTGGTATTGGCTTCGGACGCGGCGTTTTTCATGCTCGCCTTCACCAAGATCGGCCTGATGCCCGACGGCGGCGCCTCGGCGCTGATCGCCGCCGCGATCGGCCGAATGCGCGCGATGCAAATGGCGCTGCTGGCCGAGCGACTGCCTGCCGCCGACGCGCTGGCTTGCGGCCTGATCAGCGCTGTCTACCCGGCTGAGGACTTCGAGGCCGAGGTGGACAAGGTGGTGTCCGGATTGCTGTCCGGGCCGGCGGTGGCGTTCGCCAAGACCAAGGACGCCATCAACGGTGCGACTCTTTCCGAGTTGGAGGCTGCGCTGCAGCGTGAACTCGACGGCCAGTCGGTGCTGCTGATATCACACGACTTCCGCGAGGGCGCAAGGGCTTTCCAAGAGCGTCGGTCAGCCAACTTCACCGACAGCTGATTGCGGCGCGTTCACAGACCGAACAGCGGGGGCAACGCAAGCAGTACGACCAGGGTCCAGACGAAGTGGGTCAGGATCGGCGCCAGCACCCCGCCGGTGGCGCGGCGTTCCAAGGCACACACCGTCCCAAGGATGATGGCGGCGAACGCAAGCATCGGGTTGCCACTAGCCAACGTGGCGGCCACGTACACGACCGTCGAGACGAGCGCCGGGTGGTAGCGGCCCAGCGCGGTGTAGAGCGCGCCGCGATAGAACAATTCCTCAGCGATGCCGCCGACCAGGGCGACGGTCATCGTGAGCCGCCACGATCCCTGGTCCGTGTAGTGCAGCAAGCTGGTAATCAGCTCGGCGACCGCGGGGATCTCTCTGGCGATCAAGCCACCGAGCACGAACACGCCGCCGAGCAGCAGGCCGATCACCGTGCCGCTGACCACCGGGCGCTGGTTGCGGCCACGCCAGCGGGCACCGCCGAGATGCAACGGCCCTGACGCGAATGACCCCAGCGCCCACACCGCCGCCAGCGCCAGCGCCAGCCAGTAGAAGCTCGACTCGCCGGGGTGCCGTCGCAGGGCCAGACCCAGCACCCCCGCGCCGAGCAGCAGCACGATCGCGACGACGATCCGCCGACGTCGCTTCACTGCTGGCGGTTCGTTGTGCGGCACAGCGACATTGACTATCCCGGCACGGATCTCGGCCAGCGCGCTGGTCTTGGGAGAACTGCTCAGGTCAGTCATGGGCGCCACTCCTCCTCATCGCTTCGTCCCCCTCGCCGCTGCGCGGCTGGGGGTGCCCCCACTGCATCGCGACCGGCGCGGTCAGTCATGCGAGACGCACCTTCGGTGTCAGAGTGATCAGCATGTCAAGGCCGGTTCGCAGTGCGCCGGCGATGGGCCCGGGGACGGCATCGAACAACGCTAGACCGGGCCGCGCGACCGATGGTGTCACCCTCCCCGCGAGTCGTCGCAGCCGGAGGGTATCGCCCCCGGCCCACGCCGGATCGCTGTCGGCAAGGTGGTGTGGATCGGCCAGCGCGTTGACCGGAAGCGGGCGGCGGCTCGACAGTGCCCGGGTGATCGCCTCCTCGACCAGAAGCAGCCCATCGGGAGGGTCGGGAACCAGGTCACGCAGACCGGAGCCGGCCGCCTGCATCGGGTGATCCAGCGACTCAACCAAATCGGCAGCCAACCCCTCGGGCACCGGCAGCGCCACTGCCGTAATCCATGACGCCAGCGCGGTATTCACTCCGGGCGCAGGCAGACTGGTGTGCCACTTGCCGGAAATCTGCGCATAGGTTTTCAGCAGTGCGTGGTATGACGTCCGGTCCGGGCCGGCGATGTCATAGGCGCCCGCCGGTACTTGTCCGGCATCGGCGGCGGCGACCAAGTAATGCAGCACGTCCCGAATGGAAATCGGGTCGATCGGGTTGTCCATCCAGGCTGGGATTGGAATGACCGGGAACCGATCACCGACATAGCGCAACATCTCGAATGACGTCGAGCCGGCGCCGAAAATCAATGCCGCGCCGAGCCACACCACTTCCGGACCGCCGTCGATCGTCAGCGCCTGGGCTACCTCGGCCCGACTGGTGAGATGTTCGGACAGCGCCCCATCGGGGTCGTCAGGGACGAAGCCGCCCAGATAGACGATGCGGCGCACATCGGCGTCCTTGGCAGCCGCGGCGAGGTTGCCGGCCGCGTCCCGGTCGGCGTCGCGAAACCCTGGCTGACCGATCGCGTGGACCAAGTAATAGACGACGTCGACCGGGCCGGCGGCGCCGAACGCCGCGCGAACCGACTCGGCATCGGAGGCGTCCAGAGTGACCGGGGTGACGTCCTCGAACCAGCCCATGCGAGCAAGTCGCGCAGGTTCGCGGGTGGCGGCCAGCACGTGATGGCCGGCCGC
>DATFYT010000015.1:0-2826 GCA_035314925.1 Mycobacterium sp. | reverse complement strand
TCTTCCACCGAACGGACCGCGGCGAAAACCGCCCGGCGCAAAAGCTGATGACTGCGCCAGGCGCCGAACGTCTTCCGTCGATCAGGGCCCGGCGGCCGCGGCCTGTAGGCGTTCGACTTCGGCGGTTTCCCGGTTGAGGCGCTGCGAACGGTAGATCGACACCTTGGTGTGGTGCATCAGCAATGAGGCGATCCCGACCGCGATGATCGCGCCGGGCACCACCGAGAACGACCCGGTCATCTCGGCCACCATGATCAAGATGGCCAGCGGTGCGTGCGCGACGCTGCCGAAACACGCCATCATCCCGACCACCACGAAGATGCCCGGGCTGGCAGGCACACCCGGAAGATGGAATATGTCGCCCAGCCGCCAGATCGCCGCGCCGACGAACGCCCCGATCACGATCCCGGGCCCGAAGATCCCACCGGATCCGCCGGTGCCGATCGACAGTGACGTGGCGACGATTTTGGCGATCGGCAGGACAAGGACGATCCATAACGGAATCGTCAGCAGTCCGGCCTTGGTGGTGGCGAGCTGTACCCAGCCGTAGCCGCTGGCCAGGATCTGGGGAATCGCCAAACCCAACATGCCGACCAGCAGGCCGCCGATGGTGGGCCAGAGCACCGGGCCGCCCCGGAGTCGTGTCGTCAGTGCTTCGGTGGCGTAGAAGATGCGCGCGTAGAGATAACCCACGGTTGCCGCGACGACGCCCAAAACGACGAACCACAGCAGCGGCCAGGCGCTCTCGAAGCGGTATTCGGCGTCGATATAGCCGAACATCGGGTCGAAGCCCAGGAACGAGCCGAAAACGGCAAAAGCCGTTGCCGAGGTGACAAAACCGGGGTAGAGCACGCGGTATTCGAGGTCTTCGCGGTAGATGATCGATGCCGCCAGGACCGCGCCACCCAGGGGCGCGCCGAAGATGGCGCCGATGCCCGCGCCTACTCCCAACGACACCAGGATTCGGCCGTCTTGGTCGGAGAGGTGCAGTCGGCGCGCCAGCATTGACGAGAAGCCGGCTGAGATCTGGGCCGCGGGCCCTTCACGGCCGGCTGAGCCGCCCGAGCCGATGGTGAGGGCGCTCGAGATCATCTTGACGACGACGACCCGGGCCCGGATGTGTCGCGGATCGGTGTGGATCGCCTCGATCGCGCTGTCGGTGCCGTGGCCGCTAGCCTCGGGAGCAAACTTGGCCACGATCAACGCCGATACCAGCGCACCACCCGTCGTCACCAGCGGCAGCGCCCACGGCCTCGAGTAGTGGGGAGAACCCGGACTGCCGCCTTCGACGAGCGGGGTAGGCAAGTGGTAACCGGCCACATAGCCCAGCAAAAAATGAGTGGTGTAGCGCAACGTCAGGTAGAAGATCACGGCGCCGAGGCCGGCGACCAGGCCGATGATGATGCCCAGCAAGAGCCATTTGTAGAGATATTCGAGATTTCTGATGAAGCGGCCCAATCGACCGCCGCGGTCGGTATCGGTGTCGTCTAGCTGGAGCATCGCCAGTGAGGTTAGCAGCGGCCCGCGGGGGAATAATCGGACCGCGGTCCGGTTATATCCGGTAGGCACGTTTGATGGAGGTAAAGATGCCCGCAATAACCGCAGACACGTTGACCTTGGCGCGGGTGTCGGCGGCTGATCCCGCCGACACGGAACGCCCGGTCCGCTCGATCACCACCGGTCCGCACGGCTACGAGGGTGAAGGATTCCCGGTGGTCCGGGCGTTCGCCGGAGTCAGCACCGCCGCACTGGATCCGTTCGTACACATGGACCAGATGGGCGAGGTGGAGTACCAGCCCGGCGAGCCCAGGGGGACCGACTGGCACCCGCACCGCGGGTTCGAGACCGTCACCTACATGATCGACGGGCGGTTCGCACACCAGGACTCGCACGGCGGTGGCGGCTTGATCACCGACGGCGCCACCCAATGGATGACGGCGGGCGCCGGCATCCTGCACATCGAAACGCCGCCGGCCGACCTGGTCGAAAGCGGGGGCGTGTTCCACGGCATCCAGCTGTGGGTGAACCTGCCGAAGAAGGACAAGTTCGCGACACCCCGTTATCAGGCCATCGCTGGCGCTGACGTCGCGTTGCTGTCCTCCGACGACGGCGGAGCGTTAATCCGTGTCATCGCAGGGGATCTCGATGGTCACCGCGGCCCCGGCGTCACGCACACACCGATCACGATGGTGCACGCCACCGTTGAACCCGGCGCGCGGCTGAACATTCCGTGGAACCGCGACCACAACGCGCTGGTCTACGTACTTTCCGGGCGCGGATCGGTCGGCCCGATCGGACATCCGATCGAGCAGGGCCAGTTGGCGGTGCTCGGTCCCGGCGACCGGATCAGCGTCGCCGCCGCGGCATCGCAGGAGTCGCGCAGACCTTCGCTGGAGGTGCTGCTTCTGGGCGGCCGGCCGATCCGCGAGCCGGTCTTTCATTACGGGCCGTTCGTGATGAACACCAAGGCGGAGTTGATCCAAGCGCTCGAGGATTTCCAGGCCGGAAAGTTCGGCAGCATTCCGCCCGACGGGTTGATGCCTCACACCGCCGCGAGGCCGCACAGCTAACAACTAGCTTCGGCTAAGCAAGCGGTTAAAAGTGTGACTTATGGCACAATTTATCCGTGGTGCAGCCGGCGAGCCGGGGACCGGGTCGCCCCCCTGCAGCGAAGGCGGCCGAGACGCGGAAGCGCATTTTGCGCGCTGCTCGCGAAGTGTTCAGCGAACGCGGATACGACGCGGCCACCTTCCAGGCGATCGCGATCCGCGCTGACCTGACCCGACCGGCAATCAATCATTACTTCTCGAACAAGCGCGCGCTCTA
>DATFYT010000014.1:0-25650 GCA_035314925.1 Mycobacterium sp. | reverse complement strand
CCGAGGAAGAAGATCTCGCGGGCGAACTTCTGGCCGACCTGCCGGGCCAGGTATGCGCTGCCGTAGCCGCCGTCGAAGCTGCCGACGTCGGCGTCGGTCTGCTTGAACCGGGCGTGCTCGCGGCTGGCCAAGGTGAGGTCGCAGGTCACGTGCAGGCTATGCCCGCCGCCCGCGGCCCAGCCGTTGACCAGGCAGATCACCACCTTGGGCATGAATCGGATCAGCCGCTGCACCTCGAGGATGTGCAACCGGCCGGCACGGGCTGCGTCAACGGTGTCCGCGGTCTCGCCGGCGGCGTACTGGTAGCCGCTGCGCCCGCGGATGCGCTGATCCCCGCCGGAGCAGAACGCCCACCCGCCGTCCTTGGGTGACGGCCCGTTGCCGGTCAACAGCACGACGCCGACGTCGGGCGACATCCGGGCGTGATCGAGCACCCGGTAGAGCTCGTCGACGGTGTGCGGCCGAAACGCGTTGCGCACCTCGGGCCGATTGAACGCCACCCGCACGGTCGCGTCTGCGACGTGGCGGTGATACGTGATATCGGTCAGCTCGGCGAAGCCGTCGACCGGTTTCCAGTCTTCAGCGTGGAAAGGGTTGTCACTCATCGGGTTACACCGGGTCCAGCCGGAACACCGCGCAGCGTCCGGCCAGCGCCTCGAATTCCTCGGGCCTGCCTTCGGTGACGAGTCCGGACCGCTTCATGAAGCCGACGCCAGTGGGCACTTCGGTCGGGAACGCCCGCAACAACGGCCGCGCATCGTCGGCGGACAACTCGACCATGTTCACCCGTCGTATGTTTCGGCCGCGGGCCAGCCGAACCTGTCCGGCGGCTCGCACGTTGGCTACCCAGTCGGCACCGGGGAATCCGGCGACGACGTATTCCTTGCCGCCCACGGTCATCGGGGTGACCGGGGTCGAGCGCTCGCGTCCGGATTTGCGTCCGGTCACCGTCAAGACGACCGGGCTCTCGCCGCCGAAACTCATGCCCAATCGCGACATCTGGATGAAGACCTTGTTAGCCGGTTTGAGCCACCACGGCGCCCGGACTGATTCGCTGCTCGGCATACCGGCGACGGTACTCGTCACGGGCCAGCGCTATGTTTGGCTCCGTGCCTACGTCGCATCCGCATGAGCCGCACCTGGGTTCGGTGTCGGCCCGTTTGAACTGGTTACGCGCCGGTGTGCTCGGCGCCAACGACGGGATTGTCTCAACCGCGGGCATCGTCGTCGGCGTTGCCGCGGCGACGGTCGCTCGCGGCCCGATCATGACCGCGGGCGTCGCCGGTTTGGCGGCGGGCGCGGTGTCGATGGCGCTGGGCGAATACGTGTCGGTCAGCGCGCAGCGCGACACCGAGCAGGCGCTGCTGCGGCAGGAACGCCGGGAGCTTCGCGCGGACCCCGGCGCCGAGCTCGAAGAACTCGCGGCGCTGTATGAGGCCAAAGGGTTGTCGGCGGCGACGGCGTGGACCGTCGCCGAGGAACTCACCGACCATGATCCGATCGCCGCGCACGCCGAGGTCGAGCTCGGGTTCGATCCCGAGGATCTGACCAACCCGTGGCAGGCCGCATTGTCGTCGGCGTTGTCGTTCGCCGTCGGCGCGCTGCTGCCGCTGATCGCGATCCTGTCCGCGCCGGTCGCGCTGCGGATCCCGATCACCGTCGCGGCGGTGCTACTGGCCCTGGTGATCACCGGCGCGGCGTCGGCCGGTCTGGGTGGGGCGCCGAAGCATCGTGCAGTGCTACGCAATTTCGTCGGTGGGGGCCTGGCTCTCGCGGTCACCTACCTGATCGGTCATCTAGTCGGCGCAGCGATCGGCTGACCCTCAGCTCTGCTCGATGAACCTCTCGATGCCGTGCCCGATCGCGTCGGCGCCCGGAGCGGTGACCGCGTCCAGCCGGCCGATCGCCTCGGCGCTCAGCGCGACGTCGCCCGCGCCGAGGTTCTCCTCGAGATGCGCGATCGACCGTGTTCCCGGTATCAGCAACGTATTCGGTGCGTGCGCCAGCAGCCACGCCAGCCCGACCTGGGAAGGTGTCGCGCCGATTTCGCCGGCGATGTCGACCACCACCGGGTTGTCGGCGACCTTGGGGAAGCCGGGGAACGCCGACCCGAGCGGGAAGTACGGCACCCAGGCTATGTTTTCGGTCCTGCTGACGTCGAGCATCTCCTCCTGCGAGCGGTCGAGCAGGCTGTAGGCGTTCTGCACGCACGCGATGCCGGCGGGCAGCGCGCGCCGCAGCACGTCGAGCGGCACGCTGCTGACACCGATCGCGCCGATCTTGCCCTCGTCGCGCAGCGCGATCATCTCGGCCAACTGGTCGTCAACGTCGACGATCTGATCACCCTCGGCGGCCAGGCCGGGACCGAGGTCGAGACGTCGCAGATTGACAACCGGTATCTGGTCGAGGCCCAGCTGGCGCAGGTCGTCTTCCACGGCGGCGCGCAGCTCGGCCGGCCGTTGCGCCGCGGCCAGGGGCACCGGTTGATCGCCGGTGTATCGCGCACCCACCTTGCTGACGATGACCAGGTCGTCGGGGTAGGGCGCCAGCGCCTCGCGGATCCGGCGGTTCACCTCGCCGGGGCCGTAAAACGACGCGGTGTCGATGTGGTTGACGCCGAGCTCGACCGCGCGACGCAGCACCGCGACCGCGTCGTCAAACGAGGCCTCGAACAGTTGCATGGCGCCGTAGCCGACCCGGGCAACCGGGTTGGTGCCGATGCTGCTCGAGCCTCCTGGACCGCCGGGGTGTGGCTTGTCTGTCATGGTGCTCCCTCTCGCGTGCGATACTGGAGAAATGCGGAGGACCCTCCGCTTGTTTGTTTGATGGTAGCAGAAACGGAGGAGCCTCCGCTTTGGCTGGGAGCGTCCGGTCCGACGCGCGACGGAACCGCGAGAAGTTGCTCGAGGTGGCGACCGCGGCATTCGCCGCCGCGGACGGCCGCCCGGTGTCGCTGGAGTCGATCGCGCGGGACGCCGGCGTCGGCATCGGCACGCTCTACCGGCATTTCCCCAACCGGCAGGCCCTCGTGGAGGCGATTTACCGGACCGAGCTCGCTGAAGTGGCCGCTGCCGCCGAACAGCTGCTCAAGCGGCATCCGCCCAAGACGGCGCTGCGCCGCTGGATGGACCGCTATGCGACCTTCGTCGCCGCCAAGCGCGGGATGGCCGAGTCGCTCCACGCGATCTTCGAGTCCGGCGCCATGGAGCCCAGTCAGACGCGCGACAGCATCATCGGCGCGGTCGACATGCTGCTGCGGGCCGGCGCCGACGACGGCAGCCTGCGTTCCGATGTGCAGGCCGACGACGTGCTGTCCAGCCTGATCGGAGTGATGCTGGCCAGCGGTTCGCCGGAGCAAACCGGTCGGTTGCTCGATCTTCTGGTGGCCGGCGTGGCCACCGCGGGAATCAATCGGCGCGCTCAGCGGTAGAACTCTGCATGGAACTCAACGAAGCAGCCCGCGAACTCATCGGCAACGGCGTCGACGCCACCCTGGTCACCCTGAATCCCGACGGCAGCCCTCAGGTCACCGTCGTCTGGGTGGGGCTGCGATCCACACCCGACGGCGACGAACTGGTGACCGCCCATCTGGGCGAGCACAAGAAGGTCCGCAACCTGCGCCGCGATCCCCGCGCCGCGTTGACGATCGTGTCCACCGAGGACCCCGGCAAAGCGATGCGGCCGTACCTGTCGATCGAGGGCACCGCGTGGATCGAAGAAGGCGGCGCTCCGGAGCTGCTCAAGACGCTGGCGCAGACGCTGTCCGACCCGAACGTGTTCCCGCCCGAAGGCGCGCCGCCCGGCTTCGTCACCCACATCCGCATCGACAAGATCGGCGGAATCGGTCCCTGGCAGTGATGTCTGCGTGTGCGGCCAGCCGCACACTCGACCGCGAGTGTGAAGCCAGCCGCACACTGGCACAACCAAACTCACCCGACCGCTCGGCCGGCGCCTTCCCAGAACTGCGCGCGCACGGCCTTCTTGTCCGGCTTGCCCAGTCCGGTCAGCGGCAACGCGTCGACGACCACCACCCGCTTGGGCGACTGCACCGAGCCCTTGCGATCCTTGACCGCCGCCTGGATTTCGGTGGTCATGGTGTCGACGGCGGCGTCGTCGCGGGCCGCGTCGGCACGTAGTACCACCACCGCGGTGACGGCCTCGCCCCACTTCTCGTCGGGCGTGCCGACCACGCATACCTGTGCGACGGCCGGATGCTCGGCGATCACGTCCTCGACCTCGCGCGGGAACACATTGAAGCCGCCGGTCACGATCATGTCTTTGACCCGGTCGACGATGAAGTAGAAGCCGTCCTCGTCCTCGCGGGCCATGTCCCCGGTGTGCAGCCAGCCGTCTTTGAAGGTCTCGGCGGTGGCCTCCGGCAGGTGCCAGTAGCCGCCGGCCAACAGCGGGCCGCTGACACAGATTTCGCCCGGCTCACCCTGCGGCACCGGCTTGCCGTCCTCACCCAGCAGCGCCACCCGGGCGAACAGCGTCGGGCGCCCGCAGGAGGTCAAGCGCTTCTCGTCGTGATCGCCCTTGGCCAGATAGGTGATCGCCATCGGCGCCTCGGACTGCCCGTAGTACTGGGCGAAGATCGGGCCGAACCGGCGGATCGCCTCGGCCAGCCGGACCGGGTTCATCGCGGAGGCGCCGTAGTAGACGATCTCCAGCGACGACAGGTCGCGGGTATGCGAATCCGGGTGGTCCATCAGCGCGTAGAGCATCGACGGCACCAGCATGGTGGCCGTAATACGTTGCTCTTCAATGACTCTGAGCACCTCGGCCGGGTCGAACTTCCCCAGCACGACCATCTCGCCGCCCTTGACCACGGTGGGTGTGAAGAACGCCGCACCGGCATGCGACAGCGGCGTGCACATCAAGAACCGCGGGTGCTCCGGCCATTCCCACTCCGCCAGCTGGATCTGCGTCATGGAGGCGATGTTCCCGGTGGTGCCGATTACGCCCTTGGGCTTGCCGGTGGTGCCGCCGGTGTAGGTCAGGCCGCCGATGTGGTCCGGCGGCAGATCGGCCACCACCAGTGGCTTCGGGGAGTACTTGGCCGCCTCCGCGGACAGGTCAACGGCTTGCCCTTTTAGGTCCTTCAGCGCCTCCGGCACCGGACCGATCGTCAGGATCTGCTTGAGTGAGTCCACCTTCTCCAGCAGCCCCAGCGCGCGCTCGACGAACATCGGGTTGGGGTCGATGATCAGCGAGGTGGCACCGGCGTCGGAGAGCACATAGGCGTGGTCGTCCAGCGAGCCGAGCGGGTGCAGCGCGGTCCGCCGATATCCCTGGGTCTGGCTGGCGCCGAGGATCATCAGCACCTCGGGGCGGTTGAGCGACAGCATGCCGACCGTGACGCCGGAGCCGGCGCCCAGCGCCTCGAACGCCTGAATGTACTGGCTGACACGTTCGGCAAGCTGACCGCCGGTCAGCGTGGTGTCGCCGAGGAACAGCACCGGCCTGTTCTTGTGGCGCTTGAGCGCGCCCACGAACAGATGGCCGTTATGGGTCGGGTTGCGCAGCAGCTCGTCCGCCATGGCGCCGCTCCTCCTCATCGCATCGCTTGAGCATCGTCGCCGGCGCGACTCATGTTGCCAGACTAGAACGTGTTGCAATTCGTGTCTGGCGCACCCTGTCGGCAGCCTCGGATCGTTAGGATTTCCGTCCATGGCCGATGCAGATGTCGTCATCACCGGAACCGTATTGACCGTCGACGACGCCCGGCCCACTGCCGAGGCGCTTGCCGTAGCCAACGGCCGGATCGTCGCCGTCGGTAGCAGGTCCGACGTCGCCGCGTTCATTGGCCCCGACACCCAAACCGTCGATGTCGTTGACGGCTGCGTCATGCCGGGATTCATTGAGGCGCATGGCCATCCGTTGATGGAGGCCATCGCGTTGTCGGACCGGCTCGTTGACATCCGGCCGGTCACCATGCGTGACGCGGGCGCCGTCGTCGAGGCCGTTCGCCGTGAGGTGGCCCGCCGCGGATCCGACGGCGCCTACCTCAACGGCTGGGACTCGCTGCTGCAGTCCGGCCTGCCGGAACCGACGCTGACTTGGTTGGACGAGATCGCACCGGACGATCCGCTGGTGATCATCCACAACTCCGGACACAAGGCCTTCTTCAATTCGCGCGCAGCCCAGCGCGCCGGCCTGAATCGTGACACCGCCGACCCCAAGGGCGCCCGCTTCGGCCGCGACGCGAACGGCGAGCTCGACGGCACCGCCGAGGAAACCGGAGCGGTGTTTCCGCTGCTGAACGGCGCCATCGCGCCCAGCGATTACCCCGCGATGCTGCTCGCCGAGTGCGCCCGGCTGAACCGGGCCGGGCTGACCACGTGCTCGGAGATGGCGTTCGATCCGGCGCTTCGGCCGCTGGTCGAGGGCCTGCGCGGAGACCTGACGGTGCGGCTGCGGACTTACGAGATCTCCAACCCGCAGATGTCGACGGCCGCCACGCCCGGCGAGGGCGACGACATGCTGCGCCAGGTCGGCATCAAGATCTGGGTGGACGGCTCACCGTGGATCGGCAACATCGACCTGAGCTTCCCCTACTTGGACACCGCCGCCACCCGCACAATCGGTGTGACACCCGGTTCCTGCGGCCACGCCAACTACACCCGCGAACAGCTGGCCGAGATCGTCCAGGCGTACTTCCCACTGGGCTGGCCGATGGCCTGCCACGTGCAGGGGGACGCCGGAGTAGACACGATCCTCGACATCTACGAAGAAGCGCTGCGTCAACATCCCCGCGGCGACCATCGGTTGCGCCTCGAGCACGTCGGCGCTATCCGAAACGAGCAACTCCAGCGCGCCGCCGACCTCGGCGTCACGTGCAGCATCTTCGTCGACCAGATCCACTACTGGGGTGATGTCATCGTCGACGGGTTGTTCGGCGAGGAACGCGGATCTCGTTGGATGCCAGCAGGATCCGCTGTGGCCACCGGCATGCGCATCTCGCTGCACAACGATCCGCCGGTCACGCCGGAGGAGCCGCTGCGCAACATCAGCGTGGCCATCACCCGCACCGCGCCCAGCGGCCGCGTGCTCGCACCCGAAGAGCGGCTGACCGTCGAGCAGGCGATCCGGGCGCAGACCATCGACGCGGCCTGGCAGCTGTTCTCCGACGACATCGTCGGCTCGCTGGAAGTCGGCAAGTACGCCGACATGGTGGTGCTGTCGGCCGACCCCCGCACGGTGCCGCCCGAGCAGATCGCCGACCTCGATGTACGCGCGACGTATCTGGCGGGCCGCCAGGTCTACGCGCAGTGACACCCACGCTCGACGACGTTCTTGACCGGCTGCACGTCGTCGCGCTGCCGATGCGGGTGCGCTTCCGCGGCATCACCACCCGCGAGCTGGCACTGATCGACGGCCCGGCCGGCTGGGGTGAATTCGGCGCCTTCCTGGAATACGACCACCCTGAGGCCGCGCACTGGCTGGCCGCCGGGCTCGACTCGGCCTATCGGCCGTCGCCGTCGCAGCGACGAGACCGCATCGCCATCAACGCAACCGTCCCGGCCGTCCCCGCCGCCCAGGTGCCGGAAATCCTGGCCCGGTTCCCCGGCGCGGGCACCGCAAAGGTGAAGGTCGCCGAACCCGGCCAGACGCTTGCCGACGACGTCGCCCGCGTGGACGCGGTGCGCGTCCTGGTTCCCACCGTGCGGGTCGACGCCAATGGCGCCTGGACCGTCGCGCAGGCGGTCGAGGCCGCCGCCGCGCTGACCGCAACCGGTCCGCTGGAGTATCTCGAGCAGCCCTGCGGCACCGTCGACGAACTCGCCGAACTGCGCCGCCGCCCGGATATGAAAGACGTGCTGATCGCAGCCGACGAGAGCATCCGCAAAGCCGGCGATCCGCTGGCCGTGGTCCGCGCCGGCGCCGCCGACATCGCCGTGCTGAAAGTGGCTCCGCTGGGCGGTATTTCGGCCCTGCTGGAGATCGCCGCGCAGATCGACATCCCGGTGGTGATCTCCAGCGCGCTGGATTCGGCCGTCGGCATCGGCGTCGGACTGGCCGCCGCTGCGGCCCTGCCGCAACTGCAGCACGCCTGCGGGCTCGGCACCGGGCGGCTGTTCGTCGAGGACGTCGCCGAACCTGTCGAGCCCGTCGACGGCTACCTGCCGGTCGCGCCCGTGACACCGGACCCGGCCCGGCTGCAGGCGCTGGCCGCGCCGCCGCAGCGGCGTCAGTGGTGGATCGACCGGATCACGGCCTGCTACCCGCTCATGTCCTGATTTGTGGGATACGTGGCGTAGACGCCATCGCGTTCGTCGCAGACACTTAGCGATATGGCACGAACGGTCTTGATCGTCGGCTTCCCGGGCATCCAACCCCTGGATGTGGTCGGGCCGTTCGATGTGTTCGCCGGCGCATCACTGGCGTTGTCCGCCGAGGGCAAGGAGCCCTACCAGCCGTTCGTGGCGTCGATCGACGGGCAACCGGTGTCCACCGAGACCGGGTTGACCTTCGCCACCGTCGAACTGCCCGACCCGAGCGAACCCATCGACACCCTGGTCTTGCCCGGCGGCCACGGCGTGCACGCGGCCCGGAGGGATTCGCGGATCATCGACTGGATCGCCGCGGCGGCGCCGCATGCCCGCCGGGTCGTCACCGTGTGCACCGGCGCTTTCCTGGCCGCGCAGACCGGTCTGCTCGACGGTTGCCGGGCGACGACCCATTGGGCCTTCACCGACCAGTTGGCGCGGGAATTCCCGGCGGTCGAGGTCGACCCGGATCCGATCTTCGTGCGCAGCTCGGCCAGCGTGTGGACCGCCGCCGGCGTCTGTGCGGGCATCGATTTGGCGCTGGCGCTGGTCGAGGAGGATCACGGCACCGAGTTGGCGCAGACGGTGGCCCGGTACCTGGTGCTGCATCTGCGCAGGCCCGGCGGGCAGACGCAGTTCGCCGCGCCCGTGTGGGCAGCGCGCGCCAAGCGCGAACCAATCCGCGCCGTCCAAGATGCGATCGAATCCGAACCTGGTGGCGCGCACAGCATCTGCGAGCTGGCCCGCCGCGCCGCGATGAGCCCGCGGCATTTCACCCGAGTGTTCACCGACGAAGTCGGCGAGGCGCCGGGCGCATACGTGGAACGGGTCCGCACCGAGGCCGCGCGGCGCCAACTCGAGCAGACCGAAGACACCGTCGCGACGATCGCGGCGCGCTGCGGCTTCGGTACCGCGGAAACCATGCGCCGCAACTTCATTCGACGGATCGGCGTGCCACCCGACCACTACCGGAAAACATTCACCTGAACCCAAGGAGCATGGCATGACACAGATCGCGATCGTGACGTATCCAGGCTTCACGGCGCTGGACTTCATCGGCCCCTACGAGGTGCTGCGGTGGCTGCCCGATACCGAGGTCCGCTTCGTGTGGCACGAACCCGGCCCGGTCACCGCCGACTCCGGCGTGCTGATCATCGGGGCCACTCACTCGTTTGCCGAAACTCCCTCGCCCGACGTGATTTTGGTGCCGGGCGGAATGACCACCATCGAACACGCCCGAGACGACACGCTGCTGGACTGGGTGCGTCAGGCGCATCAGGGCGCGACCTGGACGGCGTCGGTGTGCTCGGGTTCGATCATCCTGGCGGCGGCGGGATTGCTCAACGGCAAACGCGCCTCCTCGCATTGGGCAGCGCTGCCCATGCTGAAGACATTGGGCGCCATCCCAGTTGGCGACGAACGCGTCGTGCACGAAGGCGACATCATCACCAGCGCGGGCGTGTCGGCGGGTATCGACCTTGCGCTGTGGCTGGCCGGCCAAATCGGTGGTGACGAGCGCGCGAAGGCCATCCAGCTGTCGATGGAGTACGACCCGCAGCCGCCATTCGACTGCGGCCACATGTCCAAGGCGTCGGTGAAGACCAAAGCGGCCGCCACCGCGCTGATGGCCAGGGATATCGCCAAACCGGCCCAGCTCAAGGCCGGGACGCTGCTGCTGTGGGACCGCGCGCTGTCGGTCGCGCGGGCCAAGGCGGCGCGCCGCTGAATTGCTGCGGCTGAACGGCCGCTAGCGCCCATATGCTTGGCAGATGCGGCGTCTCGGCGTCATCGCGGTCTCGGCGTGGGCGATATGCCTCGCTATAGCCGGTTGTTCCTCGACCGTCGGCGGAACCGCCGTCGTCGGCCCCGGCGCGGCGACGAGCGCCACGGGGAAAGCACACGGCTTGCCGGCCCTGCTGCTCAGCCTCGATGAAATGAAGCAGCTGCTGAAGTTCGACGACATCGGCGTCGAGGATACCGTGACCCAGCCCGATGCACGGGGAATCTACGAGCCCGCCGGCTGTGTGGGTGCGGTGTTCAGCAGCATGGCGGGCTCCTACGACGGCAGCGGATACCGCGACTTCTATGAGGTCAGGTTGTCGGACGTGACCGGGGGAGGCCCGCCGCACTGGGTCGATCAAAGCGCCGCCACGTTCGACAATAGCTCGGCTGCAAAGGATTTCGTCGCCAACCAGGTCGCCCAATGGCGCGGGTGCGCGGGCCGGAAGTTGACGTACGCCTATCCGCGGCCGGACGACTGGCAGGACACCTACCGCATCGGCGAGACGATCGATTCCGGTTGCGTGACGATGATCTCCAACGTGATCACCGGCGACAAGCACTACACCGACATCCGGGCACTGGCGGCGAAGTCCAACGTCGTGGTCGACCTGCAGTTCACCGGGTTCGACCTGACCGACGAGCCCGCACTGGCCATCAACCGGATCCTGGATCGGATCGCGTCACAAGGACACGAATGCGCGTTCTGGGCGTAGCTGCCTAGGCCGCGATTGCGTCGATCACCGCATCCGGGTCATCCAGCGAGACGAAGGTTTTCGCGTCCGGCACCTCGATCAGTTTCCCGTTGCTGAACACCCCGGCCAGCCGACGGCCCAACCTCGGGGTGAAAACCCGATCTCCCTGGCCCCAGACCAAAGTGACCGGCTTGGCGAACCGCGTGAGGCGGGTCGCCACTTCGGTGAGATCGGCAGTGGCCACCTGACGCAGCAGTGCTGCCAGGTCACGGCAGATACGAGTGTCTTTCAGGCACGGCTCTATCCAGTCGGCCGTGAGACGGGCATCGGGTCGGCTGATCAGCAAGCCGAAGCCAAGCGCAGAGTTTCGCAGCGCCGGGATCCGCATCAGCGCGAACAGGGTCTTGATCGAGATCGGGCCGCGAAGCAAGCCGAACACCGCGCCGAACGGGAACGGCGGGCATTGGTCGAAGGCGTCGCAGTTGGTCAGCACCAGACGGCCGATCCGGTCCGGACGGGCGTCCACCGCCAGTTGGCATATCCCGCCCCCGGTGTCGCTGCCGACCAGCGTCACGTCGGACAGGCCGAGCGCCGCGATCGCGTCGTTGACGATCTCCGCGACGCCGGGCAGCGAGAGCGCTGCGGCGTCATTGACCGGGATGGTGTGTGAGCCCAGCGGCAAGGTCGGCACGATGCAGCGGTACCCGCTGCGTCCCAGGCTGTCGGCAACGCCGTGCCACAGTTGCCCGTCGACGAGGATGCCGTGAACGAAAAACACCGGCGGGTGCGCCGAATCTTGTGGCCCGAACTCCTGGTATTCGATGGTGGCCTGCCTCAGTGCCAGCTGTGCCATGTCGGTTGCTCCTCCTCGAACTCGTCGATTCCGCTTAGGAGAAATTGGAGCTCAGGGGCCGCTGCCAGGTCGACGCGGTGAACTGCCAGATACTGCCACCGCGCGCGCGTCGCGTAGTTTCGTCGTCGTGACCAACCTGGCTTACGACGACCAAGGGACCGGTGAGCCGGTCCTCTTCATCGCCGGCCGTGGCGGTGCCGGACGCACCTGGCACCTGTATCAGGTCCCGGCTTTTGTGAAGGCCGGCTACCGCGTCATCACCTTCGACAACCGCGGGGTGGGCGCGACGGCCAACGCCGACGGTTTCACGACGGAGAGCATGGTCGCCGACACGGCGGTGCTGATCGAATCGCTGGGTATCGGCCCGGTGCGCATCGTCGGGGTGTCGATGGGATCGTTCATCGCTCAGGAACTGATGGTGGCCCGGCCCGATCTGGTCAGCCGGGCGGTGCTGATGGCCACGCGGGGTCGGCTGGACCGGGCACGCGAGTTCTTCCGCGCCGCCGAAGACGAGTTCGCCGCCTCCGGTGTCCAGCTGCCGGTCTCCTATGACGCGAAAATTCGGCTGCTGGAGAGCTTCTCGCCGAAGACGCTGAACAATGATGACGCCGTGGCCGAATGGATTGGCATGTTCAAGGTCTGGCCGGTCAAGCTCACGCCCGGGCTAGTTCGGCAATGTGCCATTTCGCCGCAGGGCAACCATTTGGCCGCCTACCGAAACATCACCGCCCCGGTGCTGGTGCTCGGGTTCGCCGACGACATCGTGACACCGCCACACCTGGGCCGGGAGGTCGCCGACGCGATACCCAACGGCCAGTACCAGCAAGTCGCCGACACCGGGCATCTGGGTTTCCTCGAGCGACCGGAGGCGGTCAACGCCGCGGTGCTGCAATTCTTCGCCACTCCAGAGGCCTGACACGCCCGACGTAGGCTAGTCGGGTGAATCCCTCGACGGCCCAGGCCCGCGTCGTCGTCGACGAACTGATCCGCGGCGGCGTCCGCGACGTGGTGCTGTGCCCGGGGTCACGCAACGCCCCGCTGGCGTTTGCGCTGCAGGACGCCGACCGGGCCGGCCGCGTCCGGCTGCACGTGCGCATCGACGAGCGGACCGCCGGCTACCTGGCGATCGGGCTGGCGATCGCCGCGGGCGCGCCGGTGTGCGTGGCGATGACGTCGGGCACCGCGGTTGCCAACCTGGGTCCGGCCGTGGTGGAGGCCAACTATGCGCGGGTGCCGCTGATCGTGCTGTCGGCCAACCGGCCCTACGAGCTGCTCGGCACCGGCGCCAACCAGACCATGGAGCAACTGGGCTATTTCGGCACCCAGGTCCGCGCCACGATCAGCCTCGGGCTGGCCGAGGACGCGCCGGAGCGGATGGACGCGTCCAACGCGACCTGGCGATCGGCCACCTGCCGCGTGCTGTCGGCCGCAACCGGTGCCCGCAGCGCCAACGCCGGGCCGGTGCAATTCGACATCCCGCTGCGCGAGCCGCTGGTGCCCGGCACCGATCCCGGTCCCATTCCGCCGGGGCGCCCGGGCGGCAAACCGTGGACTTACTCCCCGCAGGTCAGCTTCGACCAGCCGCTGGACGTCGACCTGAGCCTGGACACTGTGGTCATCGCCGGTCACGGCGCCGGCGAGCAGCCTGAGTTGGCCGCGTTGCCGACCGTCGCCGAGCCGACCGCGCCCCCAGCGGCCAATCCGCTGCATCCGCTGGCGTTGCCGCTGCTGCGGCCGCAGCAGGTGATCATGCTGGGCCGCCCCACCCTGCACCGACCGGTGTCGGCGCTGCTGGCCGACCCGTCGGTGCCGGTGTATGCCCTGACCACCGGCCCGCGCTGGCCCGACGTGTCGGGCAACTCCCAGGCCACCGGTACCCGGGTGGTCACCGCCGGTGAGCCAAACCCGGCCTGGCTGCGCCGCTGCGACGAGCTCAACCGGCACGCGATTGCCGCGGTGCGCGGACAGCTCAAGGCCCACCCGCTGACCACCGGCCTGCACGTGGCCGCCGCCGTCGCCGACGTGCTGCGCCCGGGCGACCAACTGGTGCTGGGTGCGTCCAACCCGGTGCGCGACGCCGCGCTGGTGGGCCTCAATTCGCACGGCATCAAGGTGCGGTCCAACCGCGGGGTCGCCGGCATCGACGGAACGGTGTCCACCGCGATCGGGGCGGCCTTGGCTCACGAGCTGACGGGCGGCCGCACCATCGCGCTGATCGGCGATCTGACCTTCGTCCACGACAGCTCCGGACTGTTGATCGGGCCGACCGAGCCGGTACCGGCGGATCTGACCATCGTGGTGTCCAACGACAACGGTGGCGGCATTTTCGAGCTGCTCGAGCAGGGCGACCCGCGGTTCTCCGACGTGTCCTCGCGGGTGTTCGGCACCCCGCACGACGTGGACGTCGGCGCGCTGTGTCGCGCCTACCACGTCGATAGCAGACAGATCGAGGTCGATCAGCTCGGCCCCGCCCTCGACGAGTCTGGCGCCGGCATGCGGGTGCTCGAGGTCAAGGCCGACCGATCCTCGCTGCGGCAACTGCATGCCGCCATCAAGGCCGCATTGTGAAAGTTCCTGCCAGGGCCGTGACGGCCCTCGCGTCGCTGAAAGCTGTGCTGCGCATCCTCATTCACGGCCGCAGCGGTGACGTTCCCGACACCCGGGGGCATCGTGTGTTGCGCTGGGCACGGATCGGCGTGCTGATCCTGGTCGGCTTGGTCACCCTGCAGTCGTTGCTGCTGGTGGCTGGCACGTGGCGCAATGACATTGCCATTAAACGCAATATGGGGGTGGCGGAGGCCGAGGTGCTCAGCGCGGGACCGCGGCGCTCCACGATCGAATTCGTCACCCCGGACCGGGTGACCTACCGCCCGGAGCTGGGTGTGCTGTATCCGTCCGAATTGGCAACGGGGATGCGGATTTACGTCGAGTACGACAAGCTGAACCCCAACCTGGTGCGCGTGCAGCACCGCACCGCCAGGTTGGCCATCATCCCGGCCGGATCCATCGCGGTGGTCGGCTGGCTGGTCGCCGCGGCCGCGCTGGCCGGTCTGGCGTTGTGGGACAAACGGCTGGACCGTCAGCTGGACAAGGCGTCCAGCCAAGCCGGGTCCTGAATGTCGACGAGTTTGTTCGCCTTGAGGTCGTAAACCGTTGGCGTGCCAGGGTGTTCCGGGTTGACCTGGCCAAGACGTGCCCTGTTCGCGTCGTTGACCGCATTGGTGTCGACCACGTGATCGCCGGCTGCGATCCGGTCGGCCACCGCGTCGGTGATGCCGCTTTCCCGGGCCATCGCCGCGACGTCACTGTTGTTCGGGCCGTCGGCGCTCTGGTGGTGGTAAAGGTCTTGCACGAAAGCCTGATACGCCGTCGCGGACGTCGTCGGGTCGGCCGCTAGAAAAAGCGCATTGCCGACCCGGGCGGAGACGTCGTTGTGATGTTTCTCGTCGAGAAACGCCAGCCATCGATACGTGACCGCGAGTCGGCCGCTGGCCAGATCGGCGGCAATCCGGTCGCCATACTTCGACTCCAACTCCGCGCAGTGCGGGCATTGCGGTTCACAGAAGATCTCCAACTGCACCGGAGCGCCGCCGGACCCGACCACCACACCGCTGCCGTCTGTGCTGCGGGGCATGTCGGCGTGCGCGGTGCCCGTGCCAAACATCACAAACCACAGCGCCGAAATCGCCCATACCCGCAGGCAGAACCGCATTATCCAACCCCCCTGTGCATCAGAGTTCGCATGACGTATGCCCGTAGGTAACCATATCGACAAGCGATACTGACACCGTGATGGTGTGCGAGTAGCGATTGTCGCGGAATCTTTTCTCCCGCACGTCAACGGCGTCAGCAACTCGGTGATTCGGGTGCTCGAGCACCTGCGCCGCACCGGTCACGAAGCCCTAGTCATCGCACCCGACACCCCGCCGGGCGAGCCCCCGGCCGATCGGGTCCACGACGGTATCCGAGTGCACCGGGTGCCATCGCGGATGTTCCCGAAGGTAACCACGCTGCCGCTCGGGATTCCCACGCCGCGGCTGACGAGTGTGCTACGCGGATTCGAGCCTGACGTAATACATCTGGCGTCGCCGGCGCTGCTCGGCTGGGGCGGGGTGCGGGCAGCCCGTCGTCTAGGGGTGCCGACCGTCGCGGTGTACCAAACCGACGTACCGGGTTTCGCGGCCAGCTACGGGATCGGGATCACCGAGCGCGCGGCCTGGACTTGGTTCCGTCACCTGCACCGCCTCGCCGACCGCACCCTTGCGCCATCCAGCGCGACGATGGAATCTCTTGTTGCTCACGGTATTCCGCGGGTGCATAAGTGGGCACGCGGGGTCGACATGATTGGTTACGCACCGTCGGCACGCAATGAGGCACTGCGGCAGCACTGGTCGCCGGATGGCAAGCCGATCGTCGGGTTCGTCGGCCGGCTCGCACCGGAGAAGCATGTCGAGCGCTTCACCACGTTGGCCGCGAGCGGCACGGTGCAGGTGGTCATCGTTGGTGACGGAGTCGACCGCGCCAAGCTGCAATCGGCAATGCCGACAGCCGTTTTCACCGGAGCGTTGTACGGCGAGGAGCTCGCCGAAGCGTATGCCAGCATGGACGTCTTCGTGCACGCCGGCGAGCACGAGACGTTCTGCCAAGTCGTGCAGGAAGCGCTGGCGTCGGGGCTGCCGGTGATCGCCCCCGACGCCGGCGGACCGCGCGACCTGGTTACCCCCTGGCGCACCGGATTGCTGCTGCCCGTCGACGAATTCGAAGCGCGGCTGCCCGAGGCCGTCGCTCACCTGCTGTCAGAACGACAGCGTTACGCATTGGCGGCCCGGCGCAGTGTGCTCGAGCGCAGCTGGCCGGCCATCTGCGACGAGCTGCTCGGCCACTACGAGGCGGTGCTCTCGCCTATCGCGCGGGCGCGCATGGCGCGCAGGCGGCGCGCGTAGCGCTACCCCTGCGCCAACTCCGCAACCGGCTGCCACTGTTCCCAAGTGCGCAGCCGGTTTTCGTAGTCGGCCTTGGCCAGCCCCAGCGGTGCCTCGCCGAAGAACACCCGCAGCGGTGGCTCCTGCGCGTCGACAACTTTCAGCAGGGCGGCCGCAGAGGCCTTGGGGTCACCCGGTGCGGCCCAGCGTTGCCGGCGTACCGCCTCGGTCGCCTCGTGGATTTCGGCGTAGGCCGGTAGCTGATCGGCACGACGGGACGACGAGCCGGCCCAGTCGGTGTCGAAGCCGGCCGGCTCGATCAGCGTGACGTGCACGCCGAATGAAGCGACCTCTTGAGCCAGCGCTTGGGAGAAGCCTTCCAGCGCCCACTTCGACGCGTGGTAGATGCCGACGTTCGGAAACGCAGTGATGCCGCCGATCGAGGAGACCTGGATGATGTGCCCGCTGCGCTGCTCGCGCAGGTACGGCAATGCGGCCTGGGTAACCCACAGCGCGCCGAACACGTTGGTCTCGATCTGGTCGCGTGCGTCTTGTTCGGATAATTCCTCGACGAAGCCGAATTGGCCGTAGCCGGCGTTGTTGACCACGATGTCGAGACGCCCGAAGTGATCGTGCGCCTGCTTGACCGCGGCGAAGTCCGCGTCTCGGTCGGTGACGTCCAACTGGATCGGCAGAATGGCGTCGCCGTACTTGTCCACCAGGTCAGCCAGCGCTGCGGTGTTCCGTGCGGTGGCCGCGACCTCGTCGCCCCGCTCCAACGCGGCGATCGCCCATTCCCGTCCGAAGCCACGCGATGTACCCGTAATAAACCAAACTTTTTCGCCCACGCCGTTGTGCAACGCATCCGTCGGCCGCGCATTCCCTACCCCGATTGCGCTGCTCCTCCTCCGGCCGCTACGCGGCCCGCATCGTCGCAACGCGGCACAGGTAGGTTCAGCATCATGAGCCGCGCCACCCTCGACAAGGATCCTCGCGAGGTGGCGTCGATGTTCGACGGGGTCGCCCGGCGCTACGACCTGACCAACACCGTGCTGTCGCTCGGCCAGGACCGGTATTGGCGTCGTGCCACCCGGTTGGCGCTGAGCATCGGACCGGGGGAGAAGGTGCTGGATCTGGCCGCGGGTACCGCGGTGTCGACGGTCGAGCTGGCCAGCTCCGGGGCATGGTGCGTGGCGACGGACTTTTCGGTCGGAATGCTCGCGGCCGGGCATGCCCGCGTCGTGCCGAAGGTCGCCGGTGATGCCACTCGATTACCGTTCGGCGACAACGCATTTGACGCCGTCACGATCAGCTTCGGACTGCGCAATGTCGCCGAGCGCGACACGGCGCTGCGCGAGATGGCGCGGGTCACCCGGCCCGGCGGGCGGTTGGTGGTCTGCGAATTCTCCACACCCACCAATCGGCTGTTCGCCACCGCCTACAAGGAGTACTTGATGCAGGCGTTGCCGCAGGTGGCGCGCGCCGTGTCGAGCAATCCGGACGCGTACGTCTACCTGGCCGAGTCGATTCGGGCCTGGCCCGACCAGCCCGCACTGGCGCACCAGATCTCGAAGGCCGGATGGTCGGCGGTCCGGTGGCGCAACCTGACTGGCGGCATCGTCGCGCTGCATGCCGCCTACAAACCGGTCAGCTGAACGGCTTTCGACGGTCGATCAGCCGCGAGGCCACACCGCTGCCGCGCCATACCCGGGCCACCCAGTCGGCGTCGTCGTCGGTGACCAGGTTGCCCATCACCCGCACCGCGATGCCCATCAGCGTCGTCGAGCGCATCGCGATCGGACCGGTCGCGGGCAAGAACCGCGGGAACGTCAGCAACAACGCCAGCCGTCGCGCCACCGAAAACCCACGCCCGTAATGGGATTGCAGGGTCTGCGGCCATATCTTCGACAGGTCGCCCGAGCCGAGCACCTCGAGCATTTCGGCGGCCAGCCGACCGGTCTCCAGCCCGTAGTCGATGCCCTCGCCGTTCAGCGGGTTGACGCAGGCGGCGGCGTCGCCGATCAGCATCCAGTTGCGCCCGGCCACCCCGGACACCGCGCCGCCCATCGGCAACAGCGCCGAGGACACCGCCCGCGGTTGGCCGCTGAACCCCCACTCGTCGCGGCGCAGGTCGGTGTAATACGACATCAGCGGCCGCAGCGCCAGGTCAGCCGGGCGTTTGGTGGTCGACAGCGCGCCCACGCCGATGTTCACCTCGCCGTTGCCCAGCGGGAAGATCCAGCCGTAGCCGGGCAGCACCGCGCCGTCGGGGGAGCGCAGTTCCAGGTGCGAGGTCAGCCACGGCTCGTCGCCGCGCGGTGTGGCCAGGTATCCGCGGGCGGCGATGCCGTACACCGTCTCCTGGTGCCAGCGCCGGCCGAGAACGCGGCTGAGTGTCGAGCGGGCGCCGTCGGCGACGATCAGGTCGCGGCACCCGACCTCCGTCCCGTCGGCCAGCGCCACCGAGGTTACCCGGGTCGACGAATCATGGTGCACACCAACAGCTTTGACGCCGAGCCGCATTCGTGCGCCAGCGTCTTCGGCGACTTTGCGGATCCGGTCGTCCAGCTCGACGCGGGCCACCGCGCTGCCGGTCGACGGGAACGACGGGCCGGGCCATGCCACTTCCACCTCGCCGCCGAACCCGCTCATCCTCAAGCCCCGATGCCGGATCCGGGCGTCCAGCCAATCGCCGAGCCCCAACCGTTCCAGTTCGGCGACCGCGCGCGGGGTCAACCCGTCGCCGCAGGCCTTGTCGCGGGGAAAGTTCGCCGAGTCGATGACCAGCACGTCGCGGCCCGCCCGAGCCGCCCAGGCGGCCGCCGCCGACCCGGCTGGTCCGGCGCCCACCACCACCACGTCGGCATGGGAGTGCATGCTCACCAGTATGTTGGGTTCGTGAGGACTCCGACGACGGTGGTGGCGGGTGTCGACTTCGGCGACGCCGCCTTCGCCACCAATGTCCGCGACGGGGTGGCTCGCATCGAGCAACTCATGGAAACCGAGCTGCGCGGGTCTGATGACCTGATGACCGAGGCGGTGCTGCACCTCTTCGAGGCCGGCGGCAAACGATTCCGCCCGCTGTTCACGGTGCTATCCGCGCAGCTGGGACCGCGGCCGGATGCCGACGAGGTGACGATCGCCGGCGCGGTCATCGAGCTGGTGCATCTGGCCACGCTCTACCACGACGACGTGATGGACGAGGCCCAGGTGCGTCGCGGGGCACCGAGCGCCAACGTGCGGTGGGGCAACAACGTCGCGATCCTGGCCGGCGACTACCTGTTCGCAACGGCCTCCCGGCTGGTGTCACGGCTGGGCCCCAACGCGGTGCGGATCATCGCGGAGACGTTCGCCCAACTGGTGACCGGTCAGATGCGTGAAGGCCAAGGTGCGGCCAACGCGGCGGACCCGATCGAGCACTACCTGAAGGTGGTGTATGAGAAGACGGCCTGCCTGATCGGCGCGGCAGGCCAGTTCGGCGCGATGTTCTCCGGCGCCGACGAAGACCAAATCCAGCGGCTCAGCCGGCTGGGCAACATCGTCGGCACGGCGTTCCAGATCTCCGACGACATCATCGACATCGACAGCGACCCCGACGAGTCCGGCAAGCTGCCCGGCACCGACCTGCGCGAAGGTGTCCACACGCTGCCCGTGCTCTACGCGTTGCAGGACAGCGGCCCGGAGGCCGACCGACTGCGCGAACTGCTGGTCGGGCCGATCGACGACGACAAGCGGGTGGCCGAGGCGTTGGCGCTGCTGCGGGCCTCGGCCGGGATGGCCAAGGCCAAGGACACCGTGGCGCGATACGCGGCGCAGGCGCACGAGGAGTTGGCCGGGCTGCCCGACGGTCCTGGTCGGCAGGCGCTGGTCACGCTGGTCGATTACACGATCCACCGACACGGCTAGTTTCAGGAACTCGCTGGCCCTTCGCGAGCGTTTAATGAACGTGTTCGTAGGAGGAAACTGATGACCTGGCACCCGCATCACAACACGGCGAAGACGTTTGCGTTGCTGGTAGGCATGTCGGCGCTGATCGTGTTTGTCGGCGCGCTGTTCGGCAGGACGGCGTTGTTTATCGCTGTGCTGTTCGCCGTCGGCATGAACGTGTACACGTACTTCAACAGCGACAAGCTGGCGCTGCGGGCGATGCATGCACAGCCGGTGTCGGAGGTCCAGGAGCCGGTGATCTACCGGATCGTGCGCGAGCTGGCCACGACCGCCCACCAGCCGATGCCGCGGCTTTACATCAGTGACACCGCCGCGCCCAACGCGTTCGCGACCGGCCGCAACCCGCGCAATGCCGCGGTGTGCTGCACCACCGGGATTCTCAACATCCTCAACGAGCGTGAGCTGCGTGCGGTGCTGGGTCATGAGCTTTCGCACGTCTACAACCGCGACATCCTGATCTCGTGTGTGGCCGGCGCGCTGGCGTCGGTGATCACCGCGTTGGCCAACATGGCGATGTTCGCCGGCATGTTCGGTGGCAACAACCGCGAGGGTGCTAATCCCTTTGCGCTGCTTTTGGTTTCGATGCTCGGCCCGATCGCGGCGATGGTGGTACGGATGGCGGTGTCGCGCTCGCGTGAGTATCAGGCCGACGAGTCGGGTGCGCTGCTGACCGGCGACCCGTTGGCATTGGCGTCCGCGCTTCGCAAGATCTCCGGTGGTGTGCAAGCCGCCCCGCTGCCCCCCGAGCCGAAGCTGGCCTCCCAGGCCCACCTGATGATCGCCAACCCGTTCCGCGACGGCGAGCGAATCGGTTCGCTGTTCTCCACGCACCCGCCGATCGCCGACCGGATCCGCCGGCTTGAGGAAATGGCCCGGAGCTAGTCACACCAGCCTCAGGAGTCTCCACAAGCTGGGCATGTGGTGACTCTGCGTTTCGCGGCGCATGTGATATCACGCGCCTATGAATCAGTACACGTACCGCGCGGAGTGGTCTGCTGAGCACGGCGAATACGTCGGCCGATGCATCGAATTGTCTTGGCTGTCACGGTGGGCGCCCACGATGCAGCAAGCGATCGCTGACGTCGAGCAAGCTGTCGACGAGTACATCGCCGAGTGTGAGGCCGACGATCACGAGCCGCCGGCCCCGATAACCGAACGAAAATTCAGCGGCAAGTTCGTCGTCCGGACGTCGCCGGCGCTGCATGCGCGCCTTGCGGTCGAGGCCGCCGAACAGAACGTGTCGTTGAATCGGTCGGACCGTGCAATTGCTCTCGGGGAGCTGGGCTCGGCCACCAATCGGTCTCTTCGACCTCTGATATCGCATGCGCATCGTTTTCGAAAAAAGAACGCCCCCCAGGTCACGGTGCTGCTGTGACTGGAGTGCTCAGAATCCCGAGCCGTGCACCTCGTGTCCCGGAGTCTCGACCATCAGCCCGCGGTAGGCCTCCTCCACGTTAGAGCCGTGGTTGATCACCCCGTCGACCTCGCGCGCGATCGGCATGTTCAACCCGTACTTGTCGGCGAACTCCATGATCACGCTGGCGGCCTTGACGCCCTCGGCGACCTGGTTCATCGACGAGATGATCTCGTCGATGGGTTTGCCCGCGCCGAGTTGCTCGCCGACGTGGCGGTTGCGGCTGCGCTGGCTGGTGCAGGTGACAATCAGATCGCCCATGCCGGCCAAGCCGAAGAAGGTGTCGCGCTGCCCGCCCATCGCCTCGCCCAACTTTGACATCTCGCGCACCGAGCGGGCTATCACCATGGCTCGAGTGTTCTCACCGATACCCAGCGAATAGCCCATCCCGACGGCGATTGCATAGACGTTCTTCAGCGCGCCGGCCATCTCGACGCCGAGGACGTCGTCGACGGTGTACACGCGAAAACGCCTGGTACGGAACAGCTGTGCGAGTCGGGCCGCCTGATGCTGGTCGGGCATGGCCAGCACCGCCGCGGCCCCGTAGCCCTCGGCCACCTCGCGGGCGATGTTGGGACCGGCCAGGATCCCGGCGGGATGTCCGGGCAGCACCTCGTCGACGATCTGTGACATCCGCATGTTGGTCCCCTGTTCGAGACCCTTGACCAGAGACACCACCGGCACCCACGGCCGCAACTCGCTCGCCAGCTCGGTCAGCACGCCGCGGAACCCGTGCGACGGCACCCCCATCACGACGACGTCGGCGGACCTGGCGGCCTCGGCGAAGTCGGTGGTGGCGCGCAGGCTTTCGCTAAGGACGACGTCTTTGCCCAGATAGCTGGTGTTGCGGTGGTTCTCGTTGATGTCGTTGGCGGTCTTTTCCGAGCGCACCCATTGCAGCGTCGGTCCGCGGCGCGCGCAGATGGAGGCGACGGTGGTTCCCCAGGATCCGCCGCCTAAAACGACGACGTTCGGTTCGCGCATAGCAGCTGCCATGGCGACCAGCGTATTGCCGTCGCCCGATCTTTACCGGCGGTTGGTTAGAAGTGGCCCCAGCCGCGCTGGCCGTCCCAGCCGCCGCACACTCCGTTGGAGCAAGCGTTAACGGTGCCACCCTGGAAGGGGTTCCAGCCGCCGCAGCCGTTCCAGCCCGGACCGCTGCCGCAGCCCCCTCCGCCGCCCTGACCGTCCGGACCGCCGCCACCGTTCGCGGGGTCGGCCAGGACACTGTGACTCGTCCCAATGGTCGGCGTGGTCGTGCTCACGACGGCTACCGATGCGGCGGCGATCGCCCCAGCGGCAGCTCCCGCCACGACCACCGAGGTGACGAAATTCCGTGTGATTAGCATTGCTCAATAATGCTCCGCCAAGGGCGCTGCGGCCACCGCAGTTCCCGGCGTGTCACCAATTTCACCCGAACAGCATGGCCTCTTCGACGCGGTCGAACCGGTAGTCGATGGCGTCGGCGAAATAGTTCTGCCGAACGTTCCACGGCCGCTTGGTACCGGACTTGGGCAGTGCATGCGGCGAGCGCAGCACATAACCGGCTTGGATGTCCCACGAAGGCTTTTCGGGCATCGGCTCACCGTCGAGGTGCGGATAGGCATGCGTGTAGCCGTGAGACTTCATGTGAGCCAGCAGCTTTGCCGTCGCGCGGGCGGTGATGTCCGCGCGCAGCGTCCAGGAGGCGTTGGTGTACCCGACGCACCAGAACAAGTTCGGCACTTCCTCCAGCATGTGCGCCTTATAGACGAAACGGTCCTGTGGCTTGATCTCGGCACCGCCGACGGACACGGTTACGCCGCCGAGCGCCTGCAGTTGCAGGCCGGTGGCGGTGACGACGATGTCGGCGTCGAGATGCGTGCCGGACCTCAAAACGATTCCGGTGGAATCGAAGTGGTCGATGTGGTCGGTGACCACTTCGGCCCGACCGTCACCGATCGCGACGTACAAGTCGGCATCGGGGATCAGGCAGAGCCGCTGGTCCCACGGGTTGTAGCGCGGCTTGAAATGCGTGTCGACGTCGTAGCCCTCGGGTAAGTTGCTGGTCGCGATGCGACGGATCAACCATTTGATGAAGCCCGGCGTCTTGCGGGCCAAGAACCAGATCACGCCCTCGGCCAGTGCGGTGCGTTGCCGGATGATCAAGTGAGAAAGCCTGCGCGGCAACACTTTCCGCAGCAAGTCCGCTGAAGCGCTGTATTTCGACGCCGAGAACAGATAGGTCGGCGAGCGCTGCAGCATGGTGACTTTGGATGCCTTCTCGGCCAGCGACGGAATCAGCGACATCGCGGTTGCGCCGCTGCCGATGACCACCACCTTCTTGCCGGTGTAGTCGAGGTCTTCGGGCCAATGCTGCGGATGAACGACGGTGCCGCTGAACTCGTCGATGCCCGGGAAGTCGGGGGTGTAGCCCTCGTCGTAGTTGTAGTAGCCGGACCCGAAGAACACGAACCGGCCGCGGTAGACCTTTTCGGTGCCGTCTTGTTCGGCCGTGACCGTCCAGGTGTCGGTCGACGAATCCCAGTCCGCCGAACGAACGTAGTTGTTGAACCGGATGTGGCGGTCGATGCCGTACTTGCGCGCGGTGGCGTTCAGGTACTCGCGGATGTGCTCGCCGTCGGCCACCCCTTCCGGTCGGGTCCACGGCTCCCACGGAAAGGACAGCGTGAAGATGCTGCTATCGGAGCGCACGCCCGGGTAGCGGAACAGGTCCCAGGTGCCGCCGATCTGCTCGCGCCGCTCCAAGATGACGTAACGGGTCCCGGGGTTGCGCTCGCTGATGCGGTACGCCGCGCCCAGTCCGGAGAAGCCGGCGCCGATGATGACGACGTCGACGTCTTCGGTGTCCTGTGGCGTCACACTCATGTCACCAGATTAGGCGGCTACCGGTAGTTGACGAACTGCAAAGCCACGTCGAGGTCGGCCTTCTTGAGCATCGCGATGACGGCCTGCAGGTCGTCGCGCTTTTTGCTGCTGACGCGGACCTCCTCGCCCTGAATCTGGGTCTTGACAGTCTTGGGGCCCTCGTCGCGGATCAGCTTGGTGATCTTCTTGGCGTTTTCGCTGCTGATGCCCTGCTTGAGGGTGCCGGTGACCTTGTAGGTCTTGCCGGAGGCCTGCGGCTCGCCGGCGTCGAAGGCCTTGAGGCTGATGTCGCGGCGGATCAACTTCTCTTTGAAAACGTCGACGGCGGCCTTGACGCGTTCTTCGGTAGAGCTCGTCAGCTCGATCGCCTCCTCGCCTTTCCAGGCGATCTTGGTGTCGGTGCCGCGGAAGTCGAACCGGGTGGCAAGTTCCTTGGCGGCCTGGTTGAGGGCGTTGTCGACCTCCTGCCGGTCGAGCTTGCTGACGACGTCGAACGATGAATCCGCCACTGGACCCGTCCCCTTTCATCGGTATTGGCCGTTTGTGCACCCGGTACCTGCTCGTTGTACTCTTGCTACCCGTACCACACCGGCAGATTGCCCGAGCGGCCAATGGGAGCGGACTGTAAATCCGTCGGCTTACGCCTACCCAGGTTCGAATCCTGGATCTGCCACCGAGGTCAGAGGCTATGTGGTCCCGCAGCAACGGGTTTGAGCTGCGGGCCGGTCCGCAGATCGTCCGCAGCAGTCGCAGCGGCGGCGTCAAATGCAGTTGCCACCGCGTCGAGGTCGTCGGGAAACAAATGCCCGCACCGGTCGAGCGTCAGCACCGCTGTCTTATGCCCGAGCAGGCGTTGCACCACTTTGACGTTCGCCCCAGGGGATCATAATTTTCTTTCCTG
>DATFYT010000013.1:0-4403 GCA_035314925.1 Mycobacterium sp. | reverse complement strand
TAGAGCGCGGCCGCGACGTCGTCGCGTCGTCCGTGGTGAAGTAGCCATGCGCGGAGGGTTTCGATGAGCTTGTCTTTGACGGCGGGACGCAGATCATCTAGCGGAGCAAGGGCTTTGGCCCGAAGATCGGCGAGGGCATCGGTGTCCGCGCGCAGCACGAGATCGGTCAGGTAGGCGTTGGTGTCTACGGTGGTGTCAGGTGCCAGATTCAATTCGACGGCGCGCAGCACACGGTGCACGGAGGATGCGACGTCGATCCATGGTCGGTCCGGACCGATCACCGCGCGGCGGCCGGCGAACGATTCGATCAAACCCGACCGTGCTCGGCCTCCGGCGTCGGGGATCAGCAGGATGGTCAGTGGGTTGCCGTCGGTGTCGGTGTAGTCGTCGGGCAGTCGCAGGGTGCGCGGGTCGAGTAGTGCGGCAATGCCGCGTTCGTGACTGTCGGGCATAGCCACGGCGGTCAGCGTAAGCGGAGGGGACCAGTCGGCGCGTTCGGCCGCGACAGCGAGATCCTCAGGCGGCGCCCCGTTGAGGAGTTGTAGCGCCAGGTGCTCGCGGTTGCGCTGGCGGGCCAGCCCGGTGACAGCGAGTTCGTCGGCATGTCCGGCCACGCTGAACGCCGACAGTCGGTCGATGTAGGCGAACATCAGCTCGGCGAATAGCGCCAGCGCATCACCGGCCAGCCCATGGGAGACGGCGATCGCGCTCAGATCGCGCCATGCAACCCTGGCGCCGGTGCGGTAGGCGGCCAGCAGGACATCGGTGGAGCGACCGTTGCGGGCTTCACCGCGGCCCAGCGAGTACGCGCCGTCGAGCGCTGGACCCATCGGGGTGGTGGTCTCGTCGCCGCGAGGTTCGGTGGCCTCTTTGAGGAACCCTTGCAGCGCTTGCTGCACCGCTTTCTCGATGGTGCGGCCCATTTTTCCGCTGAACGCATCGGCATAGCTGGGCACCTCGGCGATGACCGTGGCCACCGTGCGCTCAGCAACCGAGGGCAGCGCTGACCACATCGCCGACACCACACCGTCGGGCAGCCACACCTGCGCCGACGTCATGAATTGTTCGCAGAGAACAAAACGTAGCCCCACTTTCACTTGTCTAGGTCAAGATTTTACCCGCTTTCGTAGTTAACCATAGAGACATGACGATTTCCACGACCGAGCGCACCGCGGTCGCCGCGCACACCGCCGGCGGCCGGTTCCGCAGGTTCGCCGGGCTGGTCACCACACCGTTGGTGCCCGAAGACTTCCTCGACATCGTGCGGCCACTGCACAGCGGCACCGATCTGCGGGGCCGCATCGAGGCGATCCACCCCGAGACCCGCGACGCCGTCACGGTGCGCATCCGCCCTGGGCGCCGCTGGTGCACCCCGGTCGCCGGCCAGTATGTGCGCATCGGCGTCGACGTCGACGGGGTACGGCAGTGGCGAAGCTACTCGGTGACCACCCCCACCAGCGCCGACGGCTGCTTTACCATCACCGTCAAAGCCCTCGCCGGCGGAAAAGTCTCCACCCACCTGGTCCGCCGAGCGCGTGTCGGGACCGTGGTGCAGCTCGACCAGCCCGCCGGCGACTTCGTCCTGCCCGCCCCGCGGCCGACCAAGGTGCTGTTCGTGACCGCCGGCAGCGGCATTACCCCGGTGATGGGCATGCTGCGCGAATCCCTGCACGAACTGGCGGACGTGGTCCTGGTGCACTCCGCCCGCACCGCTGAGGACACCATTTTCCGGGGGGAACTGCGCACCCTCGCCGCAGGCGGGCGCCTCCGGCTCACCGAGCGGCACACCAGTACCGACGTCCGGTTGACGCCCGACGCGCTGACCGCCTTGGTACCTGACCTCGCCGAACGGCACACTTGGGCGTGCGGTCCCGGGGCGCTGCTCGACGCCCTCGAACAGCACTACGCGGCTGCCGGCATCTCGGATCGACTGCACACCGAAAGGTTCCAGGCCGCCGTGGTCGCCACCGGAGTCGGCGGCACAGTCACCTTCACCAGATCCGACACCACCGTGGTTAGCGACGGCGCCACCAGCTTGCTCGATGCCGGCGAGAACGTCGGGGTGTTGATGCCGTCGGGCTGCCGGATGGGTGTGTGCTTCGGCTGCGTCGTCCCGCTGCGCCAAGGCGCCGTGCGTGACCTGCGCAACGGCGACCTCACCTCAGCCAACCCCGGCGACGGCGTGCTGGTGCAGACCTGCGTGTCCGCCGCCGCGGGACCTTGCGAACTCGACCTCTGATCCCACCAACCACACCTTTTAAGGAGACCTTTTCTCATGACCGCACTGCAGAAGAAGCCGACCAGCCCGGTAGCGCATCTCAGCGACGAGGACATCGAAACCCTCGGACGCGAAGTCGACGCCATCCGCGAACAGGTCATCGCCAGCCGCGGCGAACGTGACGCCACCTACATCCACAAGGTGATTACCGCCCAACGCAGCCTGGAAGCCACCAGCCGCCTGGTGCTGCTGGTGTCGGTGTTCCCGCCGGCCTGGCTGCTCGGCACCACCGGGCTGGCGCTGGCGAAAATCCTGGAAAACATGGAAATCGGGCACAACGTGATGCACGGCCAATGGGACTGGATGCGCGACCCGAAAATTCACTCCACCACCTGGGAATGGGACAGCGCCTCCCCATCCGAACAGTGGAAGCACTCCCATAACGAGCTGCACCACACCTACACCAACGTGTTGGGCAAAGACGGCGACCTCGGCTACGGCATCATGCGGGTCGACGAAGACCAGCCCTGGCACCCCTTCCATCTCGGCCAGCCGCTCTGGAACTTCCTCAACGCCTGTTTCTTTCAGTACGGCATCGCCGCCTACGACCTCAAACTAGGCAAAAATCTCCGCAAAGACCGCCGCAGCGACCCCGAGTTTCGCAGGATCGTCGGCGCCACCCTGCGCAAGGTCCGCCGACAAGCGACCCGCGACTACCTCATCCACCCGCTGCTGTCGGGAATCTCAGCCCCGACAACACTGACCGCCAACCTCACCGCGAACCTTGTCCGCAACCTGTGGACCCACTCGGTCATCATGTGCGGGCACTTCCCCGAAGGGGTAGAGACCTTCGAATACCATTCCATCGACGGCGAAACCCGCGGCCAATGGTACCTGCGGCAGATGCTGGGCTCGGCCAACATCAGCGGTAACCGCCTCACTCACCTGATGACGGGCAACCTGTCCTTCCAGATCGAGCACCACCTCTTCCCGGACCTTCCCAGTAACCGCTACCAGGAGATCGCCCCCAAGGTCCAGGAACTCTTCGACCGCTACGGCCTCACTTACACCACCGGCCCGATGTACCGCCAGGTCGCCTCGGCGTGGCGCAAGGTCATCCGACTGTCGCTGCCCAACCAGGTGCTCGGATCCGGTCAACCGGCCCGGGAAGACACCGCCCCCGACTGCGTGTGCGTGCCGATGGTTGCTGCCCGGTTAGCAAGCAGGTCGCAATGAGCGGCTTGACCGCCGTCGGCGCCGAGGAATTGGCCTCGCTCGAGTTCTTTGCCGATATCCCCGTTGCGGCCCTCGCGGTATTGGCGGCCAATCTGCGGCCGCTGCAGGCGGTCCCCGGTGAGGTGTTGATGCGGCAGGGCGAACGGGCTCTGTCGTTTGCGATCATCGCCTCGGGCCGGGTTGAGATCAGACACGTCGGCCCGGATGGCCACGTCTTCGTGGCTGAGTTGCCGCCGGGGCTTATCGTCGGGGAAATCGCTTTGCTGCGACATGCGCGCAGGACGGCGACCGTGATCGCTAACGATGACGTGTGCGGCTACCTCGGATACCAGAGCGCCTTTGAGTGCATGCTCGCGATACCGGATATCGCCGAGCGGATGGTCCGCACCGCTCGCCAGCGATTAGCCGCATTCATCACGCCGATCCCAGTGCGGGCCAAAGACGGCACTGAGCTGTTCTTGCGCCCCGTCCTGCCCGGCGACGCCGAGCGCGTCGGCAGGGGCAGGGTGGAGTTCTCGCCGGAAACGCTGTACCGGCGTTTCTTTTCCGGCGGCGCTCCCAACGCGGCGCAGCTGACCTATCTGTGTGAGGTCGACTACGTCGACCACTTCGTGTGGGTCGTGACCGACGGCGTCGACGGGCCCGTGGTCGCCGACGCCCGGTTTGTCCGCGACAAAGACAACCCTGGCTCCGCCGAGATCGCGCTCACCGTGGCCGACGCCTATCAGGGCCGCGGCATCGGGACGCTGCTGCTCGGCGCGCTTGCGGCCGCGGCGCGAGTCGATGGCATCAAGCGGTTCCACGCCCTGGGGCTCTCCGACAACGTGGCCGTGCGCGCATTGGGAGATAGGTTCCAAGCCCGGTGGCAGTGCGAGGAACCCGGGGTGGTCACCACCACGATGGATGTCCCCGCCCTGGATGACCTGCCCATCAAGCTCGACGCACCGCC
>DATFYT010000012.1:0-14483 GCA_035314925.1 Mycobacterium sp. | reverse complement strand
GCTCGCGGTGGCCGGCTGGACTTTCACCCCCTGCATACCCGGCGCGACAACCCATCCCGGTTCGGAGTTGCGGTGCGACCACGGTGTATCCGGTGAGAAAATCCCCGGAACGGTGGTGTCCTTGAAGCCGGGCGGCGGCTGCAAGCGCGGCTCGGAGTAGGCGACGTTCTTGGGCAACGTGTCAGCGGAGCTGAACAGGTTGATTCCGGACGGGAAATAGTTGAACTTGATCGCATCCATGACCGGCGCCAGATACTGCGCACACAGCTCGGCCGAATCTTGATAGCCGAGTCGGCTGCCGGCCTGAATCGCGCTGCAAATGAACTGCATTGGATTGGCAAAGTTGACGAGCGCAGGCACGCCGGTCAAACTGCCATGTGCCGGCTCATAGATCGCGAGCACGTTGGCGGCCATATTCGGCAAGATGTGCAGCGCAGTCTCCAAACCCTCGCGCGGTTCCGCTTGCATGATTGCCGTGGTGGCTTCGCTCAGGTTGTTGACGTCGTGCGCCAGCACTTCTCGGTTCTCGGTCAAGAATGTGCTTGCCGTGGACAGCAGGCTGTCGGTCTGCAGGATGGCATTGGCGGCCGCCTGATCGGAACCGGTTAATCTGTCGGTGAATTGGGACAGGTCCTTGTTTAGGGCGACGAATTGTTGGTCGTCTCGGTGCAGCGCATTGACGAACAACGCCAGACTATGGAGCACCGAGAAAAAATCACCGCGGCCTTCGTCCAGAGTGGTCAGCGCCGTCGACAAGCTGTCCAGCGTGTTGTTGATCTGCTTTCCCTTGCCCGCCAGCCCGTCGGCAAAGGATTCGATGACATCACCGAACGGCCCCTTGTTCTGATCTTTGGTCGGGCCGAGACTGTTGATGATGTGAGTGATGTTGTTGCGCAGATCATCCCACTCCACCGGAACCTGGGTGTGGTCTTCTGAGATCACCGCGTTGTCGGACAGCACCGGCCCACCCTTGTAGGGGGGCTCCAATTGAATGCTCCGTGAAGCCACCAGCGTGGGGTTGAGAATCACCGCTTGCGCGTTGGCGGGCACCTTGTATTTGTTGGAGTAGTGGAAGGTCACCTTCATCTTGTTGCCGACAGGTTGGATGTTGTCGATCGCCCCGACGCGGATGCCCATGATGACGACCTTGTCCCCGGCGTAGAGCGCGTTGGTCTCCGGGAAATAGGCGACTACGGTGTTGTTGGTCAGCTTCTTGTAGAGCTGCGCGCCGACCAGGGCCGCGACGAGACCGCCTGCCAGTACCAGTGATCCGATGATCACCGCCGTGCGAGACAGTTGCGGCAGCCGCAGTTTGTGGATATCGAAGATCGTGCTCATCGGCTATTACCCCCCATCTCCGCCGGGCGTGATGAACGGCGCCGGTAGCTGCGGGCCGGGTCCCGGCGGCGCCGCTGGTCCGGGTGGCAGCCCGGGCGCGAACGTCGACGGCGGCGGCGTCGGACCGGCCGGCTGCAACCCTTCGCGGCGTGCCCCGGGTGGCGCGTTGGGCGGCAACGGCACCGGCGTACCCGGCACGTCGGGCGCCGGAGCCCCGGGACGTCCGGCGTCCGGAATCCCCGGCGTCGGCGGCAGGCCATTCGGCTTCGGCGGCGACGAGAGCACATCGGGCAACGCCGGATACGGCCCGTTCGGCCCGAAGGGACCCTGCCCTTGATCCACACCCGCGCATGGCATCGGGTTGCCGGGCCGCGGGAGGAGTTCTGGCGGCGGGACATAGGAGCACGGCGAGCCCGGCGCCACTGCGGGTCCCGGGTGATCCGGGGTGCCCTCCAGTACCGGGGGTGCCGGCGGGGGTGCACCGTTGGGGAACCGGGTGCCGTTGGGGTCCGGGAAGCGGAAGGCCGGCAGGCCGGCGCTGCGCCAGAAGTTCTCCGGGTCGATCCCGCGCTTCTTGAACGCGGCGTCCACCCACGGCTGCAGGATCCAGTACGGCAGCAAGTTACCGATCATCACCTTGAAGTAGGGTCCGGAGCCGACGGCCTCGCTCAACGCCGCGGTGTAGTTGCGCAGCGTATTCAGCACGGCGGCAAGGTCTTTCTTGTGCGCGACCAGCACATCCGTGACGGTGCGCAGCTGCTCGAGCAGGTGATGCAGGTTTGGGTTGTCGTTGATGAGACCCTGCACTTGGGTAGAAAAGGCCGCCACGTTGGTCAGCAGCGCGTCAATGGCCCGTCCACGCTCGTTGAATGCGGCCAGCAGCTCCTGGGTGTTTCGCAGCAGCGCATTGATCTGTTTACTGCGGTCCCCGAGTACGTCGGCCACCTTCCTGGCTTCCGCGAGCAAGTGTTTCAGTTGCTGGTCACGCTTGCCGAGGGTGTCGGAGAACTTGGCCACTCCATCGAGGGCCGCGCTCAGGTGCGGGTAGGTCTGGTTGATGGTCTGCGACAACACATTGAGCGATTTCTTGACCGTGTCGATGTTCCAGCCGGAGGCGGCCTTGGTGACGTCGAAGAATGCGTCATAGATCTGATACGGAGTGGTGCTCTGCCCCAGTGCCAGTATGGCGCCCGGTCGCAGCGGCCGGGTGCCTCGCGGCTCGATCTCAACCACCTTCTTGCCCAGCAGCGTGTCGGTACGGATCGCCAGCCGGCTCTCGGTACCGATGGTGCGCGTGCCAGTAGAAAACTTCATCAGCACGTGGTCCCCGTCGATCTTGAGGTCTTGCACTGTGCCGACGTCCATGCCGAGGACGCGCACCTTGTCGCCTTTGCTCAATCCGCCGGAGTCGCTGAATTGGGCGTAGTAGCTCGCGGTGGCGAATAGCATCGGCAGACTGCTAAAGCTCTGTCCCACACCGACAACGAGCACCACCACAGCGATGGCTAAGACACCAACACGCACCCGGTTGGCGGGTTGCAGCGATCTCATTGCAGCGTGCACCTACCCGACGGTTGCGCCCAGAGCTTGACCGAGCGGACCGGGCCGCCCGGCTGGAGCCCGTTGACCTTGATGGCGAGGTCGCACAGATAGAAGTTGAAAAAGTCGCCGTAGATACCGCTGGCGCGTCCGATGGTGTTGAACGCGCTGGGCAGCTTTCCCAACAAGTCGCCGAGCTGGTCGTGCTGCTCGACCAGTGGCGCGGCGACGGTCTCCAAGCGGCTGACCGTGTCGTGCAGCAGGGATCGGTTGTCGGCCAGCAGGTCGGCCACGGTTCCGGCGGCATCGCTGATGTGCGCGGTGCCGTCAGCGAGTTGGGTGGCCCGGCCCTTCAGGCTGGTAATGAGTAACTCGAATTTGTCGATGGTCTGGTCGAACTGTTTGCGGTGCCGAACGGTGGTGTCCAGCACTGTGTTCAGGTTGGTGATCACCTCACCGACCGCCTGGTCGCTTTCGGACAATCGCTCAGTCAGCTGCGCGGTCTGGTCGAGAATGTCGTTGATGGTGCCGCCCTCGCCCTGGAAGACGGTGATGATCGATGAGGCGATGGAGTTGACCTTCTGCGGGTCCAGGGCGCGGAACAGCGGCTTGAAGCCACCGATGAGCGCATCGAGATCCAGGGCCGGCTGGGTGCGTGAAAGCGGGATGAATCCGCCTGGAGGCAAAGCTGTTTCCGCGCCTTCCCCGGTTCCCCGGTTGATTTCCAGATACCGGTTGCCGATGAGATCGGCGTACCGGATTTCTGCGGTCGTCGACTGATACAGCGGCACCGAGCGGTCGACGGAGAAATCGACGCGTATCCGCTTGTCGCCCTCGACCAGGTCAACCTTTTTGACCTTGCCGACTTCCACGCCTGAGGCGCGGACGAACTGGCCGGCACGTAAGCCGCTGGCATTGCTGAACTCTGCGGAATAGCTGTTGGTCTGATCGAAGCGCACCTCGCCGAAAACCACGACAATGATTGCGGTGAACAACAATTGCACGGATGCGACAGCAGCGAGCCGGATGACCGTACCGGTGATTTTCATGGGTTGATCGTGTTCTCCCCGTACTGGCGTCCCCAGACGTATTCGCTGGCGAGGGGCTGGCTGAGCTCGAAGTGGTTGTACGGCGCGATGCTGTTGCCGGAGTCCATCACCAGATATGGCGCCGGCCACAGATCACGCGTGATCGGCTGCCAGCAGCCCGGCGGGCCGCCGGGTCCGCCCCGCCCATTCACCCGCGGCAGGTTGTCGGGATACACGTACGGGTTCTCCGTTCCGGCAATCGCGACACCTAGCTGCGCCGAGTAATGGTTGCCGCTCTCCAGCACTGCGACTTTGGGGGCAAGGTCGGCAAAGTTCCGGAGGGTGCAGAACAGCGCCGGGCTGTAAGTGTCGAGGAGGTGGGCGGTCGGCGATAGGTCGGCGAGGAGGCGGATCAAATACGGCTTGCTGCGGGTGAAAATGTCTTCCCCGGTGTTGGCGAACCCGCTCGCCGCTAATAACGCGGCGTCTAACTCGGCCTGGTGCCGGTTGAGCGTGCGTGCCGTCGTCACCGCATTCTTGAGTGCAGCGAACAAGTCCGGTGCGGCGTTGGCATACACGTCGCCGAGAGCTGCAAGTTGTTGGATGTCATGGCGGATCGTCGGCATTTGTGGATTCAGGTCACCGAGAATCTTGTTCCCGTTGACGATCGACTGCCCGAACTTGTCGCCCAGTCCCGTCAGCGCCTGTGCTGCCGCGCTCAGTGTGAGGTTCACTTTGACTGGGTCGACGCTCTGCGCAAGCTCCACCAGCGTCTGGAACACCGTGTTGAACTCCGTCGTGACCGACGTTGCGTCAATCACTTTCGCGGGTGTGATCGGTTGCGCAGAAGGGTCTTTCGGAGAGGTGAACGACACGTACTTATTTCCGAACACGGTGGTCGCCTGGATCTTGGCGATCACGTTGGCCGGAATAAGACCGACGTATTTCGGGTCCACGTCAAGCGCGAACTTGGCCGCCGGCTTGCCATCGTGCTGAACCTCGGAAATGCCGGCTACCCGGCCGATGCTCACGCCGTTGTAGGTGACCTTCGAGCCCTTGTCCATCACCAGACCGGCACGCGAGGAGAGCATCGTCAGCCGGGTCTTGGAGGTGAAGTCCCCGCGAAACTGCCCGTATACCAACGCAAGTACCAGCGCGCATGCCACAAACAGCGCCACCGCCGCCAGGGTGTCGGGCCAGGTTCGGGGCTTGCGTTCCTTCGGCTTCTTCATGGGCATCGTCATCGCGGCTACACCGTGAGGTTGAAGTTCGGGTCGACGCCGTAGAGCGCGAGCGAGGTCAACAGCACCACGATCACGGTTGACACCAACGAGAAGCGCATCGATCGGCCGACGGCCTCCCCCACACCTACCGGGCCACCGCTGGCGTTATACCCGTAGTAGCAGTGGGTGATCATCACGATCACCGCCATCACGATGACCTCCGCACCCGACCAGAACACGTCCTCGGTCCGAAGGAATGTTTGAAAGTAGTGCTCGTAGGTGCCGACCGACTGCCCGTAAAAGAGTGTGGTGACAACCTGTCCCGACACGAAGGACATCACGAGCGCCATCGCATACAGGGGAACGACGACGACCAGTCCCGCCATCAGCCGGGTTGACACCAGGAACGCGACCGACTTGATGCCCATCACTTCGAGCGCATCGATCTCCTCGCTGATCCGCATGGCCCCCAACTCGGCCGTCGCGCCGGCACCGACGGTGGCCGCCAGCGCAACGCCGGTCACCACGGCGGTAACCACCCGCACGTTGGCCAACGCGGCGAAGAATCCGGTGAACGCCTCGACGCCGATGTTGCCCAGCGATGCGAAGCCCTGGATGGCGATCAGCGAGCCGCCGGACAGCGTCACGAAACCGACGATCGCGGCGGTGCCGCCGACGACGGCCATCGCACCGGTGCCCATGCCGATCTGGGCGATCAGGCGCAGCGTCTCCCTGCGGTAGTGCCGCAGCGCCCAACCGATCGACCAGCCGCCGTTGACGGCGAACCTAGTGAGGTGCCCGGCCTTGTTGAACGCCCGGATGGAGCCGCCGGCGTAATGGTTGAAGTTCGCGACAGCGCGTGGAAAGCGCGCGCGCACGACGGCAGCGGTCGACATGTCAGCGGCCCGTCCCGAACCGCACACCGATGGTGGTCAGCACCACGTTGACCGCGAACAGGGTGAGCACGCACAACACCAACGTCTCGTTGACGGCGACGCCCACTCCTTTGGGACCGCCCTTTGTCGTCAGCCCGCGGTAGCAGCCCACCAGGCCGGCGATCGTTCCAAATAACGCGGCCTTGATGGTCGCGATGATCACCTCCGGCAGACCGGTCACCAGGGTCAGCGTCGCGAGATACGCGCCACCCGATACGTTCTGCAGACCGACGCCGAAGATGAAGCCACCGACCAAACCGATGGTGATAACGGTGCCGTTGAGCAGCGTGGCGACGACGGTCGCCGCCACCACCCGGGGCACCACCAATCGGTGGATGGGGTCGATGCCGAGCACCTCCATCGCGTCGATTTCTTCGCGGATGGTCCGCGCACCTAAGTCGGCACAAATGGCGGTCGACCCGGCGCCGGCCACCACCAGCACGGTGGTCAGCGGCCCCAGCTGGGTGACCGCGCCCAGCGCCGCGCCCGCGCCCGAGATGTCGGCGGCGCCGAACGCGTCCAGCAGGGTGTTGAGCGTGAACACAATGAGGACGGTCAGCGGTATCGAGACGGCGATGGTGGGCAGCATCGCGACTCTAGTGATGAACCAGGCCTGGACGATGCACTCGCGCCAGTGAAACGGCTTGCGGAACAACGCTTTTCCGGCCAGCACGCACATGTGGGCGAAGCCGCCGATTGTCGCCAGTGGGGCCTGGAGCTGATCACGCACGTAGTCGGTGAGCCTGGCTGGCGTCGTCGTCGTCACCGCCGCCTCGCCGCCCGAACATGAGAGCTGGTCCGTAGCGCCGGTTGGCGTGTTTCAGTGCGGGGGCACCACACGTTCACCATGCGTCACACTATGTAGCAAAAATCACTTCAGCTACATGAGACACGCGGGAAGCCCGGCGTAGTTAAGTTAAGCGCGATTCCGACTTATTCGGATGGCGCCGTCTTGCTGTTGTGCCGGGCGTTCTTCAGCCCGGCCCAGAACCGCGCGGCCTCGCGGATGGATTCCTCGACCGGCCTTGGCTCCCAACCCAGTTCGCGGCCGGCCTTGCTGGAGTCGACGGGCGCTTCGGCCCGCATCATCCGCACCGACGCCAGGCTCAGTTCGGCATCTTTACCGGTCAACCGGGCTCGCAGGCTGCCCAGTGCGCCCAACCCGTAGAGCGCCGGCACCGAGATGGACCGCCGCGGCGGCGGCACACCGGCTTCGTCGGCAGCTATCTTGACGACCTCTTTGAGCGGAATCATCCGTTCGGAAACCAGGTATCGCTCGCCGTTGCGGCCACGTTCGGCAGCCAGCAGCAGTGCCCTGGCCGCGTCGTCGACACCGACAACCTCCAACTGGATGCCGTTCATCAGAAACGGCAGCTTGCCGAAGACCGCGCCGGCGATGAACGCCCCATGCGGCGTGCGGCCCCAGTCACCGCTGCCGTAGGTCGTCGAGACGCACATGGCGACGGCGGGCAGACCTTTTTCCGACGCATATCGCAGCACGATGTCTTCGGCCCGGACCCTCGACTCGACATACGGGGTGAGCCGACGCCGGTTGATCTGGTCGTCTTCCGTTGCGACGTGGCCGTGCCGCCGGCCGACCGTCGCATAGGTGCTGGTGAACACGAAACGATGCAGTCTTGCGGCGATGGGGTTTTCGACGGCGACGTCGAGGACATTGCGCAGTCCCTCGACGTTGGTGCGAAACAGCGGTGACGGGTCTTGCAGCCAGGCCCGGGTGTCGACCACGCAGTAGTACACCTCGTCGCAACCGTCCATCGCCTGGCGCACGGTGGCGGTGTCGAAGACGTCACCGTGGAACCGGGTGACCTCGAGATCGTCGATGCTGCGGGTGTTGGCGGTCGGGCGCACCATCGCGCGCACTTCGGCGCCCGCGGCCACGAGTTGGCGGGTGACATGCGAGCCCAAAAACCCGTTGGCCCCGATGACCAGCTTGGGTGCCGTGCTCATGCGCGCCGCTCGCCCCCGCATGCGGGTGGGGGTCCCCCCAGCCGCGCAGCGGCGAGGGGGCGTGCCCCCACCTCATCGCTGCTTTGTATATCGTCGCCGGCGCGGTTCATTGTTGGCCTCCGTACTGGCGCATCCAGCGGGCAGCGTCGTCGTCAAGCGTGCCCAGCGCCTCGGCTTTCTTGCACCACTTGATTCCCGCCTGCAGAAAGCGCAGCGGGTTGTAGATATCTTCTTGCCGGGACCACTCGCCGTCGCCCGCGTAGGTGATGATCGAGATGTTCGTCGCGCTGACGATGGTGCCGTCACCCGGGTCGCGCATCGGGTTGTCCAGCTCGCAGATGATGCGCCCGGTCGGCTCGTCTATCACCGACCACAGCGATGGAAAGGCCGTCATGTGGCTCCCCGGAAAGGTCGACATCGTCTCGCGGATCCAGGTGAGCACCTGTTTACGGCCTTTCATCGTGCCCGCCGCGTGTTCGATGTAGTCGACGTCCGGCGTGTAGTGCTCCACCCAGGCGTCCCAGTTCTTGGTCTCGGCAGCGCGCGCGACGGTCTGCTCGAACGTCTCGAACGCGGAGGCCAGCTCATCGCGGCTAAACACCTGCTTCACGCAAGAAACTAGAACACGTTCTATCCGGTTTTGTCGAGCACATGGATAATCGGAGAGATGACGGACTACAGCAAGGCGATATTGGCCGGCGGCTGCTTTTGGGGCATGCAGGACCTGATCCGCAAGCAGCCCGGCGTGGTGTCGACCAGGGTCGGCTACACCGGCGGTGACGTTCCCCATGCGACCTACCGCAATCACGGCACGCACGCCGAAGGCATCGAGATCACCTACGACCCGGCACGCACCGACTTTCGGACATTGCTCGAATTCTTTTTCCAGATCCACGATCCGACGACGAAGAACCGACAGGGCAACGACCTGGGAACCAGTTACCGCTCGGCGATCTTCTACCTCGACAACGAGCAGAAGCGCATTGCGCTGGACGCCATCGCCGACGTCGAAGCCTCTGGCCTGTGGCCCGGCAAGGTGGTGACCGAAGTCAGCCCCGCCGGCGACTTCTGGGAGGCCGAGCCCGAGCACCAGGACTACCTGCAGCACTACCCCAACGGGTACACCTGCCACTTCATCAGGCCGGACTGGAAGCTGCCACGACGGGCCGCGGCCGACCGCTAACGGACGAACTACCGCCGCGGTTCTCACACACGCAAGCCGGCATTCACGCTCGGTGCGCCGCGGTGGACATCTCTTGACCAGCACTAGGACTACTTTATAAACCAATTACTTGATTTTCTTGTCTTCTCGCTTTACGCTCCTCGTTAGCGATCAGCTTTCACCAGGAGGAGCACCATGAGCGCGCAGCCGATCACCTTGATCACCACCGCGACCGGGAAGACCGGCCGGGAAACCGCACTGTCACTGCTATCGCGAGGCCTACCGGTTCGCGCGATGGTCCACCGCGCAGATGCGCGCGCCGAAGCGTTGCGCAGCCGTGGAGCGGAGATCGTCGTGGGAAACCTCGCCGACGTCGACGACATCCAGAAAGCGCTGCATGGTGTGCAGCGTGCCTATTGGGCTGCGCCGACGACACCAGGCGCGCTGGAGGCGGCCACCGCCTTCGCCGCGGTGGCCGAAGAAGAGAAACTCGAGGTGGTGGTCGCCATGAGCCAGTGGCTGGCCGACCCCGGTCACCACTCAGCGCACACTCGTGCGGCGTGGCTTACCGATCGGGTTTTCCAGTGGATGCCCAACGTCGGGTCGATCACGGTCAACCCCGGGTTCTTCGCCGAGAATTACATGTACACCCTGGACGCTGTTGCCCAATTCGGCGTCCTCACATTACCTTTCGGCGAAGGGCTTAATGCGCCACCGTCCAATGAGGACATCGCCGCGGTCGCGGCGGCACTGCTCGCCGACCCCGGCCCGCATCTGGGACGCCGCTATCGTCCTACCGGCCCGGAGCTGCTCAGCACCGCCGAGTTCGCGGAGATCCTCGGTCGGATATTGGGCCGCACGGTTCACTACCGCGACGTCCCCTTTGCCTTGATGGCCAAGTCCGCCAGGTCGATCGGCTTCAGCGACTACGCGGTGATCCAACTGGCTTGGTACGTCGACGAACTCAAGCGCGGCACCTTCGCGATAGGCGCACCCACGGACGCCGTCCAGCGCCTTACCGGCCGTCCCCCGGAGGACATGGCGACTATTGCCCGTCGGTACCTCAATGCCCTGCCCAGCACCAATCGCGGGCTGTCGGGTATGGCGCGGGCGATGCGAATACTGGCGAAATCCTCCATCACCCCGGCACCCAACCGCACCAGCTATCTACGGACGTTCCAGGACGGCGCCGCGATCGGCCAGCTCGCCGTGGACTCGGCCCGATGGCGGTCGAGCCACGATCCCGAACAGACACGAAACCCATCGCAGAACGACGTGACACCGGAGATGGCGCAATGACGAAGGACACCATCGCCCAGTACGGCATCGGCGGCGTGCGCGAGCGCATCGACACCGCGCTACGCCAGTCGGGCAAAGACTTCGACGCGTTAACCCCCGCCGACTTCGCGACGTTCGAGGACTTCCACTCGCTTGGCCGGGTAGGAACGACAAGCCTGTTGGACGCTGCGCAAGTCGTGAGCACGGATCGCGTCCTCGATGCCGGCAGCGGCATCGGCGGCACCGCTCGACTGCTCGCAGCCGATTACGGCTGTCGGGTGACGGCGATCGACCTGACCGTCGAATACTGCGACACGGCCCGGTGGTTGAACGGCCTGGTGAACCTCGGCGACCGCATCGAGGTGATCGAGGGAGACGTCACCGACCTACCGTTGCAAGACGCGTCCTTCGACGTGGTCGTCAGCCAACACGTCCAGATGAACATCGCCGACAAGCCGCGCCTGTACAGCGAGGCCCGCCGCGTCTTACGACCCGGCGGACGACTCGCGCTTTGGGACGCTGCGGCAGGACCGCGGCAACCCCTCGGTTTCCCGGTGCCATGGGCCGACGTCCCCGAACGCAGCCACCTCGCCACTCCCGACGAATTCGCCACAACGCTGCAGCAGGCCGGTTTCACGCTCGAGGTTTGGAAGGATCTGACCGAGTTCGCGGTCGAGGTCATGACCCCGATATTCGACGCGCCCAGCGACCCAAAGGGACTCCAACTGCTGGTCCCCGACATACAGACCAAGGTCAGAAACCTGTTGAGCAACGCCCGCGAAAACCGGCTGGTGCTCATCCAGGCCGTCGCACGGGCCGTCTAGCACGGGCGGTCACACCCGCGGCGCGAGCCCGGGATCACCTGACAGCTGGAAAGCCGCGCGCATCGCGTCGACGTCGGCGTCGGCTCCGTCGAATTTGCATCGCCGAAGGGCGGCCTTTCGCTCCGCGCCCGCGGCTCCGAGGCGCGCTGTGATCAGATCGGCGGCGGTGGCGGTCAAGGTGACCGCCGGCGATTGTTTAGCCGCAGCCAAGCTGGGCCCTGCGACCGCGAATTCAAAACGGCGACTGTCGATTTCGACACAGTAAGACGCGGCCAGGTCCATGGACCTGGCGGGATCAAAGCCCAGCAGGATTCCGGCGAGGAAACCATTCAACGGCGTGATCGCGCTGTCGGCGGGCTCCAGCAGATCAAGTCCGAATGTGGCGATGGCCTTGATCACCGGCAGTACCTTGCGCCACCCGGCATCGCTGAGCGTGTAGACGGTGCGGGCGACCGGTGGCGGCAGCTCGGTGCGATCGATCAAGCCCGCGTCTTCGAGTTCGCGCAGCCGATCAGCGAGCAGGTTGGTGGCGATCCCCGCTAGTTCGCCACGCAGATCACCGTAACGGCGTGGCCCGCCGATTAGTTCGCGAAGGATCAGCAGGGTCCAACGCTCGCCGAGGACATCGAGGCCCCGCGCGATCGGGCAGTTCTGGTTGTAGCTCCTAGCCGGCATATCAGCAGCTTACAGACTGAAGATAGCTTTTTCAACTTCATGCTTGATTTATCAGTACATATGCTTTACTTTTATGTCTATGTCTAAGTTCCAGCGCTCCTTGAGCTTTCCCGTATCTGCAGGCCACCCGACCGCTGCGCTTGCTGTCATTTGCTTGAGTGTCTTCGTGATCAGTGTGGACGCAACGATCGTCAACGTCGCATTGCCCACCTTGTCACGCGACCTCAACGCCACTACGGCGCAACTGCAGTGGATTGTCGATGCCTACACGCTTGTCATGTCCGGGTTACTGCTGTCGGCCGGCAGTCTAAGCGACCGGTACGGTCGGCGCGGCTGGCTCAGCTCCGGATTGCTCGTGTTCGCGACGACCTCCGCAGTTGCAGCACAGGTTGATTCAGCGGGCGCTCTGATCGCGGCGCGCGCTGCGATGGGCATCGGCGCCGCGGTGATCTTCCCGACGACTTTGGCATTGATCACCAATATCTTCACCGATCCGATTCGCCGGGCCAAAGCGATCGGCCTCTGGGCGGCCATGGTCGGAGTCGGCGTGGCTGCCGGCCCGATGACGGGCGGCTGGTTACTTGAGCACTTCTCCTGGGGCTCAATCTTCTTGGTCAATGTGCCGATCGCTGCGCTGGCGATCGTCGGGGGGCTGCTGTTCGTTCCCACCTCTCGGGATCTCGCGGCGCCACCCGTGGACATCCCCGGGTTGATCCTGTCCGCGATCGGGATAACTGCAATGATCTACACCGTTATTGGAGCTCCTTCGTGGGGATGGGCCAGCGCGCGCACTTTGGTGGGCTTCGGTGCAGCGACCCTGATACTTATCGGGTTTGCGATGTGGGAGCGACGCTGCCCACAGCCGATGCTCGACATGTCGGTATTCGCGAATCGGCGGTTCTCCGGTGGCAGCCTGGCCGTGACCGCCGGGTTCCTGACGCTGTTCGGCTTTATCTTCGTCATCACCCAGTACTTCCAATTCATCAAGGCCTACAGCGCTTTTCAGGCGGGTGTGCGACTGTTGCCAGTGGCAGTGTCGATCGCACTGGCCAGTGTGATTGGACCGGCGGTGGTCCACAAGATCGGGACGACAGCCGTCGTCAGCGCCGGTTTGGCCGTGTTTGCAGCTGGGCTGGCCTGGGCATCCACCGTCGACGCGGGCACCCCGTACACCGTGATCGCGATGCAGATGGTGTTGCTCGGCACCGGCCTTGGGCTGACGACGGCGCCGGCCACCGAAGCGATCATGGGATCGCTCAGCCCCGACAGGGCCGGGGTCGGCTCCGCTGTCAACGACACCACTCGCGAACTCGGCGGCACCCTGGGCGTAGCAATTGTCGGCAGCGTGTTCGCGTCGATCTACTCAGGCCGCATCGCCTCTGCTTCGGCGCTGACTGCGCTACCGAAAGAGCTCCGGTCAATGATCGGGGGGTCAATGGCCGCGGCGTACAAAGTCATCGGAGATCCTTCGCTGCCGGCTGACCGGGTTGTCGCCATGCGCGCCGCTGTCGACCACGCGTTCCTCGACGGCCTACGCGTCGGGTCACTCGTGTGTGCCGGCATCGCAATCGCGGCGGCGGTTGTGGTCGTCGTGCTGTTGCCCGCGCGCGAACGGCAAGCCAGTACCGCGAATGCAGCCGTGGGCGCATACTGAAAGATTCGCGATTGTTAGGAGCGTAAAGGCATGTCAGACAACAAGAACGCGACAGGGTCGATGACCGCGCTACGCATCGCCCTGGTAATCATCGGATTGATCTTCATCTTCGGGATCTACCCCCAGACGGTGGTGTGGCCGTCCGGCTGGAGTTGGGGACATGGACATTCGCATTACCTGATGATGATCATCGGCATCTATGCCACCCTCGGAGTATTTCTGCTGATCGCGGCACGCAACCCCCTCGCGCACAGCAGCCTGATCTGGTTCACCGTCGTATCGAGCGTCGTCCATGCCGCGATCATGGCCGTCCAGGCGATCACCGACCCGGCCGAGCACGGCCACCTGACGGGCGACGTGCCTGCGCTGCTGGTCGTCGCGATCGTGCTCGCGGTGCTGATGCCGCGGGCCGCGAAGCGATCAGCTCCTGAGCGCGCGTAACTGATACAGGCCGCGGGTGGTGGCGACGGTCTGACCGTCGGCGTCGGTCACCACTGCCTCCAGGGTGAAGTCGGCTTTACCGCGTTCGGCCGCTTCGGCTTCGACCCGCGCGATTGTCTGGTCGTCGAGGGTCGCTTGCGCGCGCACGTCGGATTTGGCCATCGCGACGAATTGGATGTCGAGATTTTTGACCAGCGGGAAGTACTTGGACCGGTCGAACGTGATCAGCGGAATGATTCCGCCGAGCACTTCGGCCACGGTGAACAGCACGCCGGCATAGATGACGCCGAAGTGGTTGCCATTGCCTTCGGCCGGGACGCTGGTGGCGGCAAAACCGGGCCGAGCCTCAACGACCTTCACGCCCATCTTGTGTGCAATCGGGATGGTCGATTCCAGCGCGCCGTTCATCATGTCCACG
>DATFYT010000011.1:0-2207 GCA_035314925.1 Mycobacterium sp. | reverse complement strand
CCGTCCACGATCGCGCCACCGGCCTTGGCCAGCTGGACGGCCGCGATCCCGACGCCGCCCGCCGCGGCGTGCACCAGCACTCGCTCGCCGGCGCGCAGCGAGCCGTATCCGTGCAGGGCTGCCCATGCCGTCGCGTAGTTGACCGGGATCGCGGCGCCCTGCTCGAAGCTCATCGACTCCGGAAGCGCCACGGTGTCGTCCGCGGCGGCGTTGACGATCTCGGCGTAGCCGCCGAAACGTGTTCCGGCCAAGACCCGCTCGCCGATGCGGGCCGGATCGACGCCGTCTCCGACGGCCTCGATCGTCCCGGCCACCTCATAGCCGACGACGCTCGGCACTTTCGGCGCATCGGGGTACAGCCCTACGCGGGCGAGGTGGTCGGCGAAGTTCACTCCGGCAGCGCGCACCGCAATACGCACCTGGCCGGGCGACGGGGGCGGGGGGTCGGGACGATCCTGCACCTTGAGCACCGACGGAGGACCGTGCTTGGTGATGACGACCGCGCGCATGACCCCTGGCTACAGGTGACTTGCGACGAAAGTCGCAGCCTGAGCGGGCATTCCGGAATGCGGATAAGAGAGGTGTTCCGGGGAGAACATCTCGTCGTGCGTCGGCACCGTAAACAGTGCGCCTGGGCTGCAGACCGGATCGCCGGGCGCACACAGGTCAATGGCTTTAGCCCCGTACCACGGGCTGACCGTGCTTACCGACGCGCCCAGATATCTGTCCGAGGGATTCCCGAAGAGGGCGAGCGCCGCAACGTGATCGGCCTGGTCTGCCGATAGCGTCTCGGGGACGAAGCCCGCTACCGGAGCCTGGGCGATGGTGATCTGATCGATCACGAGCGCGCCCTGCGAGTAGCCACCGAGCACCATCTTGGTGTTGGGGCAATTCGCGATCATGGACTGGACGTGCGCGTTCGCATCACTAGTGCCCGCGTTGACGGATGGGGCGAAATCGTCCGAGGCCGGGTAGTTGACCGGATACACCGCGATGGACTTGCCCCCAACCTGCGAGCGCAGTGAATCGATAAATTCCTGTCCGACCACGCCGACACCAGGGGGCTCCGTGGTGGCACGGGCGAACGTCACCTCAACGTCGGGGCACGGAGCAGCGGAGGCGGGACCGATGCTGATCGGTGCGCTCAGCAGCGCCATCGAGGTGGCCACCATCCCAGCGGCCAGGAAATGCGGGATTCGGCGAAAGCTCACGTCGTAATGCTGACACATCGTGACGGGCGCTGGGGTTGCTTCCCCGGACGCCGTCGGTCGCTCAGCCGGGCGGTGCGAAGAACTCGAGCGCAATGCCGTCGGGGTCGCGAAAGCTCAAACCCGAGCCGTAGGGCGCGTCCACGATCCCGCCGTGCTGAACACCGAGCTCGTTGAGTCGGGCCATCCGAGTCTCCAACTCCGCACGGTTGGCGCAGCCGAAGCCGACGTGGTCCAGGCCCACCCGGAACTCGCTGAATCGCTCGTCTGGCGCCGACCGCTCGTGCTGGTGGATTCCGAATACCGTGCCGCCGTCGAGCAGCCACACCAGGTGCCGGAAGCCGGCAGCGGTGTGCTCGTCAAGTATCGGGTCGGCCCCGAACAGCGTCTGATACCACGGGCCGCTGATTTTCATGTCGCGCACGGTGATTGCCACGTGGTTGAGTCCCGGGAAGGTCACCGCTGTGGTTCCTTTCTTCTCGCAGTGTGATCTAGGTCACAATGCCGCATCGATGAGGCGAGCGCCACATTTACTTCGGTCGACTAATTAGTCATGCTTGGTATATGACTTCACAGCTGACGCCCGAGCGCACCACCTCCCTTCCGGCCAAGACCGATGAAGCCCGCGAGCGCCCTCTGATTCTGCAGCCGTGGTTTTTGATGGCGATACTGAGCATGGCCGGCATCGTGTTGGTCATCCTGACCAGCTAATCGTTAGACGATTCGCCAGCCGCATCGCGCGCGAAACCGCATGTCCCACAGGTAGAGCCGATATCCAAAGGTCCACGCCTGGTGTGGGATCAGCCGGTCGGCGAGCCGCAGCGCGGCCAGCAGCCACTCGAACCGGCGCTGCTGGGATTCTGACCACTCGAACCGCATCATCGTGCGGAACTCTGGCGCCAGAAATCCGGTCGTCGCGAACAGGTTGAACGGCCCGGCGAGTGCGTGCAGCGGACGCGGCAGGAACGCCATCGTCGCGACCCCATGCAGATGGTCGCG
>DATFYT010000010.1:0-24982 GCA_035314925.1 Mycobacterium sp. | reverse complement strand
CCGCATCGAAACCGGTGTCCTCGGCCGCGGCTACGAGGTCAGCGTGGTTGTCGGGCGGCTGAGCGCCCCAATATCCGAGCTGAAGTCCGAGCTTCATGAGAGCCGCCTTTCCTGCAGGTCCGGACCGTATCTTGAATCCATTCTTAGAACCTGTTCTACTCGATGCTGTGACCACCAGCCAAAGCAGCCCGGTGCAGATCGATACCCATCAGCCGCCGCTATCGGCACCGCTGAAGCTGTCCTTCGACTACACCCGTTCAGTCGGACCTACCCTCAGCCAGTTCTTCACCGCCCTGCGTGAGCGACGCATCGTCGGCGTCCGGGGCTCGGATGGCCGGGTCTACGTTCCGCCCGCCGAGTTCGATCCCGTGACCTACGAACGATTGACCGAGATCGTACCGGTGGCCAGTGTCGGGACCGTGCTGTCGTGGACCTGGCAGCCCGAGCCCCTCGAGGGGCAGCCGTTGGATCGGCCATTCGCCTGGGCGCTGATCAAGCTCGACGGCGCCGATATTCCATTGCTGCACGCCGTCGACGCCGGATCGTCCGACGCGATCAGCACCGGGGCGCGGGTGCACGCCCATTGGGTCGACGAACCGGCGGGTGCGATCACCGACATCGCCTACTTCGCGCTCGGTGATGAGGCGGAGCCCGTCTCCGAAACAACCGACGACCGTGACCCGATCACGGTCCAGGTGACGCCGAGCAGCATCGAAATTCAGCACACCGCTTCGCTTCCCGAGAGCGCGTTCCTGCGCGGTCTCGAAGAGGGCAAGCTGCTCGGCGCTCGAACCGGCAAGGACGGCAAGGTGTACTTCCCGCCGAAGGAAGCAGACCCGGCGACCGGCCTCGAACTCGACAACTTCCTGGAGCTGCCCGACAAGGGCACGGTGACGACGTTCGCGATCATCAACATCCCGTTCGCCGGCCAGCGCATCAAGCCGCCGTACGTCGCGGCCTACGTCCTGCTCGACGGCGCCGATATCGCGTTCCTGCACCTGATTCAGGAGATCGACGCCACCGAGGTGCGAATGGGCATGCGGGTGGAGGCGGTGTGGAAGCCCCGCGAGGAGTGGGGTCTGGGCATCGACAACATCGAATACTTCAAGCCGACCGGCGAACCTGACGCCGACTACGACACCTACAAGCACCACCTGTAAAGGGAATAACGTGACCGATCGCGATGTAGCTGTCGTCGGATTCGCCCATGCGCCGCATGTGCGCCGCACCGACGGCACCACCAACGGCGTCGAAATGCTGATGCCGTGCTTCCACGCACTTTACGACGAACTCGGGCTCGAGCAGACCGACATCGGCTTCTGGTGCTCCGGGTCGTCGGATTACCTTGCTGGACGGGCATTTTCGTTCATCTCTGCGATCGACTCGATTGGGGCGGTGCCGCCGATCAACGAATCGCACGTGGAGATGGACGCCGCCTGGGCGCTGTATGAGGCCTACATCAAAGTGCTGACCGGTCAGGTCGACACCGCGCTGGTCTACGGCTTCGGCAAGTCTTCGGCCGGGACGCTGCGCCGAGTGCTCGCGTTGCAGACCGATCCGTACACCGTCGCGCCGCTGTGGCCGGACTCGGTGTCGATGGCGGGGCTGCAGGCCCGCTTCGGCCTGGACGCCGGCAAGTGGACGGCCGAGCAGATGGCACAAGTGGCGCTGGATACGTTTGCCGTTGCCGAACGCACCGATTCGGAGAAGCCGGCGAAGAGCATCGACGAGCTGCTGGCCCGGCCGTTCTTCGCCGATCCCCTTCGGCGCCATGACATTGCGCCGATCACCGACGGCGCGGCTGCGATCGTGCTGGCGGCCGGCGACAAGGCCCGCGAGCTGCGGAAGAACCCGGCGTGGATCACTGGGATCGAGCACCGCATCGAGACCCCGGTCCTCGGCGCCCGCGACCTAACCACGTCGCCGTCGACGGAGGCGTCGGCCAAGGCCGCGACGGGCGGGGACACCGGCTCGATCGAGGTGGCCGAGATCTACGCGCCTTTCACCCATCAGCAACTGATCCTGACCGAGGCTATCGGCCTGCCGTCGTCGACCAAGGTCAACCCGTCGGGCGGCGCACTTGCTGCCAACCCGATGTTCTCCGCCGGGTTGGAGCGCATCGGCTTTGCGGCACAACATATTTTCGACGGCTCCGCAGGCCGGGTGCTCGCGCACGCGACCGGCGGCCCGGTGTTGCAACAGAATCTCGTCGCCGTGCTGGAAGGGAAATAGAGATGCGCGACACGACGATGCAGTGGGGGCACCTCCCGCTTGCGGGGGACGAAGCGATGAGGAGGAGTGGCGCTCGTGACTAAGCAGCTCGCTGCGGTGCTCGGCACCGGCCAGACGAAGTACGTCGCCAAGCGCCAGGACGTCTCGATGAACGGCCTGGTGCGCGAGGCCATCGACAAGGCATTGGCCGATTCCGGGTCGACCATGGACGACATCGACGCGGTGGTGGTCGGCAAGGCGCCCGACTTCTTCGAGGGCGTCATGATGCCAGAGCTGTTCATGGCCGACGCTGTGGGCGCGACCGGCAAGCCGCTGATCCGGGTGCACACCGCGGGCTCGGTCGGCGGGTCGACCGGCGTGGTAGCCGCCAGCCTGGTGCAGTCGGGCAAATACCGACGCGTGCTGGCGATGGCGTGGGAGAAGCAGTCCGAATCGAATGCCATGTGGGGGTTGAGCATTCCGGTGCCGTTCACCAAGCCGGTCGGTGCCGGCGCAGGCGGCTACTTCGCTCCGCACGTGCGCTCCTACATCCGCCGATCGGGCGCGCCGACCCATATCGGGGCCATGGTGGCGGTCAAGGACCGGCTGAACGGCGCCAAGAACCCGTTGGCGCATCTGCATCAACCGGACATCACGCTGGAGAAGGTGATGTCATCGCAGATGCTGTGGGATCCCATTCGCTTCGACGAGACCTGCCCGTCCTCCGACGGCGCCTGTTCGGTGGTGATCGGCAACGAGGACGTCGCCGACAAGCGCGTCGTCGAAGGTCATCCGGTGGCATGGATTCACGCCACCGCGTTGCGCACCGAACCGCTGGCGTATTCCGGGCGTGACCAGGTCAACCCGCAGGCCGGGCGCGATGCCGCCAAGGCGCTGTGGAAGGCAGCCGGCATCACCAGCCCGATCGACGAAATCGACGCCGCCGAGATCTACGTGCCGTTCTCGTGGTTTGAGCCGATGTGGTTGGAGAACCTCGGGTTCGCGCCCGAGGGCGAAGGCTGGAAGCTCACCGAGGCCGGTGAAACCGAGATCGGCGGGCGGATCCCGCTCAACGCTTCTGGCGGGGTGCTGTCGTCGAACCCGATCGGTGCGTCCGGTCTGATCCGGTTCGCCGAGGCGGCCATCCAGGTGATGGGCAAGGCGGGCGATCATCAGGTCCCGAACGCGCGCAAGGCACTTGGCCACGCCTACGGCGGTGGCTCGCAATATTATTCGATGTGGGTAGTGGGGGCCGATAAGCCGTGAAGTACACCTGCAGCATCGCGATGGGGCCGATCGATCAGCTGGTCGACATCGCCAAGACGGCTGAAGAAGTGGGATTCGACGCGATCGCGCTGCCGGACTCGCTGTTCTACATGGAGAAGGCGGCCGCCGATTATCCGTACACCGCCGACGGGTCACGGATGTGGAACGAGGACACGCCGTGGGTCGATCCACTGATCGCCGCCGGCGCGATGGGCGCGGTCACCTCGAAGCTGTTCTTCTACACCAACGTGATGAAGCTGGGCTCCCGCAACCCGCTGTTGCTGGCGCGCCAGGTCGGTTCGGTTGCCAACCTGACCAACAACAGGTTCGGCTTCGGTGTCGGCATCGGCTGGGCACCGGAAGAATTCGAGTGGTGCGGGGTGCCGTACGCGCGCCGGGGCAAGCGCGTCGACGAGATGATCGAGGTCATCAAGCTCGTGCTGGACGGCGGGATGGTCGAATTCCACGGTGATTTCTACGATTTCGACAAACTGCAGATGAGCCCGTCCCCGACCAAGCCGGTACCGTTCTACGTCGGCGGTCACACCGATGTCGCACTCAAGCGTGCCGCGCGGGTGAGCGACGGGTGGACCAGCGCCATGATGACCTGTGAGCAGCTTGGCGAGACCATCGGCAAGATCAAGGCCCTGCTCGCTGAATACGACCGTGCGGATGTGCCTTTCGAATATCAGGCGGTCTGCATCGACAAGTTCGGCGTGGACGGCCATCGAGAGCTGGCCGAGGTCGGTGTCACTGACAACATCGTCATCCCCTGGGTTTTCGACGGGCTGGGCTTCGATGCGCCGATAGAGAAGAAGAAAGATTCGCTGAAGCGCTTCGCCGATACCTATATCCACTCGGGATGGCAAGACTGATGACCGACTCGCCCGCACACCTGGCCGGCAAACGCTCCCGCGATGCGGTAGGGGCCAGAGACAAAGACGCGTGGCTGGCGGTGTTCGCCGACGACGCCATCGTCGAGGACCCGATCGGGCCGTCGCATTTCGATCCCGAGGGCAAGGGGCACCGCGGTCGTGCCGCCATTTCGGCGTTCTGGGACATGGCGATTGCCCCGACGGACAAGATCGAGTTTCATTTCCGCGACACCTACCAGTGCGGCCATGAGGAAGCCAACGTCGGCCACATCCTGATCACTGCGGCCGGACATCAGGTCACCGCCGAAGGCGTGTTCACCTACAAGGCCAACGACGACGGCCAGTTGGTCGCGCTGCGCGCGTACTGGGAGGTTGACCGGGCAACCGCGAGCGCGCGCAAGATCTGAACCCAGCACTCCTCTCCCCCGTAATCAAATTATGGACGGCGTGGACAAGCCCGTTCCCAGGGACGATCCCGTACGAGTACGAGGCGAATTCGACGCGCCCTCGCGTTGGCTCTGCCTCTTCAAGTGGTGCGTGCTGGCGGCGCCGCACTATCCGATATTGATACTGCTCTACCTGGCCTACCCGCTGGTGACCGCCGTTGCCGGCATCGCCATCTTGTTCACCGGACGGTATCCGCGCCCGCTCTTCGACTTCAACGTCGGGGTGCTGCGGTGGTCGTGGCGAGTGATGAATTATCGATTTCCGATGAACGGCACCGACAAGTACCCGCCTTTCACACTTGCCCCGCGGTCGGATTACCCAGCGGACCTCGAGGTCGACTACCCAGAACGGCTCTCGAAGGGGGCTGTGCTGGTGAAGTGGTGGCTGCTCGGCCTGCCCCAGATAATCCTGTGCTGGGCGATGGAGCCGCTGCTGCAAGTGCTTTGCGTTATCAACGCGCTGTGGTTGTTGTGGAAGGGGACGATCAACCAGGGCATGTTCGACCTTTTGTTGGGTATCGTTCGATGGCGCTACCGGGTGGCCGTGTACGTTTCGTTGATGCGCGACGAGTATCCGCCGTTCCGAATGGATCTGGGGAGCCAATGACCCGCCGTAATCCGTTGTTCCCCTACATCTATCGACTCGGCATGCCGCTCTTCGACCGACTGTTCTACCGCCGGTATCGGCGAGAGGCTATGAGCAATGCCACCGGCCGGCTGTTGATGGTCGGTCTGGGCCCGGGAACCGACCTGCTGTTTCTTCCGCCCGGGGTGACCTCGGTAGCTGCCGTGGAACCGGAGGCGGCGATGCGCCGAATGGCTTCGGGGCTGGCTCGCCGTCGCGGCATTGCGGTCAGCATCGTCGATGGGACCGGCGAGTCGATTCCATTCCCGGACAACAGTTTCGACTCGGTACACGTCGGCCTGGTGTTGTGCTCGGTCGACGACGTCGCCGCCACCCTCGGCGAGATCCGCCGCGTGCTCGCACCCGGCGGCAGGCTGGTGGTGCTCGAGCATGTCCGCGGCGACGGCCTGATGGGCCGGTTCCAGGACCTGATCGCAAAGCCGTGGTCTTGGCTGGCTTCCGGTTGCGAACCGAACCGCCGAACCGTCGACGCCATCGCCGCCGCGGGCTTCGACACCGGCGGATTGCGCAGCATCCGGCGCACTCTGGTGCCGCCGCCGTGCACTCCTCATCTGCAGGGCTTCGCCACCGTAAATGATCCTGATACCTGAACGTTATCGCTTATTCATCTTTTGTTCAGGTTTTTGTCAGCTTTTGTTCATTGGCGATCCGTGTACCAAACATGTCGATAACTCGCCGCCGGTGAGCGATCGACTGTGTGGGCGACCCACAACATCATCACCGGAGAAAAGGGGGCAAGCCGTCGCCGCTGGGAGTCCACAACTCCTCATCCAACGATTCAAGAATTGGAGTCTCCCATGAGTCACAAGATTCTGGCCGGCCTCGGCACGGCTGCTGGTGGTTTCGTCGCTGCCGGTCTCATCTCGTTGGCAACGGGCCCAGTCGCGCACGCCGACGGGGATGATTTGACCCCCGCGATGGACACCGACTTCATGAGTGGCCCCCTCCAAGATTTCGGCCTGTTCACGGACCAGTCATTTGCCGACCCCGACGACGGTGAGTTCGTTGCGACGGTTTTCCAAAGTTCGCAACTTGGCTTCACGGATATTTTGACTTCCGGAGCCGACCCCTCGGACGGCGTCGGGTTCGGGGCCGCAGGCATCGGCGTGGCCGGGGAAACAGTGAACACATTCATAGACCCAAGCGACCCGGCCCTCGACTCCATGTTGTCGTTCACGCTGCCGTTTACGGATCCGCTGGCCCAGCTGTTTACTGACCTTCTGCCACTTGGCTTCTGATCCCACCAACCCGCGGATTGGGCCTAGTGAGAGGGTTTCGCTCAGGTTTTTTTGCGTATACGCTCAGGTTCTTACTAATAGTGAGCTAGATCACACGCTCGATTGGAGTCTCCAATGAGTGCTCGGCGTATGACACTCGTTCTTGGCACGGCCGCCGGTGCTTTTCTGGCGGCCGGGCTCATCCCGTTGGCAACCAGCCCCATCGCCCACGCCTGCTCGCCGGACGACGCCCTGGGGTGCGACACGGACTTTATCTCTGCCACCGACCCATTGTTTAAGCTCTTCGGCGTCACGGACATCGGGGCGGCCGACCCTGACGACAATTTTGAAGGGATGATCATAAACATCCCATCGCTCGGCATTACGGATGTGTTGACTTCCGGGAAGGACCCCTCGGATCTCTTGGCTGGGTTGGGGGTAACGCTGACCGACGACACGGGAATCGGGACCGCCGGCGTGACAGTCAACACGTTCACAGATTCGATGGATTCAGCCCTGAACAGCGCGTTCACCATTCCCTTCGAGGATCCCCTGGCCCAGCTGTGGGACTTCCTTGTTGCAAACGCCTTCTTCGGCCTCTGAGGTGGATAGCTGAACTGAGATCGCCGTCGCCTTACTCGACGCCGACAGCCTCGATGATGTTCAGTCGCGCCGCGCGTCGCGCCGGCGGCAGCGAGCCGAGCAGGCTGATTGCCAGCGCGCCCACGGTGAACACGAGTGCCATCGGACTCGGCCGGAAGCCGACGGTGAAGTTCATCATGTCTCCGCTGACGAGGCTGTAGAGCCATTGGTCTGTCAGGCCGAACAGCAGCCCGCAGACGCCACCGACGACACCGATGGCGGCCGCCTCGGCCAGGATCATCTGCACGGTGAACCGCCGGCTGGTTCCCATCGCCCGCAGCACACCAAGTTCACGCCGCCGTTCGAGCACCGAGAGCGTCAACGTGTTGAAAAGTGCGACTGCCGCGACGAATACAACGATGATCCAAACGGCGTTGGCGATGAACATGCTCTGATGCAGCGGCGCCTCGAGGCCTGCCAGGGCAACGCGACCGCTGTATACGTAGTTCGGCGCAGGAACCACACGGCGTACGTCGGCCAACAGGCGACTGGGATCCACGCCTGCGGCTGCGGTGATCTGGAGTGCGGTTGCTGCCGGACGGTCGAACCAGTCCCGCATCCGGCCGAGATCCATCCCGACGGTGCCGATGACCGTCGAGAAGTACGGGACCAGGGCCAGCACAGCCGTCCGACGCGGGCCGTGTGGCGTTTGCAGCTGGAGTTCGTCGCCGACCCGGACGTGCAGAGTTTTGCCCAGATTCTGCGAAAGCACCACGCCCCGACCGGCGAGTACCGCGTTGCGTACCGGATCACCGAGCGCGCGGTAGAGCGGATCGGCGGTCCCGGCCGAAAACCCGTCAAGCATCACGCGCGTGCCGCCGACCTCAGCGAACCCGAATGCGCCCTCGGTGACACGCTTTACGCCTGGCACCCCGGCTACCTTGCCGGCAAGGCCTTGCGGCAGGGCGTCGACGGCATAGCTATCGGGCGCATCGGCGCTCACCCACACGTCGACGCCCGCGACCGGTGCGAAGATGGCGCGCGCCGACCGGATCATGTCGGCGTTCGTACCGGTGATCACGACGGTGGTAACCACCGCGATGAGCACTGTCATCACCGTGGCCCACACTCGCCGCGGCGCACGCTCGATCGTCGCTGCCGCCAGTCGCCCAACCGATCCGAACATCCGGGCCGTTGCTGCGGTCGCTTTGACGATCAGCGCGGTGAGTGCGAAGCCAAGCGCGATCTCAGCACTGAACAGAGCGAAGACCGCGGCGAATGCGAGTGTGCCGCGTTGGTCGACCACGACCACGATCGATGCCGCGAACACCGCAACGGCTGCAATCCCGCATGCCATCCGCAGCCACCGCGGCACGAAGTCCGCGGCTGAGACCCCAACCGGCGCCAAGGCCTCGATCGGTGAAACCTTGTACACCTGCCGCGCAGCCATCGCCGACGCTGCCCCGCTGGTGAGTACCGTCGCCGCCAGCGCTATCGGTATCGCGTAGCCGGGCAACCAGTACTCGACCCGGGCCTCGAGACCTTGAGTTATGGCCGGAGGCAATCGACCAATCGCCATACGGCCCATGAGGATTCCGATGCCCGCCCCGATCGCTCCGCCGATCACCCCGAGAATCGCGGCCTCGGCGAGGAGGTCGCGAACGATGGTGACGCGTCGGCCGCCGATTGCGCGCAGCATCGAGATGACCGGCCGGCGCTGGGTGATCGCCATCGTCATCGTGGTGTAGACCAGGAACGCGCCGACCACCAACGCGACACCCGCACCCATCAACGCCATGTAGTTCATCAGCTTGACGCCGTCGCCGGCCCGGGCTGCCCGCATGCTCGGATCTGCAACGATTGCCCGACCCCTCACGGCGGTCGTGACCGCGGCGCGCACTGTAAGGAGATTGGCACCGGGCTTCGTCGTGATCAGTATCGAGTCGAGCTGACCTTTTCGCCCGGTTATGTTCTGCGCCAGAGCAAGCGGAGCCAGAACGTAATGCCCGCCGTTCAGGTCCGCAAGTTGCTTGCCGGTGAGCACCTCCGTGACTGCGACCGAAGCCGAGCCCAGCCGGAATGTCTCGCCTTTGCCATGACCGACACCGGGCCCGACCTGGACACCGTTGGGGTTGGCGGACAGCGTCTTTATTGGTTTCGCGACGGCGTCTTTCAGGGCGCCACCCAGCGCGGCGCTGTTCTTGTCTGCGCCGAACAGCAGAACTGGACCTGATGCCGTGGACGCAGAAGTGCGAATCATCGGTGCCGCGGTCGCGACGCCGGGCACGGCGGCGACGTCGGCCGTTATCGTGTCGGGAAATCCCCCGTCGGTAATGCCCGACACCTCGAGCGCCGCGATGCCCGCGATCCCATCGGACAGCCGGTTGACCGATCCGGTGATCGACCCGAAGATTCCGAACACCGCGACTAGATACATTGCGGACACTGCCATTACGGCGATCGAGGCCGTCGTGCGCCGACGATGCACGACGAGTTCGCGGAGGCTGAATACCCGTAGCCGGCTCGCCGTAGCCGCGATGGCCGAGCCCGGTCTCATCCGGTGACCGCTGACAACTCGTCGGAACCGACGCGACCGTCTTGCAGGGTAATCACCCGATCCGTCGTCTCCGCCGCACTGGAGTTGTGGGTCACCATCACCACCAGTCGACGGTCACCGTCCTCGTGCGCGACCTCGGCAAGGAGCGCCAAGATTGAAGCGCCCGTTGCGGAGTCGAGGTTCCCGGTCGGTTCGTCGGCGAGAATCAGCGATGGATCCATCATCAACGCCCGCGCCACCGCGACCCGCTGCATTTGACCACCCGACAATTCCGCCGGCCGATGCTGGGTCCGGTTGCCGAGCCCCACCCGGTCCAACAGCGAAACCGCATCCGACTTGACCTTGCCCAGCCGGACGCCGTCAAGCAGCTTCGGGACCGCCACGTTTTCCCACGCCGACAAAGTCGGCAACAGGTTGAAGAACTGAAAGACGAACCCCACGCGGTGATGGCGAAACTCGGACTGCTGTTCGTCGCTCAGCTGGCCAATCTCGTCGCCGTCGAATGTGATCGAGCCGGAATCGGGGGAATCCAACGCACCGAGCAGGTGCAGCAACGTGCTCTTGCCCGCCCCCGACGGCCCGACTACCGACACAAACTGCCCACCCCCGAACCGCAGGCTTATCCCGTCGAGTGCGCGCACGCATTGACCGCCGACCCGGTACTCGCGCACCACGTCGCGAAGTTCAATCGTCAGACCGTGCATCGGCGTATCGCGGGTATCGAGTTGTGTGTTCATGGTCCTCCCGCGTGGCCGCAGCACTCAGCCGGCCGCGGCGACCTTGTGCGCGACCAGCTGCCCATACGAACATCATGTCGTACGGGCACTACTACGAGATATAACGAGCCGGGGGTTCAATCGGTTCGACCATTCCGCTCGCCGGATTCCATCGGTAATCTGCCAAGAGAAAGCACGCATTTGCAACGTTTTTGACAGGAGCCGCTTCTCCCATCACCTGCGCTACAAGACGTGAACTCATCGTCGTTCGCTTACGAAGGAGACCGATCCGATGTCGCTGCCCGCGCTTGAAGATATCGCCGCCCACACCGGGAGCAACCAGCCGATCGACGGGGTAACCCGGATCGAGACCAGCCCGCGGGAGAAGGCCACCCCGATCATCATGGAGATGATGCACTCGGTGTACCCGCACGACGAGGTATTCGGCCAGTACTGCACCGTCAACGACTACATCGACTGCCCGCCCGACGAGCTGTTCGCTTACATGGCCGATACCCGTTGCTTGGAAGAGTGGACCTATAGCCTGCGCGGATTCACCCAAACCGACGAGCCAGGGCTATGGCAGGCCTACGACCGACTGGGGTCGGAGACCAAGATCTACGTCCGCACGGAGGCCGCCGAGCAGGGCCGTACTGTCGACTACCACTGCGCGTGGGACCAGGGCAAGCATCTGTGGATGATCTACCTGATGCGGGTCATCGATGCGCAAGCCGTGCTGGACAAGCCGGGCTCGGTGGTGCTGTGGACCAACTGTCACCATCCGTTCTACGACCACAACCCCTATCCAGATGCCAGCCCGCCGGAGCGGCCGGTGTGGGTGGGGGAGTTCTGGGACATGTTCGGCGCGGGCCATCTACTGGAGATGAAAAACCTCAAAGCCATCGCCGAATACCGCCACCACAATGGGCTCCCCGTGAAACCGGACTGGATGCGCTAACGCGCGGCACAACGAAACCCGGCTTGCCGCTGGGTATTACGGCTAAACGGGCTCTAGGCCAGTCAGGTAGCGCTGGGCCAGGTCCTGATAGGCCTTCGGGTTCACGTTAACCCACATCTCGGCGCCGGTGCCCGCGATCGGGCCCTTTACCGTGGCCGGCGCCCCGACCACCAGCACCTCGTCGGGAATCTTGGTGCCACCGATGACCACTGCGCCGGCCGCGATCAAGCTGCGCGAACCGATTACCGCGCCGTCGAGGACGGTGGCATGGTTGGCGATCAACGCCTCGGCCCCGACATGGGCCCCGTGAATGAGGCACATGTGCGCCACCGTTGCTCCCGGGCCGATATCGACCGGGATGCCGGGCGGCGCGTGCAACACCGACCCGTCCTGCACATTGGCCCCCTCGCGCACGATGACGGGCGCGTAGTCGGCGCGCAGCACGGTGTTGAACCAGACCGACGCCCCGGCCTCGATCGTGACGTCGCCAATCAGGGTGGCGGTTGGCGCGACGAAGGCAGTGGGATCGACTTTCGGCGATCGGCCTTCGAAGGAGAACAGCGGCATCGTTCACATATACCGCAGCCCGGGTACTCCGGCGTCAGGACCTGATTAACCGGCAGTAAAGCTCGCTGTCATTGCGCGAACCCGTAGAAAAACTGTAACGTGTTCTAGTTAGAAGCTAACAAAGTTGGAGGCCTGATGGCTACCGAGACTGCCGCTGTCCGCGAGATCGACGCCGGCACCCTGCCCGACCGCTATGCCCGCGGCTGGCACTGCCTGGGCCCGGTCAAGGACTACCTGGACGGCGAACCGCACGGGATCGAGGCGTTCGGCACCCACCTCGTCGTGTTCGCCGACTCACACGGCGACGTGCACGTCCTCGACGGCTACTGCCGGCACATGGGCGGCAACCTGGCACAGGGCACCGTCAAGGGCGACGAAGTCGCGTGCCCGTTCCACGACTGGCGCTGGGGCGGCGACGGCAAATGCAAGCTGGTGCCGTACGCCAAACGCACGCCGCGGTTGGCCCGCACCCGGTCTTGGACCACCGACGTGCGCGCCGGCTTGCTGTTCGTCTGGCATGACCACGAGGGCAACCCGCCGCAGCCCGAGGTGCAGATCCCGGAGATTCCCGAGGCGGCAAGCGACGAGTGGACCGAATGGCGCTGGAACTCGATCCTGATCGAGGGGTCGAACTGCCGCGACATCATCGACAACGTCACCGACATGGCGCACTTTTTCTACATCCACTTCGGCCTTCCGACGTACTTCAAAAACGTCTTCGAGGGCCACATCGCCTCGCAGTATCTGCACAATGTCGGGCGGCCCGACGTCAACGATCTGGGCACCTCATACGGTGAGGCGCACCTGGATTCGGAGGCGTCCTACTTCGGCCCGTCGTTCATGATCAACTGGCTGCATAACAAGTACGGCGACTACAAGGCCGAGTCCATCCTGATCAACTGCCACTACCCGGTGACCCAGGATTCGTTTGTGCTGCAGTGGGGCGTCATCGTCGAAAAGCCCAAGGGCATGGACGAGAAGATGACGAACAAGCTGGCCAAGGTCTTCACCGAGGGTGTCAGCAAGGGCTTCCTGCAGGACGTCGAGATCTGGAAACACAAGACGCGTATCGACAACCCCCTGCTGGTCGAGGAGGACGGCGCCGTTTACCAGATGCGACGCTGGTATCAGCAGTTCTACGTCGACGTCGCCGACGTCACGCCGGACATGACCGACCGCTTCGAGATCGAGGTGGACACCACCATCGCCAACGAGAAGTGGCACGTCGAGGTCGACGTGAACCTCAAGCGGCAGGCCGAAACGGAAGGACAGCCCTCCCAGGTCTCGACATGACCCCACGCGAAGAGCCGCCCGACGTCGATCGACTGGCCCGGTCGATGCTGATGCTCCATGGTGATCATGACAGCCACGACGAGCCGGCACCGGCCGCTCGCGGGAGGCGTGGCGGATCTTGGTCTAAGGCACCGGCTTTCGACAACGACCCGCAACGCGCCGCTGCGGTGCGTGAGGCGACCCAGGCCGACCGCTCCCGCTACCTGACGTCGGGTCTGCAGGCGGTGGACTGCCGGTTCTGCCATGCCACGGTCAACGTCAAGAGGCTCGGACCGGGACATACCGCGGTGCAATGGAACACCGACGCGTCGCAACGCTGCGCGTACTTCGCCGAACTACGCGCGTCCGGTGAGGACAGCGCACGCACACGCGCCTGCCCGAAACTGAACGACAGTATCGAACATGCGGTTGCGGAGGGTTGTTTGGAGGCGGTGTCCACCGCCTCGCCCGCCGGCGACGGCTGAGTTAGCCCCATCACAGCCCGGCGAAGCGCTCCTTGACCTCTTCGGCGGTCAGCCCGTAATCAGCCAACGAATACTTGTGTTTGGGCGCGCGCTCACCGGATTGGCTTTCGGCGTGGCTCTTTTCCATCGCTTGCCGGGCCGCGTCGGTCAGCGGGATGTTGAAGTGCCGGTAGATATCGGCCACCGTGCCGAGCGGGTCTGCGATCAATGCGCGGTAGTCGACGTCGTAGAACTGAGCCGGATCGTATTTGGCGCGGGCGGTGTTGAAGCGCTCCAGGCCACGCGACCAGGTTTCCATTGCGTCGGCACCGATCTGGGCGCCGACGAAGTTCGTCGACCACCCGTCGGCGGTGTGCTGAGCCAGCGAACACATCGAGGCCATGATCGTCTCGACGGGCCGGTGCGTCTGAATCACCAGCGCGTCGGGATAGGTCGCCATCAGCGCGTCCAGCGCGAAGAGATGGCTGGGATTCTTTAGCACCCAACACTTTTCGGCGTCATTGAGTCCGATCAGCTGAAGGTTCTTGCGGTGGCGCCGATACGACGGCGTCCAGTCCTGTCCCGCGAGCCACTGGGAGTAGCCGGGCAGGTGCGCGAGCGTCTCGTAGGACACCGAATGCAGCGACTGCCGCAGTAACTGCCAGCACTCCTCCAGCTCGTAGGCGGCCATGAAGTGCAGGCCGGTGTAGTCAGGGTTCTCGTTGTGGTGCCTGGTGAATTGATCGTCGAGCTGACGGTAAAAAGGATTGGCATCCCAAGTTTCGCGGGGCGGACGCGGCTGCGGGAACTCGGCCAACCATAGGTGCACACCTTGGTGCGTAGGGTCGGCGCCGAGCAGCCGGTGCAGGGCGGTGGTCCCGGTGCGCACCAGCCCGGTGACGAAGATCGGCCGTTCGATAGCGACGTCGGCGTGCTGCGGGTACTGCTTCCACGCGGCCTCTGACAGCAATCTGGCGACCAGTGCGCCGCGCAGGAAGAACCGATTCATCTTGCTGCCCAACGGCGTCAGACCGGCGTCGCGCCGGTAAGAGTCCAGCAACACGCCAAGCGCCTTGCGGTAGTTGTCGTCGTCGGTGCCGAAGTCGTCGAGGCCAACCATCTTGGTGGCCGAGGCGTGCAGCTCGTCGACGGTTGCGATGTCGGTGCGTGCGGCGGTCATCAGGTGTGGTACTCGCCGCAGTTGACATCAAGGGTCTGGCCGGTGATGCCGCTGGACAGGTCGCTGGCCATAAACAGAATCGCCGACGCCACCTCGTCCTCGGTGGGCAGCCGCTTGAGGTCGGAGTTCGCCGCCGTGGCCTGGTAGATCTGGTCCGCGGTGGTGCCGTACTTGCCGGCCTGGTGGTTGAAGTAGGCCTGCAAGGTGTCGCCCCAGATATAACCGGGGGCAACGGAATTGACGCGAATGCCCTGCTCGCCGAGCTCGGTGGCCAGCGACTGCGACATGGACAGCAGCGCGGACTTGGCCATCTTGTAGGCGCCGTATTTCGCCTGGGAGTGTCGGATCACCATCGAGTTGACGTTGACGACGGAGCCGTGCGATGCGGCCAGCGCCGGGGTGAAGCCCTGGATGAGCCTCAAAGCCCCCAGTGCGCTGAGCTCAATCGCATCGCGGATGTGCTGAAATGTGGTGCCGGCCAATGGCTTCATCGACGGGACCCGGAACGCGTTGTTGATCAGCACGTCGGCCTTGCCGTAGGCCTCAATGGTGGCGTCGACAAGGTTGGCGACCTGATCGTCGTCGGTGATGTCGGTGCGTACCGTCACCGCCCGGCCCCCGACGTCGGCGATTTGCTTGGCGACGTCGTCCAGGCGTTCCGGGGTGCGGGCGGCCAGCACCAGATCGGCACCCTCTCGTGTGCACCGGTGCGCCAGCGTCGTGCCCAAACCCGGGCCCACCCCGCTGATCACCACGACCTTGCCGTCGAGCATCTTCGTCATCCCAGCATCCTTGTCGCAATTTGTTGTTGGCGCAACGCAATTCGCGTCCGCCAGTCGCTTTCGGAAATCTTGTTCTGCTCAAAGTGTGGCAGCGACGCAGGTACCGCATCGAGGTCGGCCAGCTCGACGTTGGGTCCGTCCGCATCGGTGAGCTTTCGCGACACCCGCTGCCAGCGGAACTGCAGGAATCCGCGCCGATGTCCAAGGGTTTCAACCCAGTTGGTGACGCCGGGGTTCTGGTCGGCGACGACGATGCGGACCTTTCCGTCCGGATCCGCTTGGGCCTGAGTGTTGTTCAGCGATGTTTGGTGGTTGATGTAGTCCAGGGAGATGTACCACATACTGCCCAGCTGGAAGCCGAGGTAGGGCGCATCGGTCACCGGCAGCGTGATGATCAAGGCCTGATCGGGTCGGAGCTCGAAATGCCCGACCGAGGAGTACTGCGTCGCCAGACCGCCGGGCGTCAGGCGTGGTGGGACCATCGTGTTGACCGGGATGTCAAGGTAGAACCACTGCGGAAACTGCAGCCAGGTTTTGATGCGGTTGACGAGTTGTTTTCCCGCTGTGGCGTAACGTTTTTCGATCGCCGCGCGGGTGAGCGGCGGAGGCGCGGTGCCGGCGGTGTCGAGTCGTTCGATCGCGACGGTGCCGCGCCGCGCCGACCAGTCGCCGTAGACCTCCCGGATCACCAGCTGGCCGGGGCTGGTGGGTCGCACCTGCCACCGGAAGCTGCCGTCCGCAGCGATCTCGAGCTCACGGTCGTCGAACGCGGCCTGGCTGGCGGGCACGTTGTCGTCGGTGTACTCACCGCCGAGCAACTGAAAACTCAGGTCGGTGGTGGTGCCGCGAGTGCCGGTGACCAGGTAATCGTGGTCCGGTTGGACCCGGCAGCCGAAGTAGAGGGTGTCCGGGTTGTCCAGGCCCATCTTGGTGAACGGTCCGGTGCCCGACAGCAGCATCGGGTGATCACGCTCGTAGTCGAACACCATGTGCGTGCAGGCGGCTACGCAACCAGCCAGGTACTGCAGCCCCTCGAGCAGGTCGGCTTCGGTCTCGATATGCGGTGCGGCGGCGACATGTTCTTCGGCCTCGGCGATCGCATCGGTCAACGGTCTGGAGAAAAGAGGAGCGGACACTCCTTGACGCTAGAACGTGTTCTAATTTCCGTCAACAAGCGAACATATCGCGTGTTGTCGAGGGCGCTCGCAGACGAGGCCCGCTCGCTATCTCGCTACGGCGCGCACTGCTGCGACAGATCGATCAGATGCTGCCGCACATCGGGATGCCGATTCAGGTAATCGATGACGTTGGGGCCGCCGCCCTCCGCCTCCGACCTGGCCTGCAGCTCCTGGTGCAGGTCGGGATGCCGCTTTAGGTACGAGTCGATGGAGTTACCCACGGTCTGGTCGCATTGGGCGTTCGCCACAGGCAACGCAATGAGCGTCGCGGCCGAGGCACTCAGCAGGCCACCAGCGAGCAGACCATACAGTCCGCGGCGACGGGACCTCGGGGTTCCGGAAGTCATGGTCATCGGATTGCTCCTTAGGGCACCGGCTCTTGCTTCGATGTACTAATCGAGAGTACCCGCGACGGCGTTACCACTGCCTTTGCTGAAGCTGTGAGGCTAGTGTGTGACGGCTTTCTGACCGCTCGCGGCTTGTTCGCGCTTGATCTCCAACGCGATATCGATGAGCTGGTCTTCCTGACCGCCGATGAGCTTGCGCTGACCGGCCCGGTGCAACAGCTGATGAGCCGGGACGTCGTAACGCTCAGCCTGGCGCACGGCGTGCTTGAGGAAGCTGGAGTACACCCCGGAGTACCCCATGATCAGGGCATTGCGGTCGAGCAGGCATTCGGCCGGCATGGCAGGGCGCACCACGTCCTCGGCGGCGTCAGCGATGTCGAAGAAGTCGATGCCGGTCTTGACGCCGATCTTGTCGAACACGCCGATCAGCGCCTCGACGGGCGCGTTGCCCGCCCCTGCGCCGAAGCGGCGGCAGGAGCCGTCGATCTGCTTGGCGCCCGCGCGTACGGCCTCCACCGAATTAGCCACTCCCAGGCCGAGGTTTTCGTGGCCGTGGAAACCGACCTGCGCGTCGTCGCCCAGTTCGGCGACCAGCGCGGATACCCGATCGGCCACCCCGTCGAGGACCAACGCGCCGGCGGAGTCGACCACATAAACGCACTGGCATCCGGCGTCGGCCATGATGCGCGCCTGTGCGGCCAGTTTCTCCGGCGGAATCGTGTGCGCCATCATCAGGAACCCGACGGTTTCCAGCCCCAGCTCGCGGGCCAGGCCGAAGTGCTGGATCGACACGTCGGCCTCGGTGCAGTGGGTGGCGATCCGGCAGATCGACCCGCCGTTGTTCTGGGCTTCCTTGATGTCCTCCTTGGTGCCCACCCCCGGCAGCATCAGGAAGGCGATCTTGGCCTCTTTGGCCGTGTCGGCCGCGAGCTTGATCAGCTCCTGCTCGGGTGTCTTGGAGAACCCGTAGTTGAAGCTCGAGCCGCCGAGCCCGTCACCGTGGGTGACCTCGATGACCGGCACACCGGCGGCGTCCAGCGCGGCCACGATGGCGCCGACCTCGTCTTTGGTGAACTGGTGACGCTTGTGGTGCGACCCGTCCCGCAGCGACGTGTCGGTCATCCGGACGTCCCACATCGGGTTGAAGAAGATGTCGGCTGTGCTCATGGCGCCACTCCTCCTATTCCGGCTATGCCGGCATCATCGTCGTCGGCGCTCATGCCTGCGCTCCTCCCGCCGTCGCGGAAAGCGATTCTTTCGCGATCTCCTCGCCGACCTTGGTGGCCGCGGCGGTCATGATGTCGAGGTTGCCCGCATAGGGCGGCAGGTAATCCCCGGCGCCCTCGACCTCGACGAACGTCGTGACCAGAGCTTGGCCACCGGAGTGCATCGACGGCTCGTCGAACTGCGGCTCGTTGAGCAGCCGGTAGCCCGGCACGTAAGTCTGCACCTCGGCGACGACGTCCCGAATCGACTGCGCGATCGCATCGCGGTCGGCATCCTCCGGGATGGCGCAGAAGATGGTGTCCCGCATGATCATCGGCGGGTCGGCCGGGTTCAAGATGATGATCGCCTTGCCGCGCTTGGCGCCGCCGATAGTCTCGACGCCCTTGCTGGTGGTCTTGGTGAACTCGTCGATGTTCGCGCGGGTCCCGGGACCCGCGGACACTGACGCCACCGAGGCCACGATCTCCGCGTAGGGAACCCCACCCTTGTCGACCAACGCGCGACTCACGGCGTAGACGATCGGGATGGTCGCCTGTCCGCCGCAAGTGATCATGTTGACGTTGGGCGCGTCGAGGTGCTCGCGCAGATTCGCCGGCGGGATCACCGCCGGGCCGACCGCGGCCGGCGTCAGATCGATCGCCCGGATGCCGGCCGCCTCGTACTTCGGAGCCGCGTCGCGGTGCACGTATGCGCTGGTCGCCTCGAACACCATGTCGGGCTTTTCGGACTGAGCGAGGAGCCAGTCGACACCTTCGTGGGTGGTCTCCAAACCCAGCTTGCGGGCACGCGCCAAGCCTTCGCTCTCCGGGTCGATACCCACCATCCAGCGCGGTTCGAGCCAGTCCGAGCGCAGCAATTTGTAGAGCAGGTCGGTGCTGATATTGCCCGACCCGACAATGGCCACACTGGCCTTGGAAGGCATGGACGCTCCTTTACTCGAAGGACAACCCGACGGACCCAAGGCCGGCGAACTCCGCGACGAAGTTGTCGCCCGGGTGGACGTCGATGGCCCGGGTGCACGAACCGGGTAACACAATGTCACCGGCCCGAAGCCGTACACCAAAACTCTCCACCTTGCGGGCCAGCCACGCCACCGCGGTCACCGGATTTCCCAGAACGGCGTCGCTGCGGCCTTTGGCCGCCGCCTCGCCGTTGCAGGTCAGCACCGCATCGATCTGGGTGATGTCGATGTCGCGCGGCGCCACCCGGCCGGTGCCGAGGACGAAGCCCGCCGAGGAGGCGTTGTCGGCGATGGTGTCGCACAGCGCGATCTTCCAATCGGTGATTCTGGTGTCGATCAGCTCGATGGACGGCACAAAAGCCTCAGTGGCCTTGAGCACGTCGTCTTCGGTGCAGTGCGCCCCGGGCAGGTCGTGGGCCAGGATGAAACCGACCTCGACCTCGACCCGCGGGTAGAGGTACTTGTCCGCCTTGACCGGGGTGTCCTCGAACACCTGCATCTCGTTGAGCAGGTGTCCGTAGTCCGGTTCATCGACGCCCATCATCTGCTGCATCGCCAGCGACGAGAGGCCGACCTTGTGCCCCACCACCCGGGCGCCCTCGGCGACCCGCTGACGGATGTTGATCAGTTGGATCTCGTAGGCGTCGACGATGTCGATCTCGGGGTGCGCAGCCGTCAATGGCGCGATCGGCTGACGGCTCCGCTCGGCCTCCGCCAGATCGGCGGCCAGCACAACACGGGTGGCTCCCGGGATCATTTAGCCGAAGTCCCCTCACTCGTGTGACCGGGGCAGTAGCGCCCGGCCCCGGCAATTCTATAACGTGTTCTACATGACAGCTCAGGAGTTCGACGTCGTCGTGGTCGGAAGCGGCGGCGCCGGCATGGTGGCTGCCCTCGCTGCCGCCAACCGGGGTCTTTCGACAATAGTCATCGAGAAGGCTGCACACTACGGCGGCTCCACCGCACGTTCAGGCGGCGGCGTGTGGATTCCGAACAACGAGGTCCTCGCGCGCGACGGCGTCAAGGACACGGCGGAAGCGGCCCGCACCTACCTGCACGGGATCATCGGCGACATCGTCGAACCGGAACGCATCGACACCTACCTCCAACGCGGGCCCGAAATGCTGTCGTTCGTGCTCAAGGAGACGCCGCTGAAGATGTGCTGGGTGCCCGCGTACGCCGACTACTACCCCGAGGCCCCGGGCGGCCGCCCGACCGGCCGTTCGATCGAACCGAAGCCGTTCAACGCCAACAAGCTCGGCCCCGACCTGCCCGGGCTGGAGCCCCCGTACGGCAAGGTCCCGCTCAATGTCGTTGTGATGCAACAGGACTACGTGCGGCTGAACCAGCTCAAGCGGCATCCGAGAGGTGTGCTGCGCAGCCTCAAGGTGGGCGCGCGGACCATGTGGGCGAAGGCGACCGGCAAGCACCTCGTCGGGATGGGACGCGCGCTGATCGCGCCGCTTCGGATCGGGCTGCGCAAAGCCGGCGTCCCGGTAGAGCTGAACACTGCCCTGACCGACCTCTACGTCGAGGACGGGGCGGTCCGCGGCGTCTACGTGCGTCATACAGAAGCACCCGAATCCGGTGAGCCGCAGCTTATTCGGGCCCGAAAGGGAGTCATCCTCGGCTGCGGAGGATTCGAGCACAACGAGCAGATGCGGGTGAAATACCAGCGTGCTCCGATCACCACCGAGTGGACAGTCGGCGCGAAGGCCAACACCGGCGACGGCATCGTAGCCGCCGAAAAGCTGGGCGCGGCACTGGAGATCATGGAGGACGCCTGGTGGGGGCCGACCGTCCCGCTGGTGGGCGCGCCGTGGTTCGCATTGTCGGAGCGCAACTCGCCCGGCTCGATCATCGTCAACATGTCCGGCAAGCGATTCATGAACGAATCGATGCCCTACGTCGAGGCGTGCCACCACATGTACGGCGGCGACTACGGGCAGGGTCCCGGCCCGGGAGAGAACATTCCGGCGTGGCTGGTGTTCGACCAGCAATACCGTAATCGCTACATCTTCGCAGGATTGCAGCCAGGACAACGCATTCCGCGTAAGTGGCTGGAATCCGGCGTAATCGTGCAGGCTGATACGCTCGAAGAGCTTGCCACCAAGGCCGGCCTACCGGTCGAAGAGTTCACAGCGACGGTCGATCGTTTCAACGGCTTTGCCCGCTCGGGCGTCGACGCCGACTACCACCGCGGTGAGAGCGCCTACGACAGGTATTACGGCGACCCGACCAACAAGCCGAACCCGAACCTCGGCGAGATCAGTCACCCACCGTATTTCGCCGCCAAGATGGTCCCCGGCGATTTGGGTACCAAGGGCGGCATCCGCACCGACAAACACGGCCGGGCACTGCGCGACGACGGCAGCATCATCGAAGGCCTCTATGCGGCGGGCAATGTCAGCTCTCCGGTGATGGGACATACCTATCCCGGTCCGGGCGGCACCATCGGCCCCGCGATGACGTTCGGCTACCTGGCGGCTCTGCACCTTGCAGGAGAGAATTGACATGCCCATCAACCCGGACGTCGCGCTCGCCGCCGAACTCGATCCGATCGAATTCTCTTGGAGCAGCAGTGATGTGCAGCTCTACCACTTGGGTTTGGGTGCGGGCGCCGACCCGATGGACCCGCGCGAGCTGCGCTACCTGGTCGACGACACCCCGCAGGTGTTGCCGACGTTCGGCAACGTGGCGGCCACCTTCCACGCCACCAAACCGCCGACGGTGAAGTTCCCCGGCATCGACATCGAGTTGGGCAAGGTCCTGCACGCCAGTGAGCAGGTGAGCGCGCCGGCGCCGCTGCCACCGTCGGGCGCGGCGAAGGCCGTTACCCGGTTCACCGATATCTGGGACAAGGGCAAGGCCGCGGTGATCTGGTCGGAGACCAAAGTGACCGCGCCGGACGGAACCCTGCTGTGGACGCAACGGCGGTCGATCTTCGCCCGCGGCGAAGGCGGGTTCGGCGGCGAGCGGGGGCCTTCAGGGGGCGGGTCTGCTGCACCGGACCGGGCACCGGATGTCGAACTGGACATCGCGGTGTCGCCGCAGCAGGCGCTGCTGTACCGACTGTGTGGCGATCGCAATCCGCTGCACTCCGATCCCGAATTTGCTGCTGCCGCAGGGTTTCCGCGGCCCATCCTGCACGGCTTGTGCACCTACGGCATGACCTGCAAGGCGCTCGTCGATGCGCTACTCGACGCCGATGTCGCCGCCGTCGCGTCCTACGGCGCACGTTTCACAGGTGTCGCCTACCCGGGCGAGACGCTGAAGGCCGCCGTCTGGAAAGAAGACGGCCGGCTGCTGGCCAGCGTCGTCGCCCCCGCGCGCGAGAACGCCGTGGTGCTCACCGGGGTAGAGCTGGTCCCGGCATAGCGGCTTTGCATCGAGCGTGCGGCTAACCGCATTCTCGGGCTTGAGTGTGCGGCTAGCCGCACGCTCGCCGGGCCAATGCCGCACGAACACGCCCAACGACCTCGGCGGGCCGGTCCCCTGCCAGCACTCGGATGACGATCCATCCGAGACGCTCGAGCATTTCCAACCGCCGGACGTCCCAGGTGTATTGCCGGCGATCGCTGCGGTGTTGCTCGCCGTCATACTCAACCGCTACTTTGACGTCCTCCCAGCCCATGTCCAGATATGCGATTGCACTGCCGAATTCGTTGAGTACCGGAATCTGTGTCTGCGGTCTCGGTAGGCCCGCCTGGATCAAAACGACGCGCAGCCAAGACTCTTTGGGTGACTGCGCACCCGGATCAAACAGGTCTACCGCTTCGCGTGCTTGCGCGATGCCTCTGCGTCCGGCGTATCTGCGAGCCAGCAGCTCGACATCAGCCGCTTTGATTTCGATTGCTCTGGCGAGGGCGTCGATCCCCGCCACAGCCGTCATGGTTGGGTACCAACAGCCGAAGTCCAGTGCCGTCCTCACCGGCGAGGTGACCGGCATACCGGCCACCAGGTCAATTTCGTCGTCCTCGATACGGTCTCGGTGCGTCTGGATCCCAGGTGGACTGCGCCGATTGTCGTGAATCAACTCCACGACCTGTACATCATCGACCCACTTACTGCCAAGCAGAGCAGCTGCAGCGAAGCCTGCGATAACACCCCGACGTCCGCTCCAGAGCCACCCTGCCTTCGCACGAAGCTCCGCATCGACGTCGACATCACGTTCCGCATAGACGTCCGGGAACAGTCGGCGGCACCGCGTAGCCAGTTGGGCCTTGGTCAAAGCCCCTGCGTCGATGGCCTCGCTGCCGATGAATGGCTCTCGCACGACAGGAGCGTCGCAGGCAGGTGTCACCACCGTCACTTCAGCTGTCCACACGTCGCCGAGCGTGCAGCAGGCCGCACACTCGAGCGCGAATGTGGGGCTGGCCGCACATTCGGCGATGAACTAGCCCAGGATCAGGCCCGAGGTCGGCACACCGGTGCCGGCGGTGACCAGCACGTGCTCGACGTCGGGCACCGGGTTCACGGACGTGCCCCGCAGTTGGCGGACTCCCTCGGCGATGCCGTTCATACCGTGGATGTAGGCCTCGCCGAGTTGCCCGCCATGGGTGTTGATCGGCAGCCGACCACCCACCTCGACGGCACCGTCGGCGATGAAGTCCTTGGCTTCACCTTTGCCACAGAACCCCAACTCCTCCAACTGAATCAAGGTGAACGGGGTGAAGTGGTCGTAAAGCACGGCGGTCTGGATATCGGTCGGCGACAGCCCGGACTGCTGCCACAGCTGGTGACCCACCAATCCCATCTCGGGCAGGCCGAGTTCGGGCCGGTAGTAGCTGACCATCGTGTACTGGTCGGGGCTTGAGCCTTGTGCCGCCGCCTCGATGATCGCCGGCCGGTGCTTGAGATCCTTGGCCCGCTCGACCGAAGTCACCACGATTGCCACTGCGCCGTCGGTTTCCTGGCAGCAATCCAACAGACGCAGTGGCTCGGCGATCCACCGCGAATTCTGATGGTCCTCAATGGTTATCGGCTTCTCGTAAAAGTAAGCCTTCGGGTTTTTCGCGGCGTGCTTGCGGTCGGCCACCGAGATGGCGCCGAAGTCGCGGCTGGTGGCGCCGGACCAGTGCATGTACCGCTGGGCGATCATGGCCACCTGCGCCGCAGGCGTGGACAGGCCGTGTGGATACGAAAAGGAATTGTCGGCCGCCGTCGAATCAGCCTGGACGCCGGCGCTTCCCGCCAACCGGGTCTGCACCTGACCGAACCGCATACCGGACCGCTCGTTGAACGCCCGGTACGCCACCACGACGTCGGCCACACCGGTCGCGACGGCCATCGCCGCGTGCAACACGGTCCCGCACGCGGCACCCCCGCCGTAGCCCGTCTGGGCGAAGAACTTCAGGTCACCGATGCCGGCCGCACGCGCTACCGCGGTCTCGTTGTTGGTGTCCATCGTGAATGTGGTCAGGCCGTCGACGTCGGACGGGCTCAGACCGGCGTCGTCTAACGCGTCACGCACCGCCTCGGCCGCCAGGCGCAACTCGCTTCGGCCCGAGTTCTTCGAGAAGTCGGTGGC
>DATFYT010000009.1:0-23161 GCA_035314925.1 Mycobacterium sp. | reverse complement strand
GCCGCCGACGAACAGCAGCGCCGCGAACGACACCATCGTGTGAACCGTCGTGGCCGCGTAGGCCGCTGCCGCGGTCAGTGCCGTGCCGACCGTCAGCACGATGCGTTCGCCCACCCTGTCGAGCAGATAGCCCCACAGAATCAGCGTTGCGACCATGCCGAAGCTCGGCATCGACGACAGCAAGCCGGCCTCGGCCAGCGGCGTGCCCCGATCCTCTTCCAGGGCGGGGATCATGAACGCGACGCCATTGATGAAGACGAATGCGCTCGCCGTCACCACCAGCGACACGACGACGATCGACCAGCGTCGGCCCGCACTGAGTTTGACCGTGCCGGTCGGCTCCGTCGGCATCAATCCATGCTCGCACAGCGATGTGAGCAGTGGGGCTATAGCGACAACCGGCCCGGCTGCGTGGGTCTCGCCGGTACATCACTAGGCTCGGGCAAATGCGCCTTGGCCGAATTGCCAGTCCTGACGGTGTCGCGTTTGTCAGCATCGACGGCGAGCTGGACGATCCTGGCGTGATGACTGCCCGCGAGATCGCCGAGCATCCCTTCGGCACCCCGACTTTCACCGGCCGCTCCTGGCCGCTGGCCGACGTGCGACTGCTGGCCCCGATGCTGGCGAGCAAGGTGGTCTGCATCGGCAAGAACTACGCCGATCACATCGCCGAGATGGGCGGTCTGACCGGCCCGGCGCCGGCCGACCCGGTGATCTTCCTCAAGCCCAACACGGCGATCATCGGGCCGAATGTGCCCATCCGACTGCCAATTGACGCATCGCCCGTGCATTTCGAGGGCGAGCTGGCCGCCGTCATCAGTCGGCCGTGCAAGGACGTCTCGGCTGCGCACGCTGCCGAAAGCATTCTGGGCTACACCATTGCCAACGACGTGTCGGCCCGCGACCAACAGCAGGCCGATGGCCAGTGGACGCGTGCGAAGGGCCACGACACGTTCTGCCCCGTCGGGCCGTGGATTGTCACCGATGTCGATCCGGCCGACCTCGAGCTGCGCACCGACGTCAACGGCGAAGTCAAGCAGGACAGCCGCACCTCGTTGATGATCCACGACGTCGGCGCGATCGTGGAATGGATTTCGGCGGTGATGACGTTGTTGCCGGGCGATCTCATTCTCACCGGTACGCCGGCGGGTGTGGGGCCCATCGAAGATGGTGACACGGTCAGCGTGACGATCGCGGGAATCGGAACCCTGACCAATCCCGTTGTCCGCAAAGGAAAATCGTGACTGACGAGGTCGGCGTCCGGGTCCGGTTCTGCCCGTCGCCCACCGGTGTACCGCACGTCGGCTTGATCCGGACCGCACTGTTCAACTGGGCCTACGCGCGGCACACCGGCGGCACGTTCGTGTTCCGCGTTGAGGACACCGACCCCGAACGCGACAGCGAGGAAAGCTATCTGGCGCTGTTGGATGCGCTGCGCTGGCTCGGGCTGAATTGGGACGAGGGTCCCGAGGTGGGTGGAGCTTACGGCCCGTACCGGCAGTCGCAGCGCAGCGACATCTACCGCGACGTGGTGGCCCAGCTGCTGGCTTCGGGTGAGGCCTACGAGGCTTTCTCGACGCCTCAGGAAGTCGAGGCCCGCCATCTGGCGGCCGGCCGCAGTCCGAAACTGGGCTACGACAACTTCGACCGTGAGCTGACAGCGCAGCAGCGAGCGGCGTATCTGGCCGAGGGCCGTAAACCGGTGGTGCGGTTGCGGATGCCCGATGAAGATCTGGGCTGGGACGACTTGGTCCGCGGGGAGACTACCTTCGCGGCGGGCGTCGTGCCCGATTTCGCGTTGACCCGGGCAACCGGGGATCCGTTGTACACGTTGGTCAATCCGGTCGACGACGCGCTGATGAAAATCACCCACGTGTTGCGCGGCGAGGACCTGTTGCCGTCGACTCCGCGGCAGATCGCGCTGTACAAAGCGCTGATCCGCATCGGGATAGCGGATCGGGTTCCGGAATTCGCTCACCTGCCAACGGTATTGGGCGAAGGTACCAAAAAGCTGTCGAAACGCGACCCGCAGTCTAATCTGTTCGCCCATCGAGACCGTGGCTTCATCCCGGAGGGGCTGCTGAATTACCTTGCGCTGCTTGGCTGGGCGATCGCCGCCGACCGCGACGTGTTCAGCCTGGACGAAATGGTGGCCGCGTTCGACGTCGCTGATGTCAACGCCAACCCGGCACGGTTCGACCAGAAAAAGGCCGACGCGATCAACGCCGAGCACATCCGGCTTCTGGCCGTCGAAGATTTCACCGACAGGCTGCGCGACTACTTCGAAACGCATGGTCACCAGACCGGGCTGGATGATGTGCGGTTCGCGGTGGCCGCCGGCCTCGTGCAAACCCGCATCGTCGTGCTCGGTGACGCGTGGGATCTTTTGAAGTTCTTTAACGACGACCAGTACACGATCGACCCCAAAGCCGCGGCCAAGGAGCTGGGTACCGATACCGGCCCAGTACTCGATGCCGCGGTGACGGCACTGGATGGGCTGTCGGGCTGGACGGTGACCGATATCGAGGCCGCCCTCAAAGGCGCGTTGGTCGAGGCGCTCGGGCTCAAGCCGCGCAAGGCTTTCGGCCCGATCCGGGTGGCCATCACCGGATCCTTGGTCAGCCCGCCGCTATTCGAGTCGATGGAGCTGCTCGGACGCGAGCGCAGTCTGCAGCGGCTGCGGCAAGCCCGCGAGCAGGTCGGGCGTACGTGAGAAGCGACCGAATTGTTTGGTAGTCTGCACGTCGGCCCTTGGGCAGCTGGCAGCAGCGGCCGCGCGACCCTCACGTCGTCTGCGGGAAGCGTTTGACCAGCGGTTTTAGGCAGTCAATGGGGTATGGTGTAATTGGCAACACAGCTGATTCTGGTTCAGCCATTCTAGGTTCGAGTCCTGGTACCCCAGCAGGGTTTTTGCAGGGTTTATCCAACGTTCTTTCCACCGCTGAGCAATTAGGTGGGCGTATACCGGTGAGCTATGCTGGCACCTCGGATCGGTTCCGGCCCCGTCGTCTAGCGGCCTAGGACGCCGCCCTCTCACGGCGGTAGCGTGGGTTCGAATCCCATCGGGGCTACAAACAAGAATTACTGGCCGGTCCCCAGCACGGCGGGTGCAGTCGATCCGCCCACCGGCATGGCCGGCAAGCCCAGCTTGCGGTGATCCCAGGAACGCGACCGACGAGCCACGATGCGCACGCAGACCCGCTTGTTCATCATCTGCTCGACGAACGGCTTCATTTCGTCGCTGTAGGGACCGGTGTAGCGCTCCCACACACTGACTCCGACCCGGTGCGAGACGTCGGGATCGTCGACAATCTCAGCGATGCCTTCGAAGGACACTCCACGCAAGGTGTCATAGGTGTCGCCGTCTTCGATGAGGAAGCTCACCCGCGGGTCTCGTGTGACGTTGACCGCCTTCTGCGACTTGGCCTTGGTTTCCAGCCAGATTTCGCCGTCAACCACGGCGTACCACATCGCAGTCAAGTGCGGCTGGCCGTAGGAGCCAATGGTGGCTAGCGTTCCGGTGCGGCTCTTGACGACAAAATCGGCGATCTCGTCCTCGGACATGACGATGCTCGCGCGCTGGTTGGTTCCCATGGCGACAGTGTGTCAGGTCGCTGCTGCGGGCCCACCGGGCGGGCGATCAAGGTGCGCTTCATAGTCGGCGAGTCAGGGCATCGGAAGCCGCCAGCAGATCGGCGGCCCAGCGCGCGCCGGGGCGACGGCCGATGCGGTCAATGGGACCTGACACCGAGATCGCGGCGATCACCGCACCATGGGCGTCGCGCACCGGCGCAGACACACTCGCCACTCCCGGCTCGCGCTCGGCCGCGCTTTGCGCCCAACCGCGCCGCCGCACGTCGGCCAGCACGCGGTCGCTGAATTTCGCGGCGGGCAGTACCGCCTGCCGAGTGGCGTCGTCGCCGTATGCCAGCAGCACCTTGGCGCCGGAGCCGGCCGTCAACGGTAAGCGCGTTCCGACCGGAACGGTATCGCGAAGGCCCGCAGGCGGTTCCACCGCGGCGATGCAGATCCGCGAGCTGCCCTCGCGGCGGTAGAGCTGCACGCTTTCGCCGGTGATCTCGCGCAGCCGGGGGAGCACCGCTGCGCTTGCGCTCAGTAGTGGGTCGTTGACGCGAGCGGCCAGCTCGCTGACCACCGGGCCCAGCCGCCAACGCCCATCGCCATCACGCGCCAGCAAGCGATGGACCTCCAGGCCGGCAGCCAATCGGTGTGCGGTGGCTCTGGGCAGACCGGTGCGATCGCACAATTCGGCCAACCCGCAGGGTGATTCCGCGATGGTGTGCAGCACCCCCAACGCTTTGTCGAGGACGCCGATGCCGCTATCCTGTCTCACAGAGAGATACTAGCTTCTCGCATAGTGAGATGAGGCTACGCCACACAGTGACGGGCCACAACCAAGGGAATCGGGATGACCTCATGATGAAGACTTCAGCCGACACTGCTGCCGGGCTTCCGCGCACGCTGGCGCAGAAGGTTTGGGACGACCATGTGGTGGCCTCTGGCGGGGACACCGAGCCCGACCTGATCTATATCGATCTGCACCTAGTCCACGAGGTCACCAGCCCACAGGCATTCGACGGTCTGCGCCTGGCCGGGCGCCCGGTGCACCGACCCGATTTGACGCTCGCCACCGAAGACCACAATGTGCCGACCATCGACATCGATAAGCCGATCGCCGATCCCGTCTCCCGCAACCAGGTAGAGACACTGCGACGTAACTGCGCCGAATTCGGGATCCGCCTCTACCCGATGGGCGATATCGAGCAGGGCATCGTGCATGTCGTCGGCCCGCAGCTGGGTCTGACGCAACCGGGGATGACGATCGTGTGTGGTGACAGCCACACTTCTACACATGGCGCATTCGGCGCATTGGCAATGGGAATCGGCACTTCCGAGGTCGAGCATGTGCTGGCCACTCAGACGCTTCCGCTGCGGCCGTTCAAGACGATGGCCGTCAACGTCGACGGGACGCTGCCTGCCGGTGTGACGGCCAAGGACATCATCTTGGCGGTAATCGCCAAGATCGGCACCGGCGGTGGCCAAGGCCATGTCATCGAATACCGCGGCAGCGCCATCGAATCGCTGTCGATGGAGGCCCGGATGACGATCTGCAACATGAGTATCGAGGCCGGCGCCCGGGCGGGGATGGTGGCACCCGATGCGACCACCTACGAATTCTTGCGTGGCCGCCCGCATGCCCCGACCGGCGCGCAGTGGGATGCAGCGATGGCTTACTGGGATCGGCTGGCCACCGACGAAGGCGCTGAGTTCGACACCCAGGTGTATTTGGATGCCGCGTCGTTGACGCCATTTGTCACCTGGGGGACCAATCCGGGCCAGGGAGTGCCATTGGGCGCCGCGGTCCCTGACCCTGAGCTGATGACCGATGACAACGAGCGCCAGTCCGCCGAGAAAGCGCTGGCGTACATGGACCTTCGACCCGGAATCCCGATGCGCGACATCGCGGTGGATGCCGTCTTCGTCGGTTCGTGCACCAACGGCCGCATCGAGGATTTGCGTGTGGTAGCCGACGTGTTGCGAGGCCGCAAAGTAGCCGACGGGGTGCGGATGCTGGTCGTGCCGGGGTCGATGCGGGTACGGGCGCAGGCCGAAAAGGAAGGGCTGGGCGAAATCTTCACGGCCGCCGGCGCCGAATGGCGGCAGGCCGGGTGCTCGATGTGTCTGGGGATGAATCCGGATCAGCTGTCGCCGGGGGAGCGGTGCGCGGCAACGTCAAACCGCAACTTCGAGGGACGTCAGGGCAAGGGCGGCCGTACTCACTTGGTGTCGCCCGCCGTCGCCGCCGCCACCGCGGTGCGCGGAAAACTCTCCGCCCCGGCCGACTTGAACTGAGAAGAGGGAGAACCTTAATGGACGCTTTTCACACCCACACGGGTATCGGAGTGCCCCTGCGGCGCTCCAATGTCGACACGGATCAGATCATTCCGGCCGTCTATTTGAAGCGGGTGACCCGAACGGGTTTCGAGGATGGTTTGTTCGCCGCCTGGCGGACCGATCCGTCTTTTGTGCTCAATCTCAGTCCGTTTGGCAGGGGCTCAGTACTGGTCGCTGGACCCGATTTCGGCACCGGATCCTCACGCGAGCATGCGGTCTGGGCGCTTATGGACTACGGATTCCGAGTAGTGATCTCGTCGCGGTTCGGTGACATTTTTCGGGGCAATGCGGGGAAGGCGGGGCTACTGGCCGCCGAAGTTGCCCAAGACGATGTGGAACTGCTCTGGAAGCTCATCGAGGGCAGCCCGGGGTTGGAAATCACTGTCAATCTTCAAGATCGGAATGTGGCCGCAGGAACGGTGGTGGTGCCGTTCAACATTGACGACTACACCGCCTGGCGTTTGCTCGAGGGCCTCGACGACATAGCCCTTACGCTGCGGAAACGTGACCAGATCCAGCTTTTCGAATCCGAGCGGCCGGTCTGGAAACCGCAGACATTGCCCACTTCCTGACGGCTCGATGGCGCCCGAATTTCGGGCGCCCCAAGGCCGCATTTGACGCCTTCGCCACCGACCAAGCGCGGCAACCGGATTCCTAAAAAGTTCGCCAGAACCGACTGAAATTGCGCGTGGCTCTTGGAAATCAGGCACCTGAGGGTTTACCGTGTCCTCTAGTCGGTCCAAGGTGGGCCGCTAGCAGCGGAGGTTTTGCATGAATAAGGCAGAGCTCATTGATGTGCTCACCGATAAATTGGGCTCGGACCGTCGGTCGGCAACCGCCGCCGTCGAGAATGTCGTCGACACTATTGTGCGGGCAGTGCACAAGGGCGACAGCGTCACCATTACCGGCTTCGGTGTGTTCGAACAGCGCCGTCGCGCGGCACGTGTGGCGCGTAATCCCCGCACCGGCGAGACAGTGAAGGTCAAGCCAACGTCCGTGCCGGCATTCCGGCCGGGTGCACAATTCAAAGCGGTTGTCTCTGGCGCACAGCGCCTCCCAGCGGAAGGACCAGCAGTGAAGCGAGGTGTCGTTGGAGGCGCGGCCAAGAAGGTTGCGAAGAAGTCGCCCGCCAAGAAGGCCACCAAGGCCGTGAAGAAGGCTCCGGCTAAGAAGGCTCCGGTCCGCAAGGCCGCCGCTAAGAAGGCTCCGGCCAAGAAGGCCGCAACCAAGCGGGCGCCGGCCAAGAAGGCCGTAAAGAAAGCAACAAAGTCGGTCGCGAAGCGGGTCACCAAAGCCGTGAAGAAGGCTCCCGCGCGCAAGGCTCCGGCCAAGAAGACCGCTGCCAAGAGGGCGCCGGCCAAGAAGGCCACGGCCCGTCGCGGTCGTCGGTAGGCGCTAACAAGTTCAACACCCAGATTCGCCGCGGGTCGGCTCTAGCGAGACGCCCGCGGCGAATCTGCGTGCTAGGTCACGACGTTGGCGGCCAGCGCACTGCCGATGTGGTCGGCCGCGATCAGATGGCCGTCCGCCAGTGACAGCACCCATGTGCTGCCCTTGCGGTTGCGGGATTTGTCCGCACGTATGCCGTCGCGTTCACACCACCACGCGATCAGGTCCGGAATCACTTTGCCTTGCGTGCAGATCACCGGTGTGCCGGGCAAGTCGGCGATCTGCAGAACCCGCCGTCGACCGCGTTTAGCGTTGGCGGCGTAAGCCTCCTCGGTGAGTGTGGGCTCGTCGCCGATGACCACGCCCAGCTCCTCGGCGAGCGGCTCCACCGTCTGATGGCAGCGCACACGGTCCGCGGCGTACACGTCGGTGGGACAGAAGGCCGACAGCTGGCCGACAAGTGCCTCGGCCTGCGCACGGCCCTTTTTGTCCAGCGGCCGCATTTTGTCGTCACCAGAGAATCGGGACTTGCTGCCCGCGGTGCCGTGCCGGACGACGAGGACGGTCTGGGTGTCCGCCGGGAATTTGGCGAACCGGCGCAAGACCTTTCGATCGTGTGTGTAGGACACTTTCTTGATCGCGTCGGAGGTCGACAGCCAGATCAGATCATCGACTTCCCGGCCGGGGGTGAATTCTCCGCCGAGGCTCCGGGCCGTCCAGTAGCGAACGCGCTTGACCCCTTGGTCGATCGGATAGCTCACGTTCTGCAGTCGGCGGCCAAGTTGCGCATGGTGACCGGTCTCTTCAAAGAGTTCTCGCACCGCGGTGACCGGTTCGGTTTCGCCGGGGTCCATTTTGCCCTTGGGCAGCGACCAGTCGTCATAGCGAGGACGATGGATGACTGCCACTTCGACCGACTCGGTCGCGCAGGGACGCCAGAGCACCGCACCGGCGGCCCAAACGATTTTCCCGCTCACACTCAGGTCATCCGACCAGGGCTGAGCCGGCAACGTAACTCCCGCAAGTCAATTCGGACCTTCGCGCGTGATGGACATCGTCGCCATGCTACAGGTGGCCTCAGGTGCTCCTGTGTCGGTCCATCAGCGATACCTGGTGGTCGCGAACCGTGTGACCCGCTTCCGGCAACGCTTTCCACTGTGCCTCCGGCCCGAGCTCCCAGCATCGCGTGGCGGGGTCCAGCGCCGACTCGAAGATGTCATTCAGCTGTGGGGTCAGCCGCGGGTCTTTCACCTGAGCCAGCACCTCGACCCGCCGATCGAGGTTGCGGTGCATCATGTCCGCGCTGCCGATCCAGAATTCGTCGATGGCGTGGAAATGAATGATCCGCGAGTGCTCCAGGAACCGGCCCAGAATCGAGCGCACGGAGATGTTTTCGGAGAAGCCCTCGACGCCGGGGCGTAGTGCGCAGATTCCGCGCACCACGACCTCAACGCGCACTCCGGCTTGCGATGCGCGGTAGAGCGCATCGATGACCTGCTCGTCGACAAGCGCGTTCATCTTCAGCCTGATTCGCCCATTACCGTTTTCGCGGTGAGCCGAGATCTCACGGTCGACGCGTTCGATGATGCCTTTTCGAATTCCGTGCGGTGCGACCAACAGGTTGCGGTACGACAGCTTGCGCGAATAGCCGGTCAGCGTGTTGAACAGATCGGTCAAATCGGCACCGATGTCGGGGGCGGCGGTCAGCAGGCCGATGTCCTCATAAAGCCGTGCCGTCTTGCTGTTGTAATTGCCGGTCCCGATGTGGCAGTAGCGCCGGATCGTCGAGCCTTCCCGGCGCACCACTAGACAAGTCTTGCAATGCGTTTTCAGGCCGACGAGGCCGTAGGCCACATGGACTCCCGCCTGCTCGAGTGCGCGCGCCCACTGGATGTTGGCCTGTTCGTCGAACCGCGCCTTGATTTCGACCAGTGCCACTACTTGCTTGCCGGCTGCGGCGGCTTCGATCAGCGACCGAACGATCGGTGAATCACCTGAGGTGCGGTACAGCGTTTGTTTGATCGCCAGCACGTTGGGATCGGCGGCAGCCAGCTCGATAAAGCGTTGCGTGCTAGTGGAGAACGAGTCATAAGGATGATGCACCAACACGTCACCCTCGCGCAGGGTCGCGAAAATGCTCTTCGGCGTTTCCCGATCGGCGAATGCCGGGGGGGTGTCCGGAACGAATGCAGGATCCTTCAGTGCCGGCCGGTCGACGCCGTAAATCTGCCACAACGAGGAGAGATCGAGCAGCCCGGGCACTTGGACGACGTCGCCGGGATGCACGTCGAGTTCACGCAGCAGCAGCTCCAACATGTGCTCGGTCATGTCGTCGGCCACCTCGAGGCGCACCGGGGACCCGAACCGTCGACGCGCCAACTCACGCTCGAGCGCCTGCAGGAGATCCTCGTCGCGATCTTCGTCGACCTCGAAATCGGCGTTGCGAGTTATGCGGAACGCGTGGTGCTCGACGATTTCCATGCCCGTAAACAGCGTCGGGAGGAAGGCCGCGATCAACTCCTCCATCGGCAAGAAGCGAACTTCCTTGCCGTCGTCGCCTGGCCTCTCGTCGAGCTCAACGAACCGATCGACGTTGTCGGGCACCTTGACTCGGGCGAAGTGCTGGCCGCCTTCCTCGGGCTGCCTGACTGTGACTGCCAGGTTGAGGCTCAAGCCGCTGACGAAAGGAAAGGGGTGAGCGGGATCGACGGCCAGCGGAGTCAGGACGGGGAAAACCTGCTCGTTGAAGTACGTCGCCAACCGGTCGCGCTCGGCCCCGTCCACTTCGGCCCATGTGACGACATGGATGCCTTCCTGGGCCAACCCGGGCCGCACTGAGTCGAGGAAGACACGTGCGTGCCGGCTAGCGATGTGCTGCGTCTGCTCACCGATGCGACGCAGTTGCTCGCGTGGGGTCAGACCATCCGCGGAGCGCACCGACAGGCCCATCTCGTCGCGCCGCTTCAGGCCGGCGACGCGAACCATGTAGAACTCGTCGAGGTTGGAGGCGAAGATCGCCAGGAACTTTGCTCGCTCCAGCAATGGCAGCGAGGTGTCGGCGGCCAGCGCCAGCACGCGCGCGTTGAAGTCCAGCCAGCTCAGTTCGCGGTTGAGGTAGCGGTGCTCAGGCAGTTCGTCCTCTGTTAAGGCTGCCGTGGCGGCGGGCGGTGCGCCCGGTGCTGAGCCGCTCGATTGCCACGCGGGCCCGTTGGGCGGCGCCTCGGCTGAGTTCGCTACTGCTGCGTCGGTGCCTTCGCGGGCTTCGATTTCGGTCACCCTTGCGATCATTCCCCATCATCGGGCGGTGCTGCTACCCACCGGCGGACGTCCATTCGCCGTTGAGGAGCCGTTTACCCGTCGTTACGGTTGGCGGCGGGCGCTGGCGGCGACAGCCCGACTGGTCACCGGCCCGATCCCGAGACGGCGCGCGACCGCCAAATCATCGGGTGTGTCGATATCGCAGCGCAATCCAGGCCACGCTCCGGTGAGCTCGATCGCGCCCGAACGTCGATGCTGCGCGGAGGAATCCGGCCCGAAGCGGGGGTCGAGCGCGGCTCCGAACGCGCACAGCGCCGCGGTACCCGTACCCAGCCGGTCGGCAACGAAGCTGCGCTCGTGGTGTCGCGCCGCGGTGATCGCCTCGGCGAGTTCCTGCGTCTGCAATGCCGGTAAATCCCCTTGCAGCACAACGATATTGGGCACTGATTGAGCCACCACCTGCTCCGCGGCGGCGATCGCGTTGTTCAGCGGGTCGGGGTGGCCTTCTGGGGTGGGATCGGACAGCACCCCCGCGCCGAGTTGGGTCGCCGCGGCCGCCGCAGCGTCGTCGGGCGTGATGACGGTGATCATGCGCACGGACCCGACCCTGGCCGCGGCGGTGAGAGTGTCGACCAGCATGGCCAGCACCACGTTCTCCCGCGTCTGCGCGGAGAACACCGGCGCAAGCCTGGTCTTGGCGGCAGCCAGTCGCTTGACGGCGACGATCAAACCGACATCAGCTCCTGCGTCGGCTCGGCTGCCGCTCATGAAACCATCCTGCCAGTGTCAACGCTCAACCCCCGCTTAGGCTCCTCGGCTACGGCTCGATTGCCCAGCTCCTCGGCAGATCGCTAGGCGATCTGCGTCGTCGCTGGGCTACGGTTCGATTGCCCAGCTCCTCGGCAGATCGCCAGGCGATCTGCGTCGTCGCTGGGCTACGGTTGAGCGCCGACAATCGACGAGACGGGGCGAACTCAGAGCATGGCCAGCACGACAGCGGTGATGGGTGCCGGCGCTTGGGGTACGGCGTTGGCCAAGCTGCTCGCCGACGCCGGCGGCGAGGTCACGCTGTGGGCGCGGAGATCCGACGTCGCCGCGGAGATCAATGCCAGCCGTCAGAACTCCAACTACATGCCCGGCGTCCAATTGCCACCGGGCATCCGGGCCACCGGCGACGCGGAGGAAGCACTCAGCGGGGTGACGACGGTGCTGCTGGCGGTGCCGGCCCAGACGATGCGAGCCAACCTCGAACAGTGGAAGAGCCTGTTCGCCGACGGCGCGACCCTGGTCAGCGCGGCCAAGGGCATCGAGTTGGGCACCTTGATGCGGATGAGCCAGGTCATCCTTTCCGTGACGAGTGTCGACACGTCACAGGTCGCGGTCATATCCGGGCCGAACTTGGCCAGTGAGATCACCGACGGCCAACCCGCTGCCACCGTCATCGCGTGCAGCGATTCCGGTCGCGCGGTTGCTCTGCAGCGCATGCTGAACACGGGATTCTTCCGCCCGTATACCAATGCCGATGTGATCGGCACCGAGGTCGGCGGCGCATGCAAGAACGTGATCGCACTGGCGTGCGGGATGGCGGCCGGGGTAGGCCTCGGTGAAAACACCGCGGCGGCGATCATCACCCGCGGACTGGCCGAGATCATGCGGTTCGGAATCGCGGTCGGGGCCAAAGGCACGACACTGGCGGGTCTGGCCGGGGTCGGCGATCTGGTGGCCACCTGCACCTCGCCCCGCTCGCGCAACCGCACCTTCGGCGAATTGCTGGGGCGGGGCGAGACGCTGGAGTCGGCGCTGCGGGCCAGCGGGGGCCATGTCGTCGAGGGGGTGACGTCGTGCGAGTCGGTGCTGGCACTGGCCTCGAGTTATGACGTCGAGATGCCGCTGACCGACGCGGTGCACCGGGTCTGTCATAAGGGATTGTCCGTGGACCAGGCGGTGTTTCTGCTATTGGGGCGCACCACCAAGCCGGAATGAGCCTGGCTGCTGGAGCAAAGGAGCTAACCTCCTGGTAACCAGCATCGGAGCACCCAGGCGGTAGCCTCTCTAGGTTGTGAGTTCCCGCATCCGTGTAGCCGTCGTGTTCGGCGGACGCAGCAACGAGCACGCCATCTCCTGCGTCTCGGCGGGCAGCATTTTGCGCAATCTCGATCCGGAACGCTTCGAGGTGGTCGCGGTTGGCATCACTCCGGACGGCTCCTGGGTGCTGACCGACGGGGACCCCGAGGCGCTGGCGATCACCAATCGGCAGTTGCCGGGCGTGAGCTCCGAATCGGGCACCGAGCTGGCTCTGGCTGCCGATCCGCGGCGGGCCGGTCAGCTGGTGTCACTGTCGCCCGGTGGGGCCGAGGTGCTGGCATCCGTCGACGTGGTCTTTCCGGTTTTGCACGGACCCTACGGGGAAGACGGCACCGTTCAGGGCCTGCTCGAACTCGCCGGCGTGCCCTACGTCGGGGCCGGCGTGCTGGCCAGCGCGGCGGGGATGGACAAAGAGTTCACCAAGAAATTGCTTGTCGCCGAAGGACTTCCGGTCGGCGCCTATGAGGTGCTGCGGCCGTCGCAGCCGACGCCGGACACCAGACTGCGCGAACGATTGGGGCTGCCGGTCTTCGTCAAACCCGCCCGCGGCGGTTCGTCGATCGGCGTGAGCCGGGTGACCAGCTGGGACGAGCTGCCGGCGGCCGTCGCCCACGCGCGCCGGCACGACCCGAAGGTGATCGTCGAGGCTGCGATTGTCGGTCGGGAATTGGAATGCGGCGTGCTCGAATTCCCTGACGGCACAGTGCAAGCCAGCACCGTCGGGGAGATCCGGGTTGCCGGGGTGCGCGGACGTGAAGACTCCTTTTACGACTTCGCGACCAAATACCTCGACGACGCCGCCGAACTCGACGTGCCCGCCAAAGTTGACGACGACGTGAGCGACGCGGTGCGTGAATTGGCGATCCGGGCGTTCAGGGCGATCGACTGCCAGGGCTTGGCCCGGGTCGACTTCTTCCTGACCGATGACGGGCCAATCATCAACGAGGTCAACACAATGCCTGGATTCACGACGATCTCGATGTACCCGCGGATGTGGGCAGCCAGCGGCGTGGATTATCAGACCCTGGTGGCGACCATGGTGGAAACGGCGCTCGCGCGCGGGACGGGTCTGCGCTGAATCAGCCGGCCGGCGACGGGCTGATCGGCACCGCCGGCATCGTGTGGTCGATCAAGTCGGACAGCTGCTGGATCGGCGTCGGGCCGGATCCCGACGGCAGGGTGAGCGCGACATAAACCGGTCGGTCGACCGTGTACCAGGTGGATCGATCGCTTTGGCGAGCCTCAAACCACTGCACCCGGTCGACCTGTTGGATCGGCGAACCGACAACGAAGTCTGTCGGACGGTCGAGGCCACAGCGCAGCACGACCGGCTCGCTATCGATTGTGGTTCGCCACGCGGCGGTGGCGGGTGGCGTGGGCTGCGCGATCGGGGCGCGCTGGTAGTCGCCGAGCCGCTGTGGCAGCGCCTCCAGCAGCGCCCGGCATGCCGGATCCTGCGCATGGGGAGCGGGGACGGTCGGGACGGCCAGCGGCTGGGGCGGCGGGTGGCGGGTCGCCGCGATCGCCAGAACAACGCCGACGACGCCGACCGCCAGCACGAGTGCCGCGATCAACACCGCCCGCGGCGGCCCTTCCGAGTCGGCCATTTGCCTCACCTTCTGCTCGGCCTGTCGATCACGCTTACACTCCCGAAGTCAGCGGACAAGAACCTACCGGAGGTGATGTGGGCAGCGGCGACCCCGATCTCACGCTGGGCGACGTTGGCGAATTCGCCGTGATCGACGGGCTGATTCGGGGTCGGCGCCAACCGGACGCGGTCGCTCTCGGACCGGGTGACGACGCTGCTCTGCTGTTGGCCGGCGACGGCCGTGTCGTGGTGTCGACAGACATGCTGGTCGAGGGCCGGCATTTCCGGCTGGACTGGTCGACACCGCACGACGTCGGCCGTAAAGCCGTCGCGCAGAACGCCGCCGACGTCGAAGCGATGGGCGGACGGGCCACCGCGTTCGTTGTCGGCTTCGGCGCACCGCCGGACACGCCAACCGCACAGGTCAGCGCACTGGCCGACGGGATGTGGGACGAGGCTGGCCGGATTGGCGCCGGAATCGTCGGCGGAGATCTGGTCAGCAGCCCGCAGTGGGTGGTGTCGATGACGGTGCTGGGCGACCTGGCCGGCCGACCGCCGGTGCTGCGGTCGGGGGCGCGACCCGGCTCGCCGATCGCCGTCACCGGCCGGCTCGGACATTCTGCGGCCGGATATGCGCTGTGGCACAAGGGCATTGAGGGGTTCGACGACTTGCGGCGTCGCCATCTCGTCCCGCAGCCGCCGTACGGACAGGGGCGCGCGGCCGCCGAGGCCGGCGCTGCGGCGATGATCGACATCTCCGACGGCCTGATCGGTGACCTGCGGCATGTGGCGGAGGCGTCCGGGGTTGGCATCGATCTGAGCACCGAAGCGCTGAGCGCCGATCGCGACGCACTCCAGAGTGCGGCCGCAGCCGCCGGGGTCGACGCCTGGACCTGGGTGCTTGGCGGGGGAGAGGACCATGCCTTGGTCGCGGCGTTCACCGGGCCGGTGCCCGCGGGGTGGCGGGTGATCGGGCGGGTGATCGACGGGCCGGCCCGAGTGCTCGTCGACGGCGCGGAGTGGCACGGATACGCGGGCTGGCAGTCCTTTTAGCGCCCGGTGACGATGCGGGCCACAAGCGGCCGGGGGAGAGGCGGGCAATTGGAAAGTAGGGTGACCCGGTGACCGTCTACGCCATCGCCCAGTTGCGGTTTACCGACCGCGCCGCCTACGACCGGTACCAGATCCGATTCATGGATGTCTTCCGTCGTCACCAAGGAACGTTGCTGGCTGCCGACGAGTCGCCACAGCTGGTTGAGGGCCAGTGGGATCGGGACAAGGTGGTGCTGATGTCCTTTCCCGACGAGGCGGCGTTCCGACTGTGGTCGGAATCGCCTGATTACCAAGAGATTTCGAAGGACCGCCGTGCGGGTGCGGACACTGTGGTGCTGTTGGCGAAAGGACTGGCGTGACCGCCCGGCCGCTGCGTGAACTCGTCGATGATGGCTGGGCGGCGGCACTCGAGCCCGTCGGCGACCAGGTGGCCAAGATGGGCCAATTTCTGCGTGAGGAAATCTCGGCGGGCCGGGGCTACCTGCCGGCTGGTCCGAATGTGTTGCGCGCCTTTACCTTTCCGTTCGACCAAGTTCGGGTGCTGATCGTGGGCCAGGATCCGTATCCGACGCCCGGTCATGCGGTCGGCCTGAGCTTCTCGGTGGCCGCAGATGTGCGGCCGTTACCCCGAAGTCTGGAGAACATCTTCGCCGAATATGCCAAAGACCTCGGCTACCCGGCGCCTTCCAGTGGCGACCTCACACCGTGGGCAGAGCGTGGCGTGCTGTTGCTGAACCGCGTGCTCACCGTGCGACCGGGCAACCCGGCGTCGCACCGGGGGAAGGGCTGGGAGGCCGTGACCGAGTGCGCGATTCGCGCCCTGGTGGATCGCCGGCAGCCGATGGTGGCGATTTTGTGGGGCCGCGACGCCTCGACGCTGAAGCCGATGCTGGCGGGCAGCGACTGTGTCTCGATCGAGTCGCCGCATCCCTCGCCGTTGTCGGCGTCGCGGGGATTCTTCGGCTCGCGGCCGTTCAGCCGCGCCAACGAACTGCTGGCTCAGACGAGCGCCGAACCGATCGACTGGCGACTGCCGTAAACGCCTGGCTAGCCGCGGGTGACCTTACCGGCCTTGATGCACGACGTGCAGACGTTGATGCGGTGCTTGTTGCCGCCCGGACGGGCGGCAACGCGCACGCTCTGGATGTTGGGATCCCACCGACGACTGGTCCGGCGATGGGAGTGCGACACCGACTTGCCGAAGCCGGGACCCTTCCCGCAGATATCGCAGACGGCAGCCATACATAACTCCTCGAAGCTCTGGGGCCAACAACCGTGACGGGTGGCCCGGCGACCTGGCCAGAATAGCTGCCGCCGGGCCGAACCGCCAAAACGATCAACACTCGCCGTGCGCCATATGACCTGTGCTGTCCGGCGCAATAGATAGGCTGGCGCGCACCGATGGCGGCGTGAGGAGGTGGGTTTAGGTGGGGTCGGGGCTGGCTAAGCCGGATCGCCCATTGGACGCGTCCGCACTGCGCGACTGGGCGCACACCGCCGTCGGCGACCTGATCACCCACATCGACGAGATCAACCGGCTCAACGTGTTCCCGGTCGCCGACTCCGACACCGGCATCAACATGCTGTTCACCATGCGCTCGGCGCTGGCCGAGGCCAACACGGAGGCGCGCTCGGGCGATGTCGTCCGGGTGGCAGCCGCCCTGTCGGCGGGCGCTCTGAACGGTGCGCGCGGCAACTCCGGGGTGATTCTGTCGCAGATTCTGCGTGGTATGGCCGACGTGACCGCCCGCACGGTGCCCGAATCTGGCGGAGAACTGCAGGTCATCGACGCGGCGTTGCTCGGCGCCGCGTTGCGACACGGCGTGGATCTGGTGGTCGCCTCGATGGGCGGACAGGAGGTCCCCGGCACGATCGTCTCGGTGCTACGTGCGGCCGCCGGTGCCGCCGAGCAGAGCGCAGCCGACGGGCTGGCCGCGGCGATCATCGCCGCCGGCGACGCCGCGGTCGTCGCGCTGGAAAAGACCCCCGAACAGCTTGACGTGCTGGGCGACGCCGGGGTCGTCGACGCAGGTGGGCGCGGTCTGGTGGTCCTCCTCGACGCGCTGCGCTCGACGATCACCGGCCAGACGCCCAACCGCGCGTTGTACGAGCCGTCACCGCGCCGGCAAGCCGCCGAACCCGTCCCGCAACCCCCCGCGCCGCAGTTCGAGGTGATGTACCTGCTGGGCGGATGCGACACCGAAGGCGCTGAGCTGCTGCGCGAGCGACTCGATGAGCTCGGCGAGTCGGTGGCCATCGCGACCTCCGGGGTCGTCGGCGGTTACTCGGTGCACGTCCACACCGACGACGCCGGGGCCGCGGTCGAAGCGGGTCTGGCGTTCGGCAATCCGCGGCGGATCCAGATCTCGGCGCTGACCGGCGCCGCCAGCGGGCTACCGCCCGGCAGCTGGACCCGGGAGCGCGCCGTGTTGGCCGTCGTCGACGGCGACGGCGCCGCGGAGTTGTTCGCCGGCGAGGGAGCCTGCGTGCTGCGTCCCGGCCCGCACGTCGCCGACCCGACGACGGCTATCAGCGCCCAGCAGCTGCTGCGGGCCGTGGTGGATACCGAGGCCGCGCAGGTGATGGTCTTGCCGAACGGCTACCTGGCCGCCGAGGAACTGGTAGCCGGCTGCACCGCCGCGATCGGGTGGGGCATCGACGTGGTGCCGCTGCCGACCGGATCGATGGTGCAGGGGCTGGCGGCGCTCGCGGTACACGAACCGGGCCGGCAAGCCGTCGACGACGGCTTCACGATGGCCCGCGCCGCCGGCGCCGCTAAGCACGGGTCGGTGCGTATCGCGACCGAAACGGCGCTGACCTGGGCGGGCACCTGTGAACCCGGCAACGGGTTGGGCATCGCGGGCGATGAGGTGCTGATTGTGGCCGCCGATGTCGCGTCGGCCGCGATCGGCTTGATCGATTTGCTGCTGGCCGCGGGCGGTGAGCTGGTGACGGTGCTGTTGGGTGCCGACCTCGACGGGCACGTCGACGCGGGCGCGGTCAGCGATGCGCTAAAGGCTCACGTGCACGACCGTCATCCGGGCACCGAGCTGATGACCTACCACACCGGGCACCGCGGGGACGCTCTGTTGATCGGGGTCGAGTAGCCATGGTCGCGCTCAGTGACCGGCTGGATTACATCCTTGGCGCCAAAGCCGCGAACCCACTCGACGAGGTGTTCGGTATCCGCACCGTCGACGACCTGCTCCGCCATTACCCACGCAGCTACGTCGAGGGCGCGAGTGTGCGCGGCGCCGGCGACGAGCGACCGCCCGAAGGTGAGCACATCACGCTGGTCGACGAGATCACCGGTGTGGTGGAGAAGCCGATCCGAAGTCGCCCGCGGGACAAGATATTGATCGTCACCCTCGGCTCCGGGCGCAACAAGGTCACCGCGACGTTTTTCAACCCGCGCTACCTGAAGAAGGGGCTGACCAAGGGCACCAGGGTGATGCTGTCCGGGGAGGTCGGATTCTTCCGGGGCGCAATGCAGTTGACGCATCCGGCGTTTCTGATCCTCGACTCGCCGGACGGCCGGAACCATGGCAGCCGGTCGCTGCGTAACATCGCCGACGCCTCACGGGCTGTCAGTGGCGAGGTGCTGCAGGAGGCGTTCGAACGTAGCTTTTACCCGATCTATCCGGCCAGTTCCAAGCTGCAGAGCTGGGACATTTTCAACTGCGTGCGTCAGGTGCTCGAGGTTCTCGACCCGGTGGCCGACCCGTTGCCGAAAGAACTGTGCGCCAAGCACAATCTGGTGTCTGAAGACGAGGCACTGCGCGCCATCCACCTGGCCGAAGACAACGCCGACCGGCGGCGCGCCCGCGAACGTCTGGCCTTCGACGAAGCCGTCGGGCTGCAGTGGGCGCTGGTGAGTCGCCGCCACGGCGAACTCGCCGAGTCCGGGCCGGCGGCGGCGACGCGTTCCGACGGGCTCAAGCAAGAACTCCTGCAGCGCTTGCCATTCGATCTGACAGCCGGTCAGCGCGAGGTGCTGGAGGTGCTTTCCGCCGAAATCGCCTCGACCCGTCCGATGAACCGGCTACTGCAAGGTGAGGTGGGGTCAGGCAAAACGATCGTCGCCGTGCTGGGGATGCTGCAGATGGTCGACGCCGGCTACCAGTGCGCATTGTTGGCGCCAACCGAAGTCCTTGCCGCACAACATCTCCAGTCGATCAACGATGTGCTCGGGCCACTGGCGATGGCCGGCCAGCTCGGCGGTGCCGACGACGCCACCCGGGTGGCGCTGCTCACCGGCTCGATGTCAGCGGCCCAGAAGAAACAAGTGCGCGGCGAGATCACCAGCGGCCAGGTCGGCATCGTTGTGGGCACCCACGCGCTGCTGCAGGACGCGGTCGAATTCCATCAGCTGGGCATGGTCGTCGTCGACGAGCAGCACCGGTTCGGCGTCGAGCAGCGAGACCAGTTGCGGGCCAAGGCCCCTGCCGGGATCACGCCGCACCTGCTGGTGATGACGGCGACACCGATACCGCGGACGGTGGCGCTCACCGTCTACGGAGATCTGGAGACGTCGACCCTGCGTGAGCTTCCCCGCGGTCGGCAGCCGATCACCACCACCGCCGTCTTCATCAAGGACAAACCGGCGTGGCTGGACCGGGCCTGGCAGCGCATCATCGAGGAGGTCGGCGACGGGCGCCAGGCCTATGTGGTGGCGCCACGGATCGACGAGACCGACAGCAGCGGCCAGACCGAGAAAGACGGAAGGCCTTCGGCGACAGCCGAAGAGCTGTTCGCCCATCTGCGCACTGACCAGTTGGCCGGTCTGCGGCTGGGCCTCATGCACGGGCGGCTGCCCGCCGACGAGAAGGAAGCCGCGATGACGGCGTTTCGCGCCGGCGACATCGATGTGCTGGTGTGCACCACCGTCATTGAAGTCGGCGTCGACGTTCCGAACGCGACCGTGATGCTGGTGATGGACGCCGACCGGTTCGGTATCAGCCAGTTGCATCAGTTGCGCGGCCGCATCGGCCGCGGCGCGCACGCGAGCCTGTGTCTGCTGGCGAGTTGGGTGGCGCCGGATTCCCGCGCAGGCCGGCGCCTGAAGGCCGTCGCCGGGACCCTCGACGGTTTCGCCCTGGCTGACCTCGATCTCAGGGAGCGCCGTGAAGGAGATGTGCTGGGCCGCAGCCAGTCCGGCCGTGCGATCACGCTACAACTGCTGTCGCTGATCGACCACCGGGAGGTGATCGAGGCGGCTCGGGACTTCTGCGAGCAGGTCTACGACGACGGGGCCGCCGACCATGGATTGGCGTTGCTGGCAGCACCCTTCACCGGCAGCGAACGCATCGAGTATCTGGACAAATCATGACGCGCAAGACGCTGCTGTGGTTGTCGGCGATCGCGATGCTCGCGGTGCTGGTCGCCTATCAGGTGGTGACCACCTCGGTGGAAGACCGGGCCCGGGAGTTCGCGGCGCGCGCCGACGTTCCGACCGTAGTGCCTGGTGCCGACGTGCTCAGCGGAATCGTGTTGGTGCCGGCCAGGATCCATCGTTACGACTACCGCCGTCCGGCGTTCGGCGACGCCTGGACCGACGACACTGACGCGCCCGGCGGGCACAACGACTGCGACACCCGCGACGACATTCTCAACCGCGACCTGGTCGACAAGACGTATGTGTGGATCAAGCGCTGCCCCAAGGCCGTCGAAACCGGCACCCTGCATGACCCGTACACCAACGCCAGCATCACCTTTCACCGTGGCGCCGGGATCGGGGCGTCGGTGGAGATCGACCACATCGTGCCGCTGGCGCTGGCCTGGGACATGGGCGCCTTCGACTGGCCGATCTCCGAACGGGTTCGCTTCGCCAACGACCCGGCCAACCTGCTGGCGGTATCCGGTAAGGCAAACGAGGACAAAGGCGATGCCCAGCCGGCTCTATGGATGCCGCCCAACAACGGGTTCTGGTGCCAGTACGCCATGCAATACATCGCGGTGTCGCGTGGGTATGCGCTTCCCGTTGACCGGGCTTCGGCGGACGTCCTGCGTCACGCCGCAGCCACCTGCCCGGTCGCGCAGCCGGGACCGGGCTGATTGCCGGGCTCGCTCCCTCGCCGCTTCGCGGCTGGGGGTACCCCCACCCCATCGCGCTGCGCGTCCCCCTCGCCGCTGCGCGGCTGGGGGTGCCCCCACTGCATCGTCACCCGGCTAGATACCGCTATAGGTCAGCGGATCCTCACGCACCCGGGTGCCGTCATGGAGCCCGTTGAGTGCGTCCATGTGCTCGGCGGCCAACTCGAAATCGAAGACGTCGATGTTGTCGGCGATGCGCTCGGGTTTGGCCGACCGTGGAATCACCACATTGCCCAGCTGCAAGCTCCACCGGATCAGCACCTGCGCGGGAGTGCGGCTGTATTCGGCGGCGACCGACGCCACGGTCGTGTTATCCAGCAACCTGCCGACCGCTAACGGGCTGTAGGCCTCGGTGACCACGTTGTGCGCGGCGTTGGCCGCGCGCAGCTCGGCCTGGTTGAGCAGCGGGTGCAGCTCGATCTGGTTGACCGCGGGGGTGACGAAGGTCAGGTCGATCACCGTCTGCACGTTGTCCGCGGTGAAGTTGCATACGCCAATCGAGCGCGCCAGACCGTCGCCGCGTGACTGGATCAGGCCGCCGAAGCTGTCCGGGTACTGACCCAATTGTGGTGCCGGCCAGTGGATCAGGTAGAGGTCCACGTAGTCCAGGCCGAGCCGTTCCAGGCTGGCCCTGCAGGCGCTCTGGGCGGAGGTGAAACCCTGATCGGCGTTGGCCAACTTGGTGGTGACGAAGAGCTCAGCGCGAGGAATCCCGGACGCTGCGATAGCGCGGCCGACCGCGGCTTCATTGCCGTAGGCCGCAGCGGTATCGATCAGCCGATACCCGATCTCGAGTGCCGCCGAGACTGCGCGCTCGGTCTCGTCGTCAGATAATTCGGCGACACCGAGGCCAAGCGACGGAATGGTGTTCTCGTCATTGAGTGCTATGGAAGGGACCGAGGCGCCCGACTCGCCGGTCAACGTCATTCACCTGCCTGTGAAGTCGAAGGTTCGTGGATCAGGACCAAGTCGGTTGCCATCGTCGAGCGAAGAGATCGACGCCATCTCGTCACTACTGAGTTCGAAATCGAACACGTCGAAGTTGCTCGCAATCCGCGTAGGGTTCACCGACTTGGGGATCACGATATTACCGAGCTGAATATGCCACCGAATCAGAACCTGGGCGGGTGTTCGGCCGCAGCTTTCGGCGATCCCGGTAATGGTCGGATGGGCCAGCAACGATCCCTGCCCGAGCGGTCCCCACGCCTCGGTCGCGATGCCCAGGGGGGAATGAGCCTCCCGCAACTTGGTTTGCGGCAGCCGCGGATGCAGCTCAACCTGGTTGACGGCCGGAACAATGCCGGTGGCATCGATGAGGACATTGAGGTGCTCGGGTTCGAAATTGCTAACCCCGATGGACCGGATGCGGCCCTGATCGCGCAGGTGTGCGAAAGCCTTGAAGGTGTCGACGAACTTGTTCGCCTGGGGCAGCGGCCAGTGCACCAGGTACAGGTCCAGATACTCGATTCCCAGGCGCTCCATGCTGGTGTCGAATGCCGCCAGCGTGCTGTCGTAACCCTGGTCAGCGTTCCACAGCTTGGTCACCAAGTAGAGTTCGTCTCTGGGCACGCCGGACTCGGCGACAGCGCGGCCGGTTTCACGTTCGTTTTCGTACATCGCCGCGGTGTCGATGTGGCGGTAGCCGGCGCGCAGCGCGGTGCCCACCGCCTGCTCGGTGTCCGTGGGCGGGATCTTGAATACGCCGAATCCGACGGCGGGAATGCAATTTCCGTCGTTCAGTGGGACGAGGGGACTTGAGGGGCTAGCCATGACACGAAG
>DATFYT010000008.1:0-13121 GCA_035314925.1 Mycobacterium sp. | reverse complement strand
AATCGCTGAATCCGTCGCTGGCGACCCGGATCTCGCAGTGGTTGCGCCCCGACTGGTCACGAACCCTGCTGGCCCGGCGTGTCGCCGCGGCAGGGCTTGTCGTCCTTGCCGGTGTTGCGGCTCTGCGGCCCGACCCCGACGGTGAGCGAGCCTCGGTGGTGGTGGCGGCCCACGATCTGGGCCCCGGCGCCGCGCTGAGTACCGACGATCTTCTACTCGAAAAACGTTTGGTGCCAACCATTCCGGACGGGGCACAATCCGACATCGACACCGTTGTCGGCTCGACACTGGCGGGGCCGGCTCGGCGCGGTGAAGTGCTGACCGACGTCCGGTTGCTGGGCCGCCGGCTGGCCGAGTCGGCCGCGGGGCCAGGCGCCCGGATCGTGCCGGTCCATCCGGTGGACAGCGCGCTGGCCGACCTGGTTCGACCCGGAGACGTCGTCGACATCGTTGCCGCGTCGCAGACCAGCCCGCCCTCCAACCCGAAAGTCGCCAGCATCATAGCCACCGACGCGATCGTGGTCCTGGTCTCGGCGAAGCAGAAGGCTCAGGCCGCGGCCAACGAGCGGGTGGTCCTGGTGGCGCTGCCGGCCGCCTCCGCCAATGCCGTGGCCGGGGCAGCCTTGGGCCAGACCGTCACACTCACCCTGCATTGAGTGCTGCATTGAGTGCGGGCGAAAGACTGTTCAGGCGGCCTGCTCGCTGGCACAGTACTTGCACTTGTGCGCGGACTCGGGGATGTCCGACATGCACTCGCCACACGCCTTGGTCGCGGGCTCGTCACCGAACACGGTTACCCCACGGCGCTTCTGGATGTGCTTGTAGGGCAACACGATCACGACGTAGATGGTGGTCATGAAGACTATGAAGTAGACAATCGCGGAGATGAACCCTCCCATGTCGACGAAGGTCTCCTTGTTGCCTGCATTGCCGAGCTGCCAGCCCAACCCGAAGGTGGTATGGGGCTGTGCTGCGGCGACCAGCGGATTGATCACGCTGTCGGTGAAAGCCTTGACAAGGTTCGAGAAAGCCAAGGCGACGACCAACCCGACAGCGACGGTGATCACATCACCCCGCATGACGAAATCCCTGAATCCTTTAAGCACGAAAGCCACCTCCATCGCCATGAATTACTAGGGCGACACAAGATCGCCCGCAAAAACCGTATGTCCCTAAGACGGTGATTGCGGGCTTTGCGGCGAATTAGTCACGCAAGGGTATTCAGGCTGTGACATCCCCGGGCCGTTCAAATGTGGTGCGGGGGTACGTTCTCCCTCAACCATTGCTCGCGATCATCGGTGTCGTGATCACGCTCGTCGGTCGACTCCTGCGGCAGCTCGGTCCCGAAAACCTGGTCGATCAAGCTTCGGTCATCGCCGGCCGGCCTGGTCATGCCGGCGTCAAATCTCCAAGCTCGAGAGTTGGCCGATGATGCCGACCGCCAGCGGATTCAGTGTCGCCATGCCGTCGCGCACCGCGTATCGCGAACCGGCGAGGTTGACCACCAAGGTGCTGCCCGAGATCCCCGCCAAACCGCGTGACAAGCCGGCGTCCATGATGCCGGAGGACAAGCCGGAGGCCCGGATGGCTTCGGAGATGCCGAGTAGCTCGCGGTCGAGGATCTCCAGGGTCGCTTCCGGGGTCACGTCACGCGGCGTCACGCCGGTGCCGCCGACCGACACCACCAGATCCACTCCCCCGATCACCGCGGTGTTCAGTGCGTTGCGGATCTCTATCTCGTCGGCGGCGACGGCTACCACACCGTCGACAACGAAGCCGGCTTCGGTGAGCAGCTCGGTGACCAGTGGCCCGCTGTGGTCCTCATCGCCGTGCGCGGTCCGATCGTCGACAACGACGACGAGTGCCCTGCCGACCATCTCCGCCCTCTGTTCCATGGCTGCAACCGTATATCTGGGGTCGGACCACGTCGCGGCGACTCTCATCACTGCTGCGCCTTGCCCAAGGTGACCTGCACGGACTTGCTTTCGCCCGATGGATCCTTGAAGGTGAGTGTCACTTTCTCGCCGGGCGCCTTGGATCGCACGGCGGCGACCAACGCGTCGGCGCTGTTGACCGTACGGTCGTCGACCTTGGTCACCACGACCCCGCTGGGCAGGCCGGCGGCTGCCGCTGCGCCATTCGGTACCACCTCGACGACTTTGGCTCCGGGCGTGCCCTTGTCGTTAGTGACCTGAACGCCCAGTGATGCGTGCGACGCCGTTCCGGTCTTGATCAACTCGTCGGCGATGCGCTTGGCCTGATCGACCGGAATCGCGAAGCCGAGTCCGATCGAACCGCTCTGCGCATCGGCCGAATCGCCGCCCAGCGTGGCAATCGCAGAGTTCACGCCGACCAACTGTCCGCTCATGTTGACCAATGCGCCGCCGGAGTTACCGGGGTTGATCGCGGCATCGGTCTGAATGGCGTCGAGAACGGTGTTCTGGTTGCCCGTCTCGCCGGTTGTCGACACCGGTCGGTTGAGCGCGCTGACGATGCCGGTGGTCACCGTGCCCTCCAGGCCGAGCGGCGATCCGACAGCCATCACCGGCTGGCCGACGCGCAGGTTCGACGATGACCCGAGGCTGATCGGCGTCAAGCCGGAAACGCCTTGCACCCGAACGACTGCGATGTCCGTGGTCGGGTCTGTCCCCACCACGGTGAACTCTGCGGTGCGCCCGTCGGAGAAGGTCACCGTCGTCTTCGGTGTCCCGCCGCCGCGTTCGCTGTCCGGCGTCCGGGGGTCGGGGTCTGGCTCCTGGGGGCCACCCGGCTCGCGGGGGCCACTGTGCTCTCGGTCTCGCGGCGGAGCAGGGCGACCGGGATTGGCCGCAGTGGCGACGACGTGATTGTTGGTCAGGATCAGCCCGTCCGAAGACAAGATGATGCCCGAGCCCTCCTCGGACTGACGGCCGAGATCAGTCTCGAGCATGACCACGCTGGGCACGACCTTGGCGGCGACCTGTTCGACTGTGCCCATCGGGGGGTTCGCGGCCGGCAAACTCGGAGTCCCGCCACCCAGAGACGTTCCGTCACTGGCAATCGGGAGCTGCCCATGGTGCTCGATCACCGACGCCGCCGCACCGCCGATGCCGGCCGACACGACCGCGATCGCCAATGCACCGACCGCCAATCCTCCTGCGCGGGAACGCTTTCGCGGTGGACCCAGGTGAGGTGGCGGCGGGTTGCCGGCGGGGCCGGGCTGGCCGCCACCGAACGAGCCGTACGGCTGCTGCCGGTACTGGGGCTGCTGACCGTAACGCCAGTCATAGTGCTGCGGGTGTATTTGCTGCTGCCCATGGCCGGAATAGCCTGGGCCCCCACGCTGATCGGAGCCCGGGCGGTACCCGGGCTGCTGCGGCGGTGGCGAATACCTCGGGTGATTCGTCATGTCGCTAGGTCGCTCTTTCCTTGAACAGTCGGTTCAGACTCGACAGTAACTGGATCACCCTGCCTGCGTGGTCTGAGATTCGACTGAGATAACGTTCGCTGGAGCTGGTGAGTTCCCCGAATTCGACCAATCAGAAACATCCGCCGCAGCAGCCTCAGGAGTCGGGTACTCCGAAGTCGGGATCGGCCGTCCGGGCAGTAAAACGAAGATTGATGTTCCCGGCGGTTCGCCGCCCGGCACGGTGTCTTCCACGCGCAGTGCCCCGCCGTGGTTGAGGACGACCTGCTTGACGATCGCCAGCCCAAGACCCGAGCCGGACATCGCCCGCGCCGTGGTCGAGCGGAAGAACCGCTCGAACACCAGCGCACGCTCAGCCGCCGGGATCCCGGGGCCATGGTCGGACACCATCAGTTCGGCGTGCGTAGCGTTGAGTTGCCGCAGGCGGATACCGACGGTCTCCCCCGACGGACTCCACTTGGCCGCGTTGTCCATCAGGTTCAACACCGCGCGCGACAGGCCTGCGGAGTCGCCGTAGACTTGCCAGGGCGTCACGTCGACCTCGAACTCAATGTCGTTGCGGCGCCGGCGAACTCGCTCCAGGCTGCGGTCGACGACCTCGCCGATATCGACCGGCTCGAGCACTACTTCGCCGGCGTCGCCTCGGGTGAGATCCACCAAATCGCCGACCAGCGTTGACAATTCCTCAATCTGCGCGATCACATCGGTGCGCAGATCGGCCATCTCCTGTTCGGGTATCGGTGGGGCACCCGGTTGCGTTGACGCCATCAGCAGTTCGACGTTGGTGCGCAGCGACGTCAACGGGGTGCGCAGTTCGTGACCGGCATCGGCGACCAGGCGGGTCTGGCGTTCCCGAGACTCGGCCAGGGCTCGCAGCATCATATTGAATGCCTCGGTCAGCCGAGCCAGCTCGTCGCTCCCGAATACCGGGATCGGCCGTAGATCGTCGGTGCGCGCCACCCGCTCGGCCGCCTCGGTCAGCCGGCCCACCGGACGTAGACCGGCCTGGGTGACCATCCCGCCGGCAACGGCGGCCACGCCGACGCCGACCCCGCCGACGATCAACAGCACCCAACGCAGCTTGGTCATCACCGCATCGGTCGGCGCCAGGCTCTTGGAGATCAGCAGCGAGCTTCCGTTCGGCAGGTGAACTGCCAGCACCCGCTGACCGGCCGCCGTGCGCCGCGACATGAACAGATCGCCGCGGATGACCGCCTTCTCCGGCGCTCCGACCGGTAGCGTCTGGCCCTCCTGGTTGGCCGTGAAGATCGATCGACCGGGGTTCACCAACATCGCGTTGACATCCGAATATGCAGTGCCCTCAATGGCTTTCGCAGGATCGGCCGCCAACGATCCGCTGGCGATCAATAGCTGAGCCCTGCTCTGCAGCTGGTTGTCGATGTCCTTGTACAGCGCCGCGGAGATCACCGCGTATACGGCGACCGCCATCAGAACGACCACCATCGCCACCATCGACATCGCTAGCAGCATCACCCGCCACCGCAGCGACAACGAGGTGCTGGCTCGCAGCTGCCGCCGACTCCGCCGGCGGAACGGTGTTTTCAGCGGCATCAGGGCGGTGTTTCGCGAAGCACGTAACCCACTCCTCGCACGGTGTGGATCAATCGTGGCTCGCCATTTGCTTCGGTCTTGCGTCGCAGGTATCCGACGTAGACTTCCAGCGCGTTGCCGGAAGTCGGAAAGTCGAAGCCCCACACCTCCTCGAGAATCCGGCTGCGGGTCAATACCCGTCGCGGATTGGCGATCAGCATCTCCAGCAGAGCGAATTCGGTGCGGGTGAGGCTGATCTGACGTTGCCCGCGAGTCACTTCTCGGGTTACCGAATCCAGGGTGAGATCCCCGAACGTCATGGCCACGGATTCGCCTGAGTCATCGATCGTGGTACGGCGCAGCAGGGCCCGCATCCGGGCCAGCAGCTCTTCGAGAGCGAACGGCTTGGGCAGATAGTCGTCGGCGCCGGCATCCAGGCCGGCGACCCGCTCGGAAATCGTGTCGCGGGCGGTCAGCACCAGGATCGGCAGGTCGTCCCCGGTGCTGCGCAGCTGGCGGCACACTTCCAGGCCGTCCAGCCGCGGCATCATCACGTCGAGAACGAGCGCATCGGGGCGGTCGGCGGTGATCATCTCGAGGGCTTCTACGCCGTCTTCCGCCAACGCAACCGAATAGCCATTGAAGGAAAGCGACCGGCGCAGTGATTCGCGCACCGCTCGATCGTCGTCAACGACAAGAATTCGCACGGCCACCAGTTTCGTCCAATCGCCTGAGAGCGCGCTGAGAGGCGCAGGGGCTAATTGCCCAGCTCTTCAGCGGGCCGCGGCGCGGCCCGCGTCGTTGCTGGGCGGCAAGGCTCATGACGAAAAGTTAGCGGCGATCCAGGTCGATGAGTCCGAGGCGCGCCGCTTTGAGCAGCCGGCGCGGCACCTTGTGCTTCTGGCCTGCCACCGTCACACCGACAAGTTCGGGCTTGGCAGCCTTCCACTGCGCGCGCCGACTCCGGGTGTTCGCGCGCGACATCCTGCGCTTTGGCACAGCCATGATCGGGCCTTACTACTGGTAGGGGGGTCGCCGCACGAGCAGCCTCGATGGCGAAGTTGAAACCGATAATAGTCGGTGACCTGCTGGTCACAAAAATCGGCACCCATCGCGTCGCCGCACAGCGGGGAGCATCCTTGACGTGACACCCGCGGTACCCGCTAACCTACCGGTTGGTTGGTGCGTCCGGCCGGCGGCTGGAGGGAGGAGGACAACGCATGGTTTCTTCTTCTGCGGCGGTCCGGATCGGGAACTGTTCGGGGTTCTACGGTGACCGGCACTCCGCGATGCGCGAGATGCTCACCGGCGGCGACCTGGACTACCTCACCGGTGACTACCTGGCCGAGCTGACCATGCTGATCCTCGGCCGCGATCGGATGAAGCACCCCGAACGCGGCTACGCCAAGACCTTCCTGACCCAACTCGAGGAGTGCCTCGGGCTGGCACGCGACCGCGGCGTACGCATCGTCGCCAACGCCGGCGGCCTGAACCCCGCCGGCCTGGCCGATGCGGTACGCGCCCTGGCCGAGCGCCTGGGCGTACCGACCCGCGTCGCCCATGTCGACGGCGACGACCTGGCGCCCCGCGCCGAGGAGCTGGGACTGGGCACACCGCTGACGGCCAATGCCTACCTGGGTGCCTGGGGCATCGCCGACTGCCTCAACAGTGGCGCCGACGTCGTCGTGACCGGCCGGGTGACCGACGCATCGGTGGCCGTCGCGCCGGCGGCCGCGCATTTCGGCTGGGGCCGGACCGACTATCACCAACTGGCCGGTGCCGTGGTCGCCGGCCACGTGATCGAATGCGGCATCCAGGCCACCGGCGGCAATTTCTCGTTTTTCACCGAAATCCCCGATTTGACCTATGCGGGTTTCCCGCTGGCCGAGATCCACGCCGACGGCTCGTCGGTGATCACCAAGCACCCCGGCACCGGCGGGCTGGTCAGCGTCGACACCGTCACCGCGCAACTGCTCTACGAGGTCACCGGCGCCCGCTACGCCAACCCGGACGTCACGGCCCGGATGGACACCATCGAGCTGTCCGCCGACGGCGCCGATCGGGTGCGGATAAGCGGGGTGTCCGGCGAACCACCGCCGCCGACGCTGAAGGTCTCGCTGAACAGCATCGGCGGTTTCCGCAACGCGATGACATTCGTGCTGACCGGCCTGGACATCGAAGCGAAGGCCGAGTTGGTGCGCCGCCAGTTGGAGGGCTCGCTCACCGTCAAGCCCGCCGAGTTGGAGTGGACGCTGGCTCGCACCGACCACTCCGATGCCGATACCGAAGAAGCGGCGAGCGCCCTGCTTCGCTGCGTAGTCCGCGATCCCGACCCGGCGAATGTTGGACGCCCGTTTTCCTCGGCCGCAGTCGAATTGGCGCTGGCTAGCTATCCGGGCTTCACCGTCACCGCGCCGCCCGGTGACGGTCAGGTGTACGGGGTATTCACTCCCGGCTACGTCGACGCCACCAAGGTGGCCCACACAGCTGTGCACGCCGACGGCGCGCGCGTCGAGATTCCCTCTGCCACTGACACTCTCGAGCTGGCGCCGGCCGATGCGCCGCCGCTGCCCGAACCGCTGCCCGCGGGGCCGACCCGGCGAGTGCCGCTGGGCCGGATCGCCGCGGCGCGCAGCGGCGACAAGGGCGGGTCGGCCAACGTCGGAGTATGGGTGCGCACCGACGAGCAATGGCGCTGGCTGGCCAACACGCTCACCGTCGACATGCTCAAGACGCTGCTGCCCGAGACGGCCGGCCTGCCGGTCAACCGCCACCTGCTGCCCAAGCTGCGCGCGGTGAATTTCGTCATCGAGGAGATCCTCGGCCAGGGCGTCGCCTACCAAGCGCGTTTCGACCCGCAGGCCAAGGGGCTGGGCGAATGGCTGCGCAGCCGCCATGTCGACATTCCGGAAAGGCTCCTGTGAACATCTGGGCCACGCCCGAACGCAACCAACTTCGCAAGACGGTGCGCTCATTCGCCGAGCGGGAGATCTTGCCCCACGTCGACGAGTGGGAGCGGATCGGTGAGTTGCCGCGCGAGTTGCACCGCCGTGCCGGACAGGCCGGGCTGCTGGGCGCGAACTTCCCCGAGGCGGTCGGTGGCGGCGGCGGAGACGGCGTCGACGCGGTAATCGTCTGCGAAGAGCTGCACGAGGCCGGTGTCCCCGGCGGCGTGTTCGCGTCCCTGTTAACCTGCGGCATCGCGGTTCCGCACATGATCGCATCGGGTGACGAGCGGCTGATCGAGACGTATGTGCGCCCAACGCTGGCCGGTGAGCTGATCGGCTCGCTGGCCATCACCGAGCCCGGCGGGGGATCCGATGTCGGACACTTGCGGACCGCCGCGGTCCGCGACGGCGATCATTACATCGTCAACGGCGCCAAGACCTACATCACCTCCGCGGTACGTGCCGACTACGTCGTGACTGCGGTGCGCACCGGCGGCCCTGGTGCGGCGGGAGTTTCGCTGCTCGTTGTCGACAAGGGCACTCCCGGCTTCGAGGTCAGCCGCAAGCTGGACAAGATGGGCTGGCGGTCCTCGGACACCGCCGAGTTGTCCTACACCGACGCCGCCGTGCCGGTGGCAAATCTCGTCGGCGTCGAGAACACCGGCTTTGCCCAGATCGCGCAGGCCTTCGTTTCTGAGCGCATCGCCCTTGCCGCACAGGCGTATTCGAGTGCACAGCGGTGCCTGGACATCACCGCGCAGTGGTGCCGCGACCGGGAGACGTTCGGCCGGCCGCTGATATCGCGGCAGTCGGTGCAGAACACGCTCGCCGACATGGCCCGTCGCATCGATGTCGCCCGCGTCTACTCACGCAATGTGGTGGAGCGCCAACTGGCCGGCGAGACCAACCTGATCGCGCAGGTGTGTTTCGCCAAAAACACCGCCGTCGAGGCGGGCGAATGGGTGGCCAACCAGGGCGTCCAACTGTTCGGTGGGATGGGGTACATGTCCGAATCCGAAATCGAACGTCAATATCGCGACATGCGGATCCTCGGCATCGGCGGCGGCACCACCGAAATCCTCACCGCATTGGCCGCCAAACTCCTTGGGTATCAATCATGACCGCGCCGGCGACGATGCAGAGCGCAGCGATGAAGAGGAGTGGCGCCATACGACCGCGCCGGCGACGATGCAGAGCGCAGCGATGAAGAGGAGTGGCGCCGTATGACCGCGCTGCAGTCCAGGATCGACCCGAACGCCGACACCTACACCGAGGCGGCGTCGGCGGCCACGTCACGGCTCGACGAGATCGCCGCCGAGTTCGCTAACGCGGTAGACGGTGGCGGGCCCAAGTACGTCGAGCGCCATCACGCCCGCGGCAAGCTGACGGCGCGCGAACGCATCGAATTGCTCGTCGACCAGGACTCGCCGTTCCTCGAACTAAGCCCACTGGCGGGCTGGGGCAGCGCGTTCAAGGTCGGCGCAAGTACGGTCACCGGAATCGGCGTCGTCGAAGGTGTCGAATGCATGATCGTCGCCAACGACCCCACCGTCAAAGGCGGCACCAGCAATCCATGGACGCTGAAGAAGATCCTGCGGGCCAACCAGATAGCCTTCGAAAACCGGCTTCCGGTGATATCGCTCGTGGAATCCGGCGGCGCGGATCTACCCACGCAGAAGGAAATCTTCATCCCGGGCGGACGGATGTTCCGCGACCTGACCCGCCTGTCGGCGGCCGGGATCCCCACCATCGCTTTGGTGTTCGGTAATTCCACCGCGGGCGGGGCCTATGTGCCCGGGATGTCCGACCACGTGGTGATGATCAAAGAACGCTCGAAGGTCTTCCTGGCCGGCCCGCCACTGGTGAAGATGGCCACCGGCGAGGAGTCTGACGACGAGTCGCTGGGCGGCGCCGAAATGCATGCCCGTATCTCGGGTTTGGGCGACTACTTCGCCGTCGACGAACTCGACGCGATCCGCATCGGGCGCCGCATCGTGGCCCGGCTGAATTGGGTCAAGCAGGGGCCGGCACCCGCACCGGTGACGGAGCCGCTTTTCGACGCCGAGGAACTGATCGGCATCGTGCCCTCCGATTTGCGCATCCCGTTCGACCCACGGGATGTGATCGCCCGCATCGTCGACGGCTCCGAATTCGACGAATTCAAAACGATGTACGGCTCGTCGCTGGTCACCGGCTGGGCCCGCTTGCACGGCTACCCCCTGGGCATCCTGGCCAACGCCCGCGGTGTGCTCTTCAGCGAGGAGTCGCAAAAAGCCACCCAGTTCATCCAGCTGGCCAACCGGTCCAACACGCCACTGTTGTTCTTGCACAACACCACCGGATACATGGTGGGCAAGGACTACGAAGAGCGCGGCATGATCAAACACGGCTCGATGATGATCAACGCCGTCTCCAACTCCACGGTGCCACACATCTCGCTGCTGATTGGCGCGTCGTACGGCGCCGGCCACTACGGCATGTGCGGCCGTGCCTACGACCCGCGGTTCTTGTTCGCCTGGCCCAGCGCCAAGGCCGCCGTGATGGGCGGCGCCCAGCTGGCCGGGGTGTTGTCGATCGTGAGCCGGGCCGCCGCCGAGGCGCGCGGCCAAGAAGTCGATGAGGAAGCGGACGCGGCGATGCGGGCCGCCGTCGAAGGCCAGATCGAGGCCGAATCGCTACCTATGGTGTTGTCCGGGATGCTCTACGACGACGGGGTGATCGACCCGCGCGACACCCGCACCGTACTGGGAATGTGTTTCTCCGCCATCGCCAATGGCCCGATCAAGGGGACGTCGAACTTCGGCGTCTTCCGGATGTGACGCTCATGGGAATCACTCGAGTTCTGGTTGCCAACCGCGGCGAGATCGCCCGACGGGTGTTCGTCACCTGCCGCCGGCTGGGGCTGGGAACGGTCGCCGTCTACACCGATCCGGACGCCGGGGCGCCGCACGTCGCCGAGGCCGACGCCCGGGTCCGGCTGCCGCGGACCAACGACTACCTCAACGCCGAGGCGATCATCGCCGCGGCCCGCGTGGCCGGCGCCGACGCGGTGCACCCCGGCTACGGATTCCTCTCGGAGAACGCCGAGTTCGCGGCCGCGGTGCAAAACGCGGGCCTGGTTTGGGTTGGGCCGCCAGTCGACGCGGTGCGGGCGATGGGCTCCAAGATCGAGTCCAAGAAGATGATGGCCGCCGCCGGTGTGCCGGTGCTCGACGAGCTCGACCCCGACACGGTCACCGAAAGCCAGTTGCCGGTGCTGGTCAAGGCCTCCGCGGGCGGTGGCGGTCGCGGCATGCGAGTGGTACGCGAATTGTCCGCTCTGCCGGGTGAAGTCGCCGCGGCCCGGCGCGAGGCACAGTCCGCGTTCGGCGACCCGACCGTGTTCTGCGAGCGTTATCTGCCCACCGGCCACCACGTCGAGGTCCAGGTGATGGCCGACACCCACGGCACCGTGTGGGCCGTCGGCGAACGGGAATGCTCGATTCAACGGCGCCACCAGAAGATCATCGAAGAAGCGCCGTCGCCATTGGTCGAACGCATACCGGGCATGCGGGCCAAGCTGTTCGACGCGGCCCGGCTGGCCGCCGGCGCGATCGGCTACACGGGGGCCGGAACGGTGGAATTCCTGGCCGACGATAACGGCGAGTTCTACTTCCTGGAGATGAACACCCGGCTACAGGTCGAGCATCCGGTCACCGAGGAGACCACCGGGCTCGACCTCGTCGAGCTGCAACTGGCGGTGGCCGACGGCGGCCGACTGGACGCTGAACCCCCTGCTGCTCACGGGCATTCGATCGAAGCCCGCCTCTACGCCGAAGATCCCGCCCGAGGCTGGCAGCCGCAGGCCGGCGTGGTCGACACGTTCGAGGTGCCGGCCGTGCGTTCCGAGTTCTCGTCGCTCGAAGGGCGTACCGGCATCCGGTTGGATTCGGGCATCGACCCCAATGCCAGCGGGTACGCGGTGTCGATTCACTACGACCCGATGCTCGCCAAGGTGATCTCGTACGCGCCGACCCGGCGGCAAGCGGCGCTGGTGCTTGCCGACGCGCTGTCCAGAACGCACCTCCACGGCTTGCGCACCAACCGCGAGCTGCTGGTCAACGTGCTGCGTCATCCGGCCTTCCTCGACGGCGCCACCGACACCGCGTTTTTCGACACGCACGGCTTGGCGCGGCTCGCCGCGCCGCTGGCCGACGCCGGCGTGATCCGACTGTCGGCGATCGCCGCGGCGCTCGCCGACGCCGCGCACAATCGCGCCGCCGCCACCGTTCTCGGCTCGATTCCCAGCGGATGGCGCAACCTGGCGTCGGGATACCAGGCCAAGATCTACCGGGACGACGCTGATGACGAGCACACCGTCGAATACCGCTTCACCAGAACGGGATTGATCCTCGCCGACGCCGCGGCGGCACAGCTGCTCTCGGCGACCCAAGACGAAGTCGTGTTGGCCGACGGCGACGGCGTGGCGTGCAGTTTCGCGGTCGCGTGTTATGGCCACGACATCTACGTCGACTCGGCACGCGGCCCCGTGCACCTGGTCGCGCTGCCGCGCTTCCCCGAGCCGGGCTCGGCAGTCGAGAAGGGCTCGCTGGTAGCGCCCATGCCCGGCAACGTCATCCGGCTCGGTGCCGCGGTCGGCGATGCGGTCACCGCCGGGCAGCCGCTGATCTGGCTGGAAGCCATGAAGATGGAGCACACCATCACCGCCCCGTCGGACGGTGTGCTCGCCGAGCTCAACGTCAGCACCGGCCAACAAGTCGAAGTGGGCGCCGTCCTGGCAAGGGTGGAATCGCCCGAAAGCGTTCAAGAAGGAGAATCGTAATGACCGACACCAGCTTCATCGAAAACGAGGAACGCCAGGCGCTCCGCAAGTCCGTGTCCGCGTGGGCGTCCAACTATGGCAGCGAGTACTACCTGAAGAAGGCCCGTGCTCACGAACACACCGACGAATTGTGGCAGGAGGCAGGAAAACTCGGCTTCCTCGGCGTGAACCTTCCCGAGGAATACGGCGGCGGCGGTGCCGGAATGTACGAGTTGTCGCTGGTGATGGAGGAGATGGCGGCCGCGGGTAGCGCGCTACTGCTGATGGTGGTGTCGCCCGCCATCAACGGCACGATCATCAGCAAGTTCGGCACCGAAGAGCAGAAGAAGCGCTGGATTCCCGGCATCGCCGACGGCTCGCTGACGATGGCGTTCGCGATCACCGAGCCGGACGC
>DATFYT010000007.1:0-5473 GCA_035314925.1 Mycobacterium sp. | reverse complement strand
GCCGCGATGTACGGCTACGCCGGCTCGTCGGCGACAGCATCGACGCTGACGCCGTTCACCTCACCGCCGCCGACCACCAACCCGGCTGGGGCGGGCAGCCAGGGAGCCGCGGTGGCGCAGTCGTCCACGTCGGGCGGTTCGCAGCTGATGTCGGCGGTCCCCCAGGCGCTGCAGGGGCTCGCGTCGTCCGCGGCGGCGGATCCGCCATCGGCGAGCGCTCTGTCTGATCTGCTGAGCCTGATCACTGTCCCCCTGACGGCCCTGGCAATCCCAATAAGCACGACTTCTGTCGGCTCCTCGGCGACGGGCATCGCGGCAGCGTTCACGGGGGTCGGGACCAACTTCCGCGGCTTTGAGATCAATGCCGACCGCGACTTCGCTCACGGAACGGGCCCGTACACGGGCTATGGGCCGGGCGCCGCCAACCTGCCGAACTGGTTCTTCAACGGCCAAGGCAGCGTCGGTGCACCGTCGAACGCGGCAACGGCATCCGTATCCGCCGGGTTGGGCCAGGCAAACACCGTCGGCAGGCTGTCAGTGCCGTCGGCTTGGACCGTGGCGGCGCCCGAGATTCGCCCGGCCGCCTACACGCTGCCCATCACCGACGCCGCGGCCGCTCCGGAAATCGTCGCGGGTGGTTCCGGCAACCTGTTCAGCAGCATGGGCCTCGCCGGTGCGGCCGGGGGCGCTGTCGGCAGCAGTGCTTCCCTGGGTCGCGGCGATCAGCGCACCAGGACGACGAACCGGGGCAACCCGAAGCCACCGCAACGGCCACCGGGCGAGCCGGTGGCGGAAATCGCCGCCGAGTTACGCGAGATTGCCGCGCGGGCGCAGTCGCTGCTCGCCAAGCTGGCTGATTCCGGGCTGATGACCGCCGAGGAGGTCACGGAACAGAAGCGACAGTTCGCCTGGCCAGTAGGCTGAGTAGCCAATCACCGCAACTGCCGGCGGTTCATCGATAGCCGGCCGCGGCACTGGGAGGGGCGGTTGTGATTCCGGCAGGCTACGGGATCCTGCTCATTTGCGGGCCGTTGGCGGCCGTGGCCGCGGTGTGGGTGGCCGAGCGGATCGGCGTACCGTATCCGGTCCTGCTGGTAGTTGTCGGCGCGGTGTTCAGCTGGCTCCCTGGGGTCAGCGTGCCGGTGCTGGCGCCGCACGTGGTGTTCTACGTGTTTCTACCGCCGTTGATCTATTACGCGGCGTATTTCATTGCGCCCGACGATCTTCGGGCCAACGCCCGATCGATCGGTCTGTTGTCGGTCGGGCTGGTGATCGTCACCACCGCCGCGGTGGCCGGAGTTCTGGTGGGTCTCGCGGGTGTGCCGTTGGCGGTGGCACTCGTCGCCGGAGCGGTGGTTGCGCCGACTGATGCGGTCGCGGCGACATCCGTGTTCAAGCGGCTGGACGTCCCGGAACGGCTCGCAACAATCGTCGAGGGAGAGGGCCTCACGAACGACGGCACCGCCTTGGTGCTCTACGCAGGCGCGGTGGGCGCCGCCGCGGTCGGCGCGCTCCGGCCCGGCCCGCTCGCGGTGACGCTGCTGGCTGCTCCGGTGGGCGGGGCTGCGCTCGGCCTCGCCGTCGGCTGGGTGGCTGTGCAGATACGGCGTCGAATCGACCAACCGTTGTTGGAGATCACCATCTCGCTGGCGACGCCGTACCTGACGTATGTACTCGCCGAGAGCGCCCACCTGTCGGGGGTGTTGGCCACCGTCGCCGCCGGTGTCTACGTCGGTTCGCACCTCAGCGCCATCTTTGCCCCAGGTGCACGGCTGCAGGCCTTTGCGTTTCTCGACGTTCTGGTGTTCCTGCTCAACGCAGTGCTGTTCACACTGGTCGGCGCGGAACTTGTGCGCTCGGTGCATTGGGTGCCGGGTATGACCCCGTTGCGAGTCGTGGCGGTGATCTCGGTGGTGGTCATCGTGGTGATCGCGTTGCGGCTGATGTGGATGCTGTTTGGACCGGTCACCGCCAAGCTATTCGGACGCCCACGCGGCGAGCCAGTGTGGCGGGAACGCGTCGTCGTCGCGTGGGCCGGCATGCGCGGCGGGTTATCGCTGGCAGCCGCGCTGGCCATTCCGCTGCGACGTGCCGACGGCTCGCCGTTCCCCGACCGCGACTTGTTGATCGTGGTGGCGGCTGCGGTGATCGTGGCAAGCCTGCTCATGCAGGGCACCAGCCTCCCTTCGCTGCTGCGCCGGCTCGGGCTGCGGGCTGAGGATTTCGGGACTGCGGAGAACAAAGCCCGGCTCAAGGCGGCCCGTGCCGCGTTGGAGTGGCTGCACGACAATTCCAAAGCTGAAAGTGCAGATGAGGCAACAAAATCCGCGCGTGCCCTTTATGAGGCCAAGGTGCGGCGCCTGCAGCTCAGCCCGCCAGGAGATGAGGAGTCCGACGAAGCCCGGGAGATGGAACGGTATCGGGCGTTGCGCCTGGAGTTGCTCGGAGTCGAGCGATCAACGGTGCTGGCGTTGAGACGCGACGGCCGCATCAACGCGACAGTATTGCGCACCGTCGAACGAGACCTCGACCTCGAGGAGGCGCGGCTCAGCGGTTCGTGAGCATCGCTGCGAGCTTCGGCCTAGATCCCGTTGTCCACCCGTCGGGCCGCGGCTGCCCGCGAAATCCGAGATCCCACGTCGTAGGCCAGGATTTGCGCGGTCGCATCCCGGACCCGGCTGATCGCCCCAGCCATCCTGTCGGCGGTGCGGTCATGTAACAGCCGGCCCACCAGTGGGGCATATGTCCGACGCGGCAACAACACCGTCACCTTGATGCCCGGATTATCCGCAATCTCCCCCGCAACCAGCTCTTGTGCGGCCCGACTCAGGTGGCGATCCGGGCACGGGATCATCCGCAGCGGCGTCTGCTCCCCGAAGTGCTCCCAGCGCTGTTGCAGCCGCGACGCATGAAGCGCGTCAATCACGAAGTGCACCGCGGTTACCGAGTCGGCGTGCAGCCCGGTTGCGTAGTGCAGCGCCTCCATCACCGCGAGGTCGTAGTGATCGACAAAGACAAATATTCGATGCCGCGGATGCCTGACCAACTCCTGACGCTCTGTTAGCGACATTTCCAAAACGGAATTTTCGGCACGGTACTGGCGGTTGAGCCGCATCAAACCGAACACGAGAATCGGGAAGACCACGACCACCAGCCAGGCGCCCTCGGTGAACTTCGCGACCGCGAAGATCAACACCACCGTCGTGGACAAGATCCCCGCGGACAGGTTGATCACCAACTTCTGCCGCCAACCGGGATCTCGATGAGTCAGATGGTGTTTGGTCATGCCGTAGCCGGCCATCGAGAAGCCGGTGAAAACACCCATCGCAAATAGCGGCACGACCGCGTCGACCGAGCCGCGGGTGACGATCACCAGTGTCGTTGACAGTGCGGTCAGCACGATGATGGCGTTGGAAAACACCAGCCGATGACCACGCTTCATCATCGGCCGCGGCAGGAAACTGTCCTCGGCGACGAAACTGGTCAGTGCGGGAAAGCCGTTGAAACTCGTATTGGCGCCGAAGAACAAGATCGCCGCGCTGGCCGCCTGCAGGAGCCAGTACATGACATTCCCTATTAATCCCTGGCCGAACACCGCCCGGCCGACCTCGGAAAGCATTGACGGGTATTCAGCCACATAGGGAGTCGCGTGGGTGGCGTGCACCAGGTAGATGACACCAACCAAGAGAAATCCGAGGATGCAGGCCATCCTGGTCAGCACCCGACGGGCGTTCGGGCCCTGTGGCTGACGAAAGACGTTGACCGCGTCGGCGATTGCCTCGACCCCGGTCAACGAGGTGCCGCCGTTGGCGAACGCGCGCAGGAACACCAGGACCGTGGCGCCCATGATGATGCCGTTGCCGTGGCCGAGCGGGATTGCTCCGACATGTTCTAGTTGTTGCGGATCGTATTTCGGTAAATCAAAGAAGATGCTGCGGACGACACCGGTCACGATCATCACCGTGAGCATGGCGATGAACGCGTATACGGGTACCGCGAATATCCGGCCCGCCTCTTTCATTCCGCGCAAGTTGGCAAAAGACATCAGCAGCAACGCCCCAACAGTGATTTCCAAGTGGTACTGCCCCAGGCTAGGTACCGCGGACACCACCGCAAACGTGCCCGACGCGCACTGCACCGCTACGGTGACCACATAGTCGATCAACAGCGCCGCCGAAGAGATCTGCGCAATCCGCGGCCCGAAGTTGGCCCGCGCCACCACGTAGGATCCGCCTCGTTGGGTGTAGGCCATGACGACCTGCCGATATGACGCAGTCACCAAAGCCAAGATCAACAAGATGATGCCGGCGATCGGAATCACCAGCACGAACGCGGCCAGCCCGGCAGCCGGGAGCAGTTCGACCATGATCTGCTCGGGACCATAGACCGTCGACGAGATCGCGTCCGGGGAAAGCGCCCCTAGCGCAACGACATTGGACAAGCTCTCGTGTTCCAGGTCCTCGCTGATCAGCGGCTTGCCCAGGAAGAACCGCTTCCACGCATCGGCGAACGTCGACGGGAGCTTCTGGTCGTCAGAAATATCTGTCACGTTTGCTTTCTTCCCGCCGTTGAACGTGAGTAATGCCTACGAACGTGAAGATTAGCGTCTCCGGACAGGTGCGGCAGTCCGCGGCCAATGGACCGAGCACCGATTCCCATCCAACGCGATGGGTCTTGACAGGTATCTCCCACCCGATACCACGTCCAGTTTGACGAATTCGCGACTAGGATGCTGCCGCCCTACCGGCGGCTAGCCGACAGCCCGGTATTCAGCTAACCGGCGTCGTCGCGTGCGCCTCTTCGATCGACTCCAGGGCTTGAGCAGCACGGTTAGCGTCTGCGGCTCGAGCGGCTTGGGCTTGTGCGATCCGGGACCCTATGTCGTAGGCAACGATCTGCGCGCTTGCGCCTGGGATCCGACTGATCACGCGGGCGATCTTGTCGGCGGTGCGGTCATGCAACAGCCGGCCCAGTAGCGCCGAGTAGGTTCGGCGCGGCAACAGCACCGTCACGGTGGTGTCCGGGTGCTCCCGCTTGACCCACGAAACCAGGTCTTGGGCGGCCCGGCTCAGATTGCGATCCAGGCACTCGACCAAGCGCAACTCGGTGATGTGCCCGAAATGCTGCCAATTCTCCTGGAGGCGCGCGGCGCGATCCCCGTCCAGCACAAAGTGCACCGCGGTCAGCTCGTCGGCATGCAGCCCCTGCGCGTAGCGCATCACCTCGATCTCGGCCAGGTCGATGCTGTCGACAAAGACGAACACCCGATGCCGGTCGTGTTTGTCCAGGTCGGGACGCTCGGTGAGCGACGTCTCCAGCACGGCGGCCTCGGCGCGGTATTGCCGGTTGAGCCGCATCAACAGCAACACCAGAATCGGGAAGACCACCACAACCAGCCAGGCACCCTCGGTGAATTTCGCGATCGCGAAGATGGCCACCACACTCGTCGACAAGATGCCCGCCGACAGGTTGA
>DATFYT010000006.1:0-16260 GCA_035314925.1 Mycobacterium sp. | reverse complement strand
ATGCGATCACCTCCAAGCTCGGCACCAGCCAGAAGTTGGTCCGCATTACTTCGCGCCGCGCCTGCGACACAGACATCCCCGAAATGAACAGCATGACGCCACGCTAGAGCAGGCCCTCTGTCGGCGCGAATCGCTCAACTGTGTGGGGTGATGGGCTGAGATGGCATCGGGCAAGCGGCAGGCACGCTATGTGGGTCGGGAGCCGCCGCGACACACCGTTGGGGGAGTATGCAACAGATTGGTTGGCTACCAAAAAGTCAAGCCGCCGAACCTAGACGATGTCGGCCTCGAGCAACTGATCGCCTGGCCTGCTTAAGTCGTTGTCGAACACCGTCGGCGCGATCGCCCACTGCTTCAACTCAGGCATTGAGTGCGGCACGAACCCTATGAGGCTTGACGGTGGTCGACCCGATCAGCAGGGCCCAGAAGAACCGCACAGCCCGGCCATGGTGCCTCTGGAAGATCTCCGTCTGGGTCACCGTGTCCCTCTCATGTTGTGCCTCACCTGGATGACGCACTGTCGACCCAGTCACCCGATCAGTGACCCCCGCCTTGGCCAACATGACCGGGTCGTGCAGCTGAGGCACGATCACCGTCGTCACCAACCGCACCCGATCCGTCCAGGCCGCCAGCGCGCCCATCAGCGTCAAAGTTTCCGGGTTGTCGAAGGCCATCCGCTCGCCCCAACACAGCGACGCGAACGAGCCGTCGTCGATCGCGCGGGCCCAGTCCCGCAGCACGGCCGCATCCAACTCCGGCTCCATGACGGGCATGGTCATCGATATCTGCACGATCGCGATTCTGGCATGCACACCGGTGAATGCACGCGGGCTGCACAGTGGCACCATGACTGGGATGGGCATCACCGCCAATTCCATCGCGCATGTACGGCTCACCGTCAGCGACATCGAGCGGTCCCGACAGTTCTACGAGAGCGTCTTCGGTTGGCCGGTTCTCATTGAGATCCCCGACAACGCCGACGCGGCGACCCGTGAGCAGCTGGCGTTCCTGTTCGGTGGCGTTATCTACGACATGGGCGGCGCGCTGATCGCGCTACGACCGGTCGCCACCGATCGCTTCCACGAGGACCGCTGCGGGCTGGACCACATCGCATTCAGGTCGGCCGATAAGGCCGAATTAGAGGCCGCAGCATTGCATCTCGACGACCTGGGCATCGACCACGAGCCGGTCAAGGACATCGGGCCGTCATACATCCTCGAGTTCCGCGACCCGGACAACATCGCCTTGGAGCTGACCGCGCCGAAGTAGAATGGCAGCACCATGCCTATCGAGTTCAACCACACCATTGTCGCCGCCCGCGACAAGCGGGAGTCCGCGGAGTTTCTCACCGAGCTTTTCGGGTTGCCGAGCCCGGTGCCCTTCGGGCACTTCATGACCGTCACGATCGAGCACGGCGCAAGCCTCGACTACGCCGATGTATCCACGGGCGACGAGATCCGACCGCAGCACTACGCGTTTCTGGTCTCGGAGGACGACTTCGACGCGATCTACGGCAAGATCGCGTCGCGCGGGCTGGAGCACTGGGCCGACCCGGGCGGTCATCGACCCGGCGAGATCAACACTCGGGACGGCGGACGCGGCGTCTACTTCCGCGACCCCGGAGGCCACTACCTGGAGATCCTCACCCGGCCTTACGGCTCAGGCGGCTAGCCGGCGGTGCGGGGGCCGTGGCGCCTGCTTTCCTGGTCGCGATAGTCGTCGGCCATCCGACCTACGTGGTCTGGCAAAGCGCCGGTCGCGACGTCGGCCAGCGTCGTCTCCTCCAGCACCGAGCGCATGCTGGCGCGCAGCGCCCGCCACACGTCGGTCAGCGCCGCGGTCGGACCGGAATACGGCAGATCGCCCAAACCGACGTCGCGGACGCTGGCCAGCGGGCCGTCGATGGAGCGCAATACGTCGGCGATGCTGATTTCGTCACCGGGGCGCGCCAATTCGTATCCACCGTCGCGGCCGCGGTGGCTGCGCACCAGGCGGTCGTTGCGCAGGTCGGACAGGATGTCGACGAGGAACTGCGGCGGGATGCCCTGGGCCTGCGCCAGGTCGTCAGTCGTGACCCGTACACCGCCATCGACGGTGGCCAACTGGACCATGGCCCGCACCGCATACTCCGCCTTGGCCGACATGCGCATGGACACGATCCTCCCACCGCCAGGTTAAGAACCGGGGAGGCTAACTGGTCACCGTCAGCACCGCGTCGGCGAATTCAGGTCGGCACACCACCAAGTCGGGCAGCAGTGGGTCGGGCCGGTTGTACTGCAGCGGCGAACCGTCGATACGCGAGGTGTGCAGACCGGCCGCACGGGCCACCGCGACGGGCGCCGCCGAATCCCACTCGTACTGGCCGCCGGCGTGCACGTACACGTCGGCCAGACCCTGAACCACCGCGGCGACCTTCGCGCCGGCGGATCCCATTTCGACCAGCGTGCCGTTCAGGTGGTCGCGGACCTCCAGCGCGATCGCCGGCGGGCGGGTGCGCGAGACGACGATGCGGGGCGCCTCTGTCGCGTCCGGCGGTGGCGCGGGATCGGGTGTGGCCAACGTGACGCCCTGTGCCGGCAGCGCTACCGCACCCGCGACCAGCTCACCGGATTGCCACAGCGCGACGTGGACCGCCCAGTCCTTTCGGCCGAGTTCGGAGAACTCCCGAGTGCCGTCCAGCGGGTCAACAATCCATACCCGTTCGGAGCGCAGCCGTATCGGGTTGTCGGCGCCTTCTTCGGAGAGCACCGCGTCGTCCGGGCGTTCGCGTGCCAGCGCATCCATCAGGTAGTCGTGGGACCGCTTGTCCCCCGCTGCTTTTCGCTCAGCTTCGGTGGCATCGGCCAGCTCGTCGCGCACCGCGAGCAGCAGCCGGCCAGCGTCGGTGGCCAACCGCGCTGCTACCTCGTGGTCGTTGTGGTCACTCACGTCGCTCAACTGCGCGACTCGATCAGGTCGACGACTTGCTGCGCCAGCTCGTCGCAGCTGCGGTCCGGCGTGAGCCGCAAGTCGGGATTCTTCGGCCGCTGGTACGGGCTGTCGATGCCGGTGAAATGGGTGATCTCGCCCGCACGGGCCTTGGCGTAGAGCCCCTTGGGGTCGCGGCGCTCGCAATCTTCGAGCGGGGTGTCGCAGAACACTTCGAGGAAATCCAGCCCGGCGTCGGCATGCACCCGGCGGGCCAGGTCGCGATGCTCGGCCAGCGGGCTGATCGCCGGCACCAGTACGGTGTGCCCCGAGTCGGCGATCAGCGCCGCCACGTGCGCCAGTCTCCGGAGGTTCTCCGCACGGTCGGCCATGCTGAACCCAAGGTCGGCGTTCAACCCGTGCCGCAGGTTGTCGCCGTCGAGAACATAAGCAGGAACGCCCTTTTCGAGGAGCTTCTGCTCGACGAGCATGGCCACCGACGACTTGCCGGAACCCGACAATCCGGTGAACCACAACGTGCGGCCCCGAGACATCCGGTCCTCGGCGGTCACCAGCGACTTGTGTTGCACGGTGTTAGGGCTCGCGGTGCGGGCCGCGACCTCACGCAACACCATGCCCGCGGCGACGGTACCGTTGGTGTCCGGATCGATCAGGATGAACGACCCCGTGTTGGGGGCGCGGGTGTATTCGTCGAGCAGCAACGGCACCTGGGTACGCAACGTGATGCGGCCAAGTTCGTTGAGCTGCAACGCTTCTGCGGTCTTATCGCGGCGCAGCGTGTTGACATCGAGCCGGTAGTCCAGCGCGGTGACCCTGGCCCGGGTGGTCCGGGTGGTGTGCTTTATCAGGTAGTCACGCCCGGGTTCGAGCGTCGACGCATCCGCCATCCAACACACCGTCGCATCGAATTCCTGGGCGACCCTCGGCTGATTGGTGGGCCGGGCGATCATGTCGCCGCGCGAGATGTCGATGTCGTCGGCGAGGCTGACCGAGACAGCCATCGGCGGAAATGCTTCTGCCACTGGCCCGGTCGGCCCGTCGATCGCGGTGATCCGGGTGGGCTTGCCGGTCGGCAGCACGACCACTTCGTCGCCCGGACGCATCACGCCGCTGGCCACCGTGCCGGCGTAGCTGCGGTGGTCTCGGTGCTCTTCCGTTTGCGGCCGGATGACGTACTGGACCGGGAAACGGACGTCGACCAGGTTGCGGTCACCGGCGATGAAGACCTCTTCGAGATGCGACAACAGCGCCGGCCCGTCGTACCACGGGGTGTGCTCGGACTTGGTGACCACGTTGTCGCCATGCAGCGCCGACATCGGGATGGCGAGCACGTCGTGCACATCGAGGCGGGTAGCGAAGGCGTGAAAATCGTCGCGAATGGCCTCGAAAGCTTCTTTGTCCCAGTCGATTAAGTCCATCTTGTTGACCGCGAGCACGATGTGCTCGATGCCCAGCAGCGACGCCAGGAAGGTGTGCCGGCGAGACTGCTCGAGCAGACCGTGGCGGGCGTCGACAAGCACGATCGCCAGCTGCGCGGTCGATGCACCGGTCACCATGTTGCGGGTGTACTGGATGTGGCCCGGTGTGTCGGCGATGATGAATTTCCGCTTGGGAGTAGCGAAGTAGCGGTAGGCGACATCGATCGTGATGCCTTGTTCGCGTTCGGCGCGCAGCCCGTCGGTGACCAGTGCCAGATCGGTGTAGTCGTGGCCGCGTTCCTTCGAAGTGGCTTCTACCGAGGCCCACTGGTCTTCCATGACGGCCTTGGAGTCATACAGCAGCCGCCCGATCAGCGTGGACTTGCCGTCGTCGACCGAGCCGGCCGTCGCGATGCGCAGCAATGTGGTCGATGCACTCATCAGAAGTATCCCTGCCTCTTGCGGTCTTCCATTCCGGCCTCGGAAATCCGGTCGTCTGCTCTGGTGGCCCCGCGTTCGGTCAGCCGTGCCACCGCCGTCTCGGCGATGACCTCCGCGACCGTGGATGCCGGTGATTCCACACAGCCGGTGCAGGTGACGTCACCGACGGTGCGGAATCGCACGGTCTTCTCGACCACCTTCTCGTCGGTGCGGGGCTGCAAGTGACGGTGCACCGCCAGCAGCATGCCGTCGCGCTCGAACACCTTGCGGCGATGCGCGTAGTAGATCGACGGCAACGCGATCTTCTCGGCGCCGATGTAGGCCCAGATGTCGAATTCGGTCCAGTTGGACAGCGGGAACACCCGGATGTGCTCGCCCTTGTGGTGTCGCCCGTTGTAGAGGTTCCACAGCTCGGGCCGCTGCACCTTGGGGTCCCACTGCCCGAACTCGTCGCGGAAGCTGAACACTCGCTCCTTGGCGCGTGCCTTCTCCTCGTCACGCCGGGCGCCGCCGAATGCCGCGTCGAACTTGTTTTCGCGGATCGCACGCAACAGCGTCACCGTCTGGATCGGGTTGCGCGACGGGATGGTCTCGACCACCCGGCCGGCGTCGATGTCGTCCTGCACTTTGGCGACCACCAGGCGCACCCCGGCCTCGGCGACCAACTCGTCGCGGACCTGGATGACCTCGTCGAAGTTGTGGCCGGTGTCGACATGCATCACCGGGAACGGCAGCCGACCCGGCCGGAACGCCTTGAGCGCCAGATGCAGCATCACGATCGAGTCCTTGCCGCCGGAGAACAGCAGGACCGGACGCTCGAACTCGGCGGCCACCTCACGAATGATGTGGATGGCCTCGGCTTCCAGCGAGCGCAGGTGGCTTAACTCGTACTGCCCCGCCGCTGGGCTAGTCGCGGTCGCTTGTGTCATGACCCTCTCTATTCCCGGTAATGTTGGTTGGATTGACCATGTTTATGAGCATTACCGTATATGAAACCAGCCGGGACTGCGGCTGTCAATGAATTCGCTTCGATCCGGCTTGGGCATCAATAGCCACAGCAGCACCGTCAGAGGGGCGCGACTCTTTTCTGGAAAGTGATATCGCCCGCGGTGTCGAAATGAGAGAGGCAGTGACCCCTCACTGAGCGACTGAAGAGGCTATTGAGTCTCGTGAGGCGAGCCAGATCTCTAGAGCTTAACCTCGCTGAGCTTGCCGTTTGCGACGTCGAAGATGAAGCCGCGCACCGACTCATGCTTGGTGACGAACGGGCTGTTCCCGATGCGGCGTAGCGACTGCTTGACGTCCTCGGCAAGGTCGGGGAAGGCCTCGGCCGCCCACGGCGGTTTGAGCCCGGTTTCCTTCTGGATGTCGTGCTTGAAGTCGTCGTCCTTGAAGGTGAGCATCCCGCAGTCGGTGTGGTGGATCAGGATGATCTCTTTGGTTCCCAGTAACCGCTGGCTGATCGCGAGAGAGCGGATGGCGTCGTCGGTGACGACCCCGCCGGCGTTCCGGATGACGTGCGCTTCGCCCTCGTTGATTCCGAGCAGTCGGTAGACGTCCAGCCGAGCGTCCATGCAGGCCACGACCGCCACGTGTTTGCTCGGTGGCATTGGCAGCGGCCCCTTGAAGGAACTCGCGTATTCGGCGTTGTGGGCCAAGTAGTCGTCGGTAACCGTCACGCCAATCTCCTTGTGTCACAAGTGTCGTTTGCTGCACGGCCCCCGGCCCAAGTGGGTGATTCTAACAATCCGCGCCCAAATTCTCACCGGTCCGGATCACCCCGATCAGAAGGGCTCGGCTGGCGTCGGAGCCGGGCCCGAGTTGGCCGCCGCGCCGCCTAGCTGCCCCTTTGCCCCGCGCCGCGACGTGCCGGACCAGATCTTTTACCCTGGCCCCATGCGAGACAGGCAGGGCCGGCAGGCATGATTCCCTTCCTGCTTCGTCGCCTCCTCAATTACCTGGTGTTGCTGGTGCTGGCCTCGTTCTTGGCCTTCGGCCTGGCCTCGGTGACGTTTCACCCGCTGGACAGTTTCATCGAGCGTCACCCCCAGCCGCCGGCCGAGGCGATCCACGCCAAAGCAGTCGAGCTCGGCTTGGACAAACCCGTGCCCATCCGGTACGCGGAGTGGGCCGCCGGCGTGGTCCGGGGCGACTTCGGCACCACAGTGACCGGTCACCCCGTCGCCCAGGAGCTGTGGCCGAGGGTCGGGGTCAGTTTTCGACTGGTGCTGATCGGTTCGGTGGTGGGCACGCTGGCCGGTGTGGTCCTGGGCGCCTGGGGGGCGGTCCGTCAATATCGGCTCAGCGACCGGGTGATCACTGTGCTGTCGCTGATCGTTCTGAGCATCCCGTCATTCGTGCTGGCCGGGCTGCTCATCCTGGCCGCGTTGCGGGTCAACAATCTGGCCGGGGTGCGGATCTTCGCCTACACCGGGGAAACCTCGCCGATTCCGCCCGGCGGAGTCTGGGACCAGTTCGTCGACCGCGCGCGGCACATCGTGCTGCCGAGTCTCACCCTGGCGTTGGGCGCGGCCGCGAGCTTCAGCCGGTACCAACGCAACGCGATGCTCGACGTGCTCAGCGAGGACTTCATCCGGACCGCGCGGGCCAAGGGTCTGACGCGTCGGCGTGCGCTGTTCAAACACGGTCTGCGGACCGCGCTGATTCCGCTGGCCACCTTGTTCGCCTATGGGGTCAGCGGCCTGGTGGTCGGCGCGGTGTTCGTCGAGAAGATCTTCGGCTGGCACGGCATGGGCGAGTGGGTGGTGCAGGCCATCTCGAGTCAGGACACCCATATCGTCGCGACGATCACGTTGTTCACCGGTGCGGCACTGCTTTTCGCCGGGCTGTTGTCCGACATCATCTATGCCGCGTTGGACCCGAGGGTGCGCGTGTCATGACGGACCACGCCACTGCGGAAACCACCGACACCACGCCGCTGCGGGTCGGCATCAAGCCGGCCACATTCACGTCGCGGCGAAGCCTGGTGATACGTCGCTTCGTGCGCAACAGGCCTGCCGTGGTGGCGTTGATTCTGCTGGTGGTGCTGTTCATCGGCTGCTACGGGCTGCCGCCGCTACTCCCCTACGACTACAACGCTCTGGACTATCACGGGCTGCTGCAGCCACCGTCGGTCAAGCATTGGTTCGGCACCAACGCGCTCGGCCAGGATCTGTTGGCCCGGACGCTGCGCGGCATGCAGAAGTCGATGCTGATCGGTTTCTGCGTGGCGGCGATATCGACCAGCATCGCCGCCACTGTCGGCTCGATCGCCGGGTACTTCGGTGGCTGGCGTGACCGGGCGCTGATGTGGCTGGTGGACCTGCTGCTGGTGGTTCCGGGCTTCCTGATCATCGCCATCATCACTCCGCGCATCAAACAGTCGAGCAGCATGTTCTGGCTCATCGTGCTGCTCGCCATCTTCGGCTGGATGGTCAGCTCACGCATGGTGCGCGGGTTGACGATGAGCCTGCGAGAACGTGAATTCGTCCGTGCGGCAAGGTTTATGGGAGTGCCGGATCGTCGCGTGATCATGCGTCACATTCTGCCGAACGTCGCCTCGATCCTGATCATCGATGCGACCCTCAACGTCGGGTATGCGGTCCTGGCCGAAACCGGACTGAGTTTCTTGGGATTCGGCATTCAGCCACCCGACGTCTCGCTTGGCACGCTGATCGCCGACGGCACTCCTTCGACCACCACTTTTCCCTGGGTGTTCCTGTTTCCGGCCGGAGCTCTGGTGCTGATCGTGTTGTGCGCCAACATCACTGGAGACGGGCTGCGCGACGCGCTGGATCCGGGCAGCCGATCGTCACGCCGCAAGAGGCGGCGCAAAAAGTGACAGCCCTGCTTGAGGTGGCGGATCTCAACGTCACCTTCGATACCGGTGACGTGCGGGTGTCCGCGGTGCGCGGCACGAGTTACCGCATCGACCCCGGTGAAGTGGTCGCGATCGTCGGTGAATCCGGTTCGGGCAAAACCACTGCCGCGATGGCCGTCGTCGGGTTGCTGCCCGAACACACCGACGTCTCGGGATCGGTGCGGTTGCACGGCGAAGAGTTGCTCGGGCTGTCCGACCAGGCGATGTCGCGGATTCGGGGCAAGTCGATCGGCACCGTGTTTCAGGACCCGATGTCGGCGCTGACGCCCGTCTATACCATCGGCGATCAGATAGCCGAAGCTATCAAGGTTCACAACCGCGAGATCAGTCGAGCGGGTGCCCGCAAGCGGGCCGTCGAGCTGCTCGAATTGGTCGGGATCGTGCAGCCGGAAAGCCGCGCAAGGGCTTTCCCGCACGAGCTGTCCGGCGGTGAGCGCCAGCGGGTGGTGATCGCGATCGCGATCGCCAACGACCCGGATCTGCTGATCTGCGACGAGCCGACCACCGCTCTGGATGTTACCGTGCAGGCGCAGATCCTCGACTTGTTGCGAACTGCGCGCGACGTCACCGGCGCCGGTGTGCTGATCATCACGCACGACCTGGGTGTGGTGTCGGAGTTCGCCGACCGGGCGCTGGTCATGTACGCGGGACGTCCGGTCGAGACCGCAGGAGTCGAAGAGCTATACCGTGACCGCCGGATGCCCTACACGGCCGGATTGCTGGGCTCGGTGCCGCGACTGGACTCACCGCAGGGCACCCGGCTGGTTCCGATCCCGGGCGCGCCGCCGACGATGACGTCGCTGCCCGATGCCTGCCAGTTCGCCCCGCGGTGCCCGTTGGTGATCAGCGAATGTCGTTCGGCGGAACCCGATCTCGTCGAGGTTCGGGACGGCCACTGGGCGGCGTGCATCCGCACCCACGAGGTCGCGGGCCACAGCGCGGCGGACATCTATCACGTGTCAACACAGCCGGTTTCGGACGATGGCACCGTCGCGGATCCGCCGGTGGTACTCCAAGTGACCGACCTTGCCAAGACCTACGCACTGACCAAGGGCGTGGTTTTGCGGCGACGGGTGGGTGAAGTACGCGCGGTCGACGGGGTCAGCTTCACGTTGGAGCAAGGCCGCACGTTGGGCATCGTCGGCGAATCCGGCTCGGGCAAATCGACGACGTTGAGCCAGATTCTCGAGCTCGCGGCACCCCAGGCCGGTGCCATCAAAATCCTAGGCTCCGACGTCGCAGCCCTCGATGCCGCCGCCCGCCGCAAGGTGCGGACCGAATTGCAGGTGGTGTTTCAGGATCCGGTAGCGTCGCTGGACCCCCGGCTGCCGGTGTTCGACGTCATCGCTGAACCGTTGATCACCAACGGGTTTGACCGGCCTCGATCGGAGGCACGCGTGGCCGAGCTGCTGGGAATAGTCGGGCTGAACCACGGCGACGCCAGCCGCTATCCCGCCGAGTTTTCCGGGGGGCAGAAACAGCGGATCGGTATCGCGCGGGCGCTGGCACTGCAGCCGAAAATCCTCGCGCTCGACGAGCCGGTGTCGGCCCTCGACGTATCGATTCAGGCCGGCATCATCAACCTGCTGCTGGACCTGCAGAAGCGCTTCGGGTTGTCCTATCTATTTGTGTCGCATGACCTTTCGGTGGTCAAGCATCTGGCCCACAAGGTCGCCGTGATGTACCGGGGAAAGATTGTGGAGCAAGGCGATGGCGAGCAGGTGTTCACCAACCCGCAGCACGAGTACACCCAGCGCCTGTTGGCCGCAGTCCCGCGAGCGCACGCGGATGTCGCCGGTGGTTAGCATGATTCGCAGGCTTGCGCTGCTGGCGACCGTGATGATTTGTCTGATCGTCACGGGCTGCTCGGACGGCTACAAGGACGTCGTCGGCCGGCGTGCTGTGCGGGTCGGCACCAGCAGCGACATCAACCCGCAGGACCCGGCGACGCTGCGCGACGGCGGCGACCTGCGGCTCGCGATCAGCTCGTTTCCACCAAACTTCAATGTCCTGAACATCGACGGCAACACCGCCGACGTCGGTTCGGTCGTCACGCCGACGCTGCCGGGGGCGTTCATCACCCAGGCCGACGGGTCGCTGAAGCTCAACACCGACTACTTCACCGCTGCCGAGTTGACCAGCGCCAGCCCGCAGGTCGTCACGTTGACGATCAACCCCCAAGCGGTGTGGAGCGACGGCACCCCGATCACCTGGGAGGACATCAAATCCGAGGTCGCCGCGTGCAGCGGCCGCGATAAGCGCTACTTGATCGCCAGCAGAGCCGGATTCGAACGAGTGAAGTCGGTGACCAGAGGCGTCGACGATCGCCAGGCGGTGGTCACCTTCGCCCAGCCGTACGCGGAGTGGCGCGGGATGTTCGCCGGCGGTATGCAGCCCCGCAGCATGACCGAGAACCCGGACGTCTTCAACAAGGGTCAGCTGGATGCCCCCGGTCCGTCGGCCGGACCGTTCATCGTGTCCAGGATCAATCACAGCGCGCAGCGCATTGTGCTGACCCGCAATCCCCGCTGGTGGGGCCGCAAGTCCCGGCTGAACTCGATTACCTTCCTGGTGCTCGACTCCTCCGCCGTCATCCCGGCCCTGCAAAACAACGCCATCGATGCCGCCGGTGTGAGCACGCTCGACGACATCGTCACCGCCGAGCGCACCCCGGGAGTCGTGATCCGAAGCGCGCCGGCACCGACCTGGTATCACTTCACCTTCAACGGCGCACCGGGAAGCATCCTGTCCGACGACAAGCTGCGTCTGGCGATCTGCCGAGGCATCGACCGCCAGGCGATTGTCAATGTCGTTCAGCACGGTCTGACCAATCATCCGACGCCGCTGGACAATCACGTGTACGTCGTCGGCCAGGTCGGCTACCAAGACAACAGTGCGCCGGCCGCGTACAACCCAGACCAGGCCCGCAAAGACCTCGACGCGCAGGGCTGGAAGCTCAACGGCGCGGTGCGGGAAAAAGACGGTCGCCAGCTTGTCGTCCGCGACGTGCTTTACGACTCACCGGCCGCCCGCCAAATCGCCCTGGTGGCCCAACAAAACCTGGCGAAGATCGGTGTCAAGCTGGTGCTCGACGTCAAGGCGGGCAACGGATTCTTCAATCAGTACGTGAGCGTCGGCGACTTCGACGTCGTCCAATTCGGCTGGGTGGGAAACGCTTTCCCGCTGTCTGCGCTGCCGCAGATCTACACCTCGGACGGTGAGGGCAACTTCGGCAGGATCGGCAATGCCAGCATCGACGCCAAGATCGATCAGACGCTGTCCGAGCTCGATGAGAACACCGCGCGCTCGCTGGCTAATCAGGTCGACGCGATGATCTGGCGGGAAGGCTTTAACCTGCCGCTGTTCCAGTCGCCCGGCGACATCGCGGTGCGCACCGATCTAGCCAACTTCGGCGCACCCGGGCTGGCCGACGTGGACTACACCGCGATCGGATTCATGCGCTGAGATCATCAAGCGGAAGAGGATCGCTAGGCGCACAACTCGATCCGCTGCGCGCCCTTGACGCCGTCGTATCGGGCTGGCGTGCAGGTCAATACAATCACCTGTCCGCGCTCGCCCAAGGTGTCGAACACCTCGGCCATCTTGGCCAACCGCGCTGGGTCGGAGAAGCCGAGCGCGTCGTCGATCAGGATCGGGACAGCGTCTTCTTTGGCGACCAACGCTGCCCCGGCCAGCCGCGCCAGGATGCCCAGTTGCTCCTTCGCCCCGCCCGACAGTGACTCATACGGCACGGTGCAACCGTCGAGAGTGCGGTTGAGGATGCAGAGGTCGGTGTCGATATCGACTTCGAAGCTCGGTCCGAAAACCGGACGCCCGAGTCGCTCCAATTCGGCGCGGAACGGCTCGACGTAACGCAGCCGTGTGGTATCGCGGTGGCGGACCATCACCGCCTTCAGCAATTCGACGGCGCGAGCTCGGCCAGCCACCCGGGCATGTTCACTTCGAGCATGCTCGAGCGTGATCTCGGCTGCATCGAGCTTGCCCTTACGGCCCTGGGTGCCGAAAAGTGTCAGCTCGACGCTGATCTCATGCAGCGTGCGGGCGATTTCGTCGTGGCGGCCTTTCAATGCCTGAGCCGCCGTGGTGGCATCGGCCAGTTCGGCGGCCACTGTGTCAGGTGCTGCGGCGGCCAGCCGTTCTTTCAGTTCGGCGACCCGGCCGTCTGCTGTTTGCGCCGCCTGCAGGTCCGCCTCGGCGGTGGCTTGGAGCGTCTCGTCGGTGGCGACTGCCCGCTGCTGGGTCAGCCGGTCAGCGACCGCCGCCAGCTCGACGCGTTGGGCAGTCAGTTTGTCGTTGGAAAGGGTTACCTGGGTCGCTTTTTCGGTGAACTTGGCCGTCGCCGCGGCCGCGACCTTGCGGTGCGTCTCGAGGTCGGCGGCCGCCTTAACGCGGGCCGCCTCAGCTTCGTCGAGCTCGGCGCGGGCGCGGGCGGCGTCCATCGCGATGTCGTCAGCCTGTGTGTCGGCGCGCAGCGCAGCCAAGCTTGAACGCAATTGCTCGACCTCGTCGTCACCGCACAATGCGACCAGGGTTGCGGTCAGCCGGTCGCGGCTGTTGACCAGTTCGCGGCGCCGCTGATCAGTCAGCCGTGCGGTCGCCACGTCAGGGACCTGCGCCGCCGCCAGCGCGGCAGTCAGGTTCTGTTGGGCTGCAGCGTGTTCAGCCTGAATGTCGAGCGCCGTTGCGCCCGGAGTGAACCGCGCGGTCAGGATGCCGGGGACCTCGACCTCGGTGGCGCCGCCTGCGGCGGTCGACCAACTCTGACCTGCGGGCAGCGACACCCGCTGGTCGCCGCTGACAAGTTCGATGTCGGTGGCCGCGACGAATTCCACCGTCGCCGACACCAAGGCGAGTTGGCCCTCGACCCGTTCGACGGTTGCGGCGGCGCGCTCGATCTGTTGAATGAGATTGTCGGTCACCGCAATTGCCGAGAGCTCGGTGAAGATCAAGTCACGGTCGCGCTGGGCGGCGTCGATCTTGCCGAGCCGGGTTGTCAACCGGTCGACTTCGTCGCGGCGAGTCAGTTCGTCGACGATGCGGCGGGCATTGTCGGCTCGCCGCTGCGCGGCGCCGAGAAGCTTGTCGGCCTCCTCGACCATGGCATCGGCTGCCACGGCGACTTCCTGCGCCGTCGCCGCCGCTTCGGCGGCCTCATGGGCTTGAGCTTCCAAGGTCGCGACCGTGGCTGCGCGCGTGTCGGTTTCGGCCCGCAACCGTTGCCGTTCGGCGTATGCGCCTTGCGATGACGTGCTGGTCGCGGTCGCGGCGGCAGCGATCAGCTCGGCTTCTTTCACCTGTTCCGTGAGCCGGGCGATCGTGTCCGCGGCGGCTTGGGCGGCGGTCTGCCGGACCGCGGCCGCCTCTCGAAGCGGCGACAACTCAGCCAACTCGACGGTCAGCGTCGCGTGCCGGTTCACGCGATCGTCGACTTCGGCGACGGCCGCGGCACATCGCTGCCCCTCTTCTTCGGCGGCGCCAAGCGCGGTGATGGCGTCCGCCCACTCTCCGGTGGCACGACGGCCCGTCGGGGTGAAGTAGCGGCCGAACTCGGCGTCGATCCGCTCGATCAGCAGCGGCTCGGTGCCAGACAGCGCGGCGGAGTCGCCCGCCGCGACGTCGAGCGCCCGGGTCAGCGCGTCGCAGCCCGACAGATCGACCGCCGCCGTCGACGCCGACTGTACTACCCGTTGGGAATGCCAAAGCTCGGTGTCGACGGTCTCGGCCAGCATGGCCTGCACACGGTCGTGCGCCTCGTCGCCGCTGTGCGCTTCGCGGCGCGGCTCCAGGACCGTCAGCTGCGTCTCGGGCTTCTTATTGAAGCGCTTGCGATAGATGAAACGATAAGGGCCAGTGCTGATCTCGGCGGTAACCGCGGACCCGACGTCGGCGTTGGTCGGCTTAACCTGCTTGACTTCCTTCTTGTTCGAACGGTCCTTAGATTCCAGCAGCAGGTCCAGCGCCTCGATCATCGACGACTTGCCGATCTCGTTGGCGCCGGACACCACGACCACGCCGTGGTCGGGGAATTCGATCTCGCGGCGCTCGATGCCGCGGTAGTTCTCCAGAACCAGGCGGTGCAACTTCATGCCGCACCTCGCCCGTGGTCGGTGAGCCGCAACAGCAGCGCCAACGCCGCCTGCGCGTCGCCGGCAGTCGCGGCATCCCCGGTGCGCGCCGTCTCGACCAGTTCCTCGACCGCCGCAGCAGCAAAGCCACCGATGCCGAGGTCGGTGAACTCGCCGTCGGCCGGTATGACGGCCAGATCGCTGTGGCTGTCCCACACCCGCAGTGACGCGAACAGCCGCGAATATTTGTCCAGGCAGGCGTCCAGCGCCGCGCGGTCGGTCACCGTCAACGAACCAATCAAGGACAGCCGCAACACCGTTCGGTCCTTGTCCGGCATCAGATCCAGGTTCAGATCCAAGTCGGCAATGTCGCGGCTGCTGTCCACTTGGCGGCTCAGGGTGCTGAACCGCCAGCGCCCAGCTTTTCGGGCGTCGACGGTGACCGCGCGCTGCGGATCCGACTCGTCGAGGTCGACGACCAGCACATGACCGGGATCGGATTCGACGTTGTCGTAGTTGGTGACCTCGGGCGAGCCCGAGTACCAAATCCGGCCGGTGCTACCGACTTCGGTGAGTGAATGCTTGTCGCCCAACGCCACATAGTGCACCGCGCCGCGGGCCAACGCGTCTTCTACGCCGGCCAGCCGGATCAGCGAGTGCTTGGTGGGATCGGGGTCCAGCACGTCGACGCCGCCGTGGGCAACAAGTACCCGGGTGACCCCGTCGGCCAACAAGTCGTCGAGCACGTCGGCAACCAGATCGGTCGTCGGCGCTTTGGATCGCCATGGCGCTGCGACGATCTGCAGGCCGGGCCGGACCTCGTGAATACCGGCGCTGTCGAGCACCGTCACGTTGGCCGGGCATTCGGCCTTGAACAGCGCACTGGTGTACACCGACGACGCGTCCAACGGATCGTGGTTGCCCGGCAACAGGTAGACCGCAATCCCGATGGCGCGCATGGCTTCCAGCGACTGACTGATCACCTGCGGCGCCAACTGGTTGTGCTCGAAGACGTCGCCGGCCACCACGACGAACTCGGCGCTCACGTCGGCTGCCAGCGAACCCAGCCCGGCCACCGCGTCGCGACGGGCCGCCGAGTACCGCGGCTGCGCTTCGCCCGCGAGAAAGTGACGGGTCATGCCGAGTTGCCAGTCGGCGGTATGCACGAATCGCATTGCGATCCCGTCCCTTCTGCTTCATGCTCGGCCCTGCTGCGGCCAGGCATCGCGAGTGTAGGACCCGGCGCCGACAAGTCCGGGGACCTCGATCGGCAGGTCGGGAGTTGACCAGCGACCGTCGCCTCATCGACGTTTCATGAGTCACATCCGCCACATCAGCCCCGCTCAAAGGTGGTGCGCGTTGACTCCGCGTTGACTCATCAAATATGCCCGTGTAGCTCTTTCGTTGCCTCATCTGAGAATGCCCGCGTACGGCGTGTCTTTGGGGCTTGAGGTGGGGGCTGCGCTAGGGCCGGGTGATGGAGTTGACGTTGGCGCAGCGTATTGCC
>DATFYT010000005.1:0-30218 GCA_035314925.1 Mycobacterium sp. | reverse complement strand
TCTGCGCGCCGCTGCGCGAAGGTCGATTGACCGATGCCGACCTCGCCAAGGTGCAGCGCCGCCGTGAGCTACCCACCCGGATCATCCAGGCCGGCCAGGTATTGGTCCAGAACAACTTGATCGAGCCCTATTTGACCGGTGACCTGTCGCCGATCCATGTCCCGAAGATCGTGGGCCGCGGTCCGTTGCAGTTCATCCCGCCGATTGTCGTCGGTCGGGGCTTCCGCCCGGAGCATGTGCGCACGCCGGACGTACACACGAATTAGGCTGACATGATGCCGCCTGACCTGCACCCTGACTTGCAGGCGCTCGCTCCGCTGCTCGGTACCTGGCAGGGTCGCGGGTCCGGAAAGTACCCGACAATCGAGCCGTTTGACTACCTCGAAGAAGTCGCGTTCTCCCATGTGGGCAAGCCGTTTTTGGTGTACGGGCAAAAAACCAGGGCCGCAACGGACGGCAGGCCGTTGCACGCCGAGACGGGATACCTTCGCGTACCGCGGCCCGGTCACGTCGAAATGGTGCTTGCACACCCAAACGGCATCACCGAAATCGAAGTGGGCACATACACATCCGACGGCACGACGATCGAGCTGGACATGTCCACCACGCAGATCGGTCTGACACCAACCGCCAAAGAAGTGACCGCCCTTGGCCGGCGCTTCCGGGTCGACGGCGACGAGCTCGCGTATTCGCTGCAGATGGGCGCGGTCGGACAACCGCTGCAGCATCACCTCGCCGCGGTGTTGCACCGCAAGGACTGAGCGCCACAGCGCGAAAGTGAGGAGATGACGACATAAACATCGAAAATGCGGTCTACCCAACGGCTTCCCGCGTCAAAGCATTGATGGCGGACGATTCCGGCGATCCCGTTGTGATGCTCAACCTGCTCAAGTTCCGGGCGAAGGCCGTCTATCCCGACGGGCGTCCCACTGGCCTGACCGGCCGCCAAGCCTACGACCTCTACGCCACACCGATGCAAAGCGTCATCACAGAGGGCGGCGGAAAGGTGCTGTTCGGCGGCGACATCGCATCATTGGTGATCGGCGATGTCGCGGATATCTGGGACACCTGCATACTGGTCGAATACCCTTCGGCCGCCGCATTTGCCGCGATAGTGACGTCTCCGGAAGTCGCGGAGATCGGCGTTCACCGCGGCGCCGGACTCGAGGGGCAGTTGCTGATCCGCGTGGCAAAGCTTCCGCTCTGAAACCGGCGCGACGCGGTTCAGACGAAGTGCGTGACACCGTCGTCGACGACACGACCGGCGACCTGAACCCAGCCCTCCGGGCTCCAGGTGGTGCGAATCACCGATCCCTTGCCCTGCGTGATCGTCAAGTCGCGGCTGAGATAGTCGGTCATCCGGACGGCGGCCGACCCCGTCGCTTCGTCCTCGGCCACACCGAGATTGGCGGCGAACAGCCGGGAGCGCACTGCTCCGGCGGACTCGTCGATCCATGCCCACAGGTAGTGCGACACATCGTCGGGGAAGTCGGCGGGGTCGGCGGCTGCGAGTTCATCGAGTGATTCGAGATCGTGAATGGCGAACTCGGGGGCCCATTCCGAGCGGGCGCTGATGGCCGTGATCTCGTCGTCGTAGGTCACCTGCACAATCCCGGTCGGCACCTGCAGGGTCCGGATCGGTGTACCCCTCGCACGCAGCCACCATGAGGCTCCGATCGTTGGGTGTCCGGCGAACGGCAATTCGACGAGCGGGGTGTAGATGCGAGCGTGCGCAGTCGTAGAGCCGGCTTGCGGTAGATCGACAAAAGTCGTTTCGCCGTAGCCTAATTGGGTCGCAATTCGCTGGTGCCACGCGGCATCGACGGTGCTTGCATCGACGACGCCCAGCGGATTGCCAAAATTTCCCGCCGCGTCGGTGAATACCCGCAACACCGTGACGTCGAAGCCCATAGGCCGACCATACGGGGTCGCCTTTAAAGGTTGGTCAGGTGGCGCTGCGTTCGTCGGAGCCCATGGCCTCCAACACGGCAGCGCGCGTGTCGACCGGCCCGGAGACCGTTTGTGCGCCGCCACCGCTGCGGAGCAGCTCACGCAGGGCGGCCTGGTCGTACTCGGCGGGCTCGGTGCTATCGATGAAGCGCTCGACGACCTCGATGAAACGGTCGGGATCGTCGTGGAACGGGAAATGCCCGGAGCGCTCGAAAATCTCCAAACGGGAACCCGGCATCGCGGCGTGCGCCATCCGGGCATGACTGACGGGAACAACGACATCGTCTGTGCCCCAGATGATTTGCACCGGAACGGACTGGGTCAAATAACATCGGTCGAGCATGGTGACCATCTGACCACGCCAGTCCACCACCGCCCGTAGTGTCCGGGTGAACGCCGCAGAGGCCATCGGCTCCGGTAGGTCGGCCAGCACCCGCAACACATCCGGCAGGTCATGGCCCACTCCGGTAGATCCCAACACCATGCCGGCCGCGCGCCCGAAGAACTGCAGAGCCGGCAGCACCAACGGCAGCCGCAGCAGCGCCAGCGCCTCGCTGCCCATCGGTAACGACGCCAGCCTCAGCACGATATTGACGTCCTTGGTGACGCCGCCGGCGCCGACCAGGACCAGCCGCTCGACCAGGTGCGGGAACTGGTAAGCGAACTGCATCGCCACCCCGCCACCCAGCGAATGGCCGACTACGGTGACCCGCTCGATGTCGAGCACGGACAGCAGATCGCGCATCCCGTTGGCGTAGGCCGCGATCGAGTAGTCCGCGCGTGGCTTGTCCGACTGCCCGTGGCCCAACAAGTCGACGGCGATCACCGTGAACCGCTGCGCCAGCTTGGCCTGAACGGTCTCCCAGGTGGTGGAGTTGTCACCGATCCCGTGAATCAGCAGGATGACCGGACCCGAGCCGGCGATCCGGAACGCACGCCGGTAGCCGTGCACCGTCCGAAACTGCAGCGAAGGGACGACTTCCCGCACCGAGCGCAGATTGGGCTTCCGCTGAGTCATGTCGCCAACTTCGCTGTCGGGCCCTGGAGGGGCGCTCACGTCGAATCGTCGTCGTCGAACTTTTTCTCGGCCTGCTGAGCGAGGAATCGCTCGAACTCTGCCCCGAGTTCGTCGCCGCTCGGCAGATCCTCATCCCGCGTCAGCAGCGACCTGTTCTCCTGAGCGGCAATGAAGGCATCGTACTGTCGCTCCAGCGCAGCCACCACTTGAGCGACCTCTGAGCTCGCCTCAACCTGCTCGTCGACCTTGGCCGCGATCTCGACCGCCGCTTCTTCCAGCGCCTTCAGCGGCAGCTGCAGCGATCCGGTCTTGCCGAGTTGCTCCAGCAATGCGCTCGCGGCGGCCGGATAGTCCGTCTGCGCCAGATAGTGCGGGACGTGCACGGTGAAGCCGACCACCTCGTGGCCGTGCTGGGCCATCCGGTATTCCAGCAGGTTCGACGCGCTGCCGGGCACCTGGACCTCGGCGATCCACGGCGTGAAGTCGGCGATCAGCTCACGGTTGTTGGAGTGCGCCGTCATCGTCACCGGCCGGGTGTGCGGAACGGCCATCGGGATGGTCCCCAGGCCGATGGTCTGCCGGACGCCCAGACGTTCGGCCAACAACCGCACCGCGGTGATGAACCGCTCCCACTTCAAATCCGGCTCCATGCCGGCCAGCAGCAAAAACGGCGTCCCGACACTGTCGTGCATGGCGTACAGGCTGAGCTCGGGGTCGTCGTAGTGGGTGAAGTGATCGGTCTTGAACGTCATCAGTGGCCGCCGCGACCGATAGTCGAGCAGCTCGTCGATCGCGAACGAGGCCACCAGTTCGGTGTCCAGCGTGCCCCTGAGGTGGCCCGCAGCCAGGCGGATCGCATGACCGGCGTCGGAAAAGCCTTCCAAAGCATGCACCAAGACCGGGCCACGGCCATCCGACGATGACAGTTGCGGCGCGGGGAACTCGAGCTCGTACATGCCGTTCTGCTCGGGCTGGTAACGCTGCTCCCTGTCGGGGGGCTGGTTGTCGCCCATCGCTGTTGCCTCCTCGCACGGCGCGGTGTGCCGCCCCGTGTCAGATAGTGTCTCTCAATTCGGCTGCGCGCGGATACCGGACCCGCTGCGGACCGCCTCCCCGTTTATTCGGTGAACGCGGGCGCTTCGGACCGCATTCCACGCGGTTACCCGTTTCGCGCGGCGCCGAATTGCCGCGAGAGGCGCTGCCCGGCGTCACCCGATCAGGCATGATCGACACCGATGCGCAAACTGGCGGCAGCGGGGGGCTCAATCGTCGCCCTGGCTTCGTTACTGGTGGCCTGCGGGCACCGGCCACCGCCTGCACCGCCTACCAGCAAGCCCCACCAACCCGTCGTCACTGCCGCGAACCAGGTCGTCGCCGCACCGGTGCATCCCGATCCGCGGGTGGGCGCGATTTTCCTCGGCGGCGGCGACCTGCACGCGTGCACCGGCTCGGTATTGCACTCGGCGTCAGGCAATCTGGTGCTGACCGCCGCGCATTGCCTGGCCGGTGGCGGGCTGGCGACCTTCATTCCCGGTTTCGCCGGCAGCGCCGCGCCCTCCGATGTGTGGACGCTCGACGTGCTCTACCTGGATCCGCGGTGGGTAGCCAATAAAGATCCGCAGGCCGACTATGTGATCGCCCGGGTCAGCCGCGCCGACGGCGGATCGATCGAGGCGCAGGTCGGTTCGGCGCTGTCGCTGGGTTCAGCACCGGCGAAAGGCAGCCAGGTCAACGTGGTCGGCTACGCTGCCGGCGTCGGCGGCATGCCCATCGGCTGCCAGGCCGGCACGGGGATCAGCGACAGCGGCTATCCCGAGCTGCCGTGCTCGGGTTTGGTCGACGGCACCAGTGGCGCGCCCTGGATCAGCGGCTCGACCGTCACCGGCGTGATCGGCGGTCTGCAGAATGGCGGCTGCGCGGAGAATCTGTCCTACTCGCCGCCGTTCGACCAGCACATCACCGACCTTTTGGCACGGGCCGAGGCCGGTGGCCCTGGTGACGTGCCGCCGGTCGCCTTCGGCGACGAGTGTTGAGCGGGTACTGAGATTCAGCAGTCGAAGTGGCTGAGTGCGCGCACCTTGTTCATCACGTCCAGCGCTGCCACCTTGTAGGCCTCGGAGAACGTCGGATAGTTGAACACCGCGTCGACCAGGTATTCCACGGTGCCCTGACAGCCCATCACCGCCTGCCCTATGTGCACCATCTCGGTGGCGTTGCTGCCGAAAATGTGCACCCCGAGCAACTTCAGGTCGTCGGTGGAGACCAGCAGCTTGAGCATGCCGTAGGAATCGCCGGCGATCTGGCCGCGGGCCAGTTCGCGGTAGCGGGCCACGCCCACCTCGTAGGGGATCGACCCCTTGGTCAGTTCGACCTCGGTGGCCCCGACGTAGGAGACCTCCGGGATGGAGTAGATGCCGATCGGCTGCAGCGCGGTGAGGCCGTGTACCGGCTCGCCGAAAGCGTGGCAGGCGGCGACCCGGCCCTGGTCCATCGACGTTGAGGCGAGCGCCGGAAAGCCGATGACGTCGCCGACGGCGTAGATGTGGTCGACCTTGGTGCGGAAGTCTTCGTCGACGTAGATGCGGCCCCGGTTGTCGGCCTCCAAGCCCGCGTTCTCGAGGTCGAGGTGTTCGGTTTGGCCTTGCCGCCCAGCCGAATACATCACCGTTTCGGCTGGGATCTTCTTGCCGCTGGCCAGGCTGGTGATGGTGCCTTGGGTGCCGACCTGGACGCTGGTGACCTCTTCGCCGAATCTGAACGTCACCGCGAGGTCACGCAGATGGAATCGCAACGCCTCGATGATCTCGGGATCGCAGAATTCCAGCATGGCGTCGCGCTTTTCGACGATGGTGACCTTGGTGCCCACCGCGGCGAACATCGACGCGTACTCGACGCCGATCACGCCGGCGCCGACCACGACCATCGACGTCGGGATCGCCTTGAGGTCGAGGATGCCGTCGGAGTCGAGCACCCGTTGCTCGTCGAACTGCACGCCCTCGGGCCGGGCCGGTTTGGTGCCGGTGGCGATGACGATGTAGTTGCCGCTGACCGTGGTGCGTTCACCGTGCGACACGTCGTCGACGAGCACCGTGTGCTCATCGACGAACTGGCCACGGCCCGAGATCAAATCGACTCGGTTGCGCATCAGTTGGTTGCGCACCACGTCGGCTTGTTTGCCGATGACATGCTGAGTCCGCGACAGCAGGTCGGCCGGTGTGATCTTGTCCTTGACCCGATAGCTGGCCCCGTACAGCTCGCGTTGGTTCATCCCGGTCAGGTACACAACCGCTTCGCGCAACGTCTTCGAGGGGATGGTGCCGGTGTTGACGCACACACCGCCCAGCATCTCCCGCTGCTCGACGACCGCGACAGATTTGCCCAGCTTGGCCGCGGCGATGGCGGCCTTCTGCCCGCCGGGACCCGACCCGATGACGACCATGTCGTATTCCAGCAACGAACCCATGAGGAACACATCTACGCCGGTTCTCGACGGCGCGCACGCTGAGCAGGCGACATGCATATGAATAATTTGCTTCGCCTGTTGTCCCCAGTTGTGGGTTAGTCCACAGCGCACCCGTGGCGCCGTGCGCGCCGGGGGCGGGCTGACAGGGTCGATTGCCAGCGTGTGGGCCATGACCAAGCAGCGACCTGACTTTGAACTGAATCGCCCCGGCGCGGTGATCGCCGCGCTCCCGGCCGTGCTGGGCTTCGTGCCGGAGAAATCGCTGGTGGTGATATCGATCGACGACGGCGAACTGGGGTCGGTGATGCGGGTCGACCTGTCCGAGGCGCTGCCTGACCGGATCGGGCCGCTCGCCGAGGTGGCCTCGGCCGCCGGCCCCGAGGCGGCCATCGCGGTCATCGTGGACGCTGACGGCGCCGGCTGCCCGATGTGCAACGAGGAGTACCGCGACCTGTGCGCGACGCTCACCGAAGAGTTGGCGCAGCGTGACATCGTGGTCTGGGCCGCACATGTAGTGGACCGGGTGGCGGCCGGGGGACGCTGGCACTGCGTGGACGGCTGCGGCGCTGGCGGCGTCATCGATGACCCGTCCGCGTCGCCGCTGGCGGTGGCGGCGGTGCTCGACGGCCGTCGCCTCTATGCGCGCCGCGCTGACTTGCAGGCGGTCGTCGCGGTCGACGAGCGGGCCGGCAGCGCGGCGCTGGCCGCATTGATCGGCGAACACGCCGCGTCCCGCGACGCCGCACACCGTGCTGACCCCTCTGCCTGCGTCCGCTGCGATGTCGAGGACGCCATCGCAGCGGCCGGCCGTGTTGGCGACGGACAACGGCTCTCCGATGCGGAACTGGCCCACCTGGCCTGCGCGCTGGGCGACGTGGAGGTACGCGACACGCTGTATGCCCTGGCGGTCGGCCAGAGCGCGGGGGAGGCCGAGTCGTTGTGGGCGCTGTTGTCGCGCAACCTGCCCACGCCGTGGCGGGTGGAGGCGCTGGTGCTGGTCGCGTTCAGTGCCTATGTCCGCGGGGACGGCCCGCTGGCCGGGGTGGCGCTGGAGGCTGCGCTGCGCTGCCAGCCCGAGCACCGGATGGCGGGCATGCTGGACACGGCCCTGCAATCGGGTCTACGCCCCGAGCACATTCGCGAACTGGCTGTCACCGGATACCGGCTGGCCGAGCGGATCGGCGTGCGCCTGCCGCCACGACGGGTGTTCCGCCGACGCGCCGTCTGAGCTCGATGGCCCGGTTCTCCCCCTCGGCGCTGCGCGGCTGGGGTGCCCCCACCTCGGGCCGGTCCGGCCCGCATCGTCGCCGGGCGCCTAAACCTTTTCGACCTTGACGGCGTGTGCCATCTCGTGCGGCAGGCTCACGTTCTCGTGACCCGGTATCACGATCGTCACGCCGCCGGCCGGGTTGCTTTCGACGGTCACCCGGGCGTTGGGAACGACGCCGGCGTCCTTCAGACGGGTGATCAAGTCGATATCGCCCTGCACGTGTTCGGTGAGCTGACGCACCACGACCGCGACGGGTGATCCGGCCGGCAACTCCGTCAACCGCACCAGATTCGGCTCCTCGTCGCCGAATCCGGGTCCGACACCCAAATCCAACAGCCCCGGAATCGGGTTGCCGAATGGCGATGTCGTCGGGTTGTCGAGCACTTGCACAAGCCGACGCTCGACGTCTTCGCTCATCACGTGCTCCCACCGGCAAGCCTCGGCGTGCACCTCTTCCCACGGCAATCCGATGACATCGACCAGTAACCGCTCAGCGAGCCGGTGCTTGCGCATCACGGACACGGCCAGTGCGCGGCCCTTGTCGGTCAGCTCGAGATGGCGGTCGCCGGCCACGTGCAGCAGGCCGTCGCGCTCCATCCGCGACACGGTCTGGCTGACCGTGGGTCCGCTCTGGTCAAGCCGTTCGGCGATCCGGGCACGCAGTGGAGTCACGCCCTCTTCCTCGAGGTCGTAAATGGTCCGCAGGTACATCTCGGTGGTATCAACCAGGTCGTTCATTCCGCACCCTCCATTGCCGCTGAGTCTACTTGTCCAGCTGCGTGAATGGTCCGCTAACACTCCAGCACAGCAGTAAGCCCGCCGCTGGCGCGACGGGCTTACTGATCCGTGCTGATCTGGGCTGTGTCAGCTCGCGTAGGACCGCAGGCGGTCGGCACGGTCACCGTTGCGAAGCTTGACCATAACCTCGCGCTCGATCTGGCGAACCCGTTCGCGGGACAGACCGAACAGCTTGCCGATCTGATCAAGCGTGCGGGGCTGACCATCGTCGAGCCCGAAGCGCAACCGGATCACCTGATGCTCACGCTCGTCGAGCGTGGCCAGAACCGTGCGGATGTCGGTGTGCAACAGTTCGGCGATCACCGCGTTCTCCGCGGACATCGCTTCGGCGTCCTCGATGAAGTCACCCAGCGGTGCCTCTTCCTCAGAGCCGACCGGCATGTCGAGGCTGACCGGGTCGCGGCTGTGCTCGAGCAAGTCGTTGATCTTCTCGACCGGAATGCCCGACTCGGCAGCGAGCTCCTCGTCGCTGGCTTCCCGGCCGAGGTGCTGGTGCAGTTCGCGCTTGATCCGCGCCAGCTTGTTCACCTGCTCGACCAAGTGCACCGGCAGACGGATGGTGCGACTCTGGTCGGCCATGCCCCTGGTGATCGCCTGCCGGATCCACCAGGTCGCGTAGGTCGAAAACTTGAATCCCTTTGTGTAGTCGAACTTTTCCATCGCGCGGATCAGACCCAGATTGCCTTCCTGGATGAGGTCCAGCAGCGGCATTCCGCGGCCCGTGTAGCGCTTCGCCAACGACACGACCAACCGCAGGTTGGCTTCCAGCAGATGGCTGCGTGCTGCTTGCCCGTCGCGGACCACGATCGCAAGATGGCGTTTGCGGTTCTCGCCGAGGCGCTTGCGGGTCTCAAGCAGATGCGCCGCGTACAGGCCGGCCTCGATGCGCTTGGCAAGCTCGACTTCATCGGCTGCATTGAGCAATGCCGTTTTGCCGATACCGTTCAGATACACGCGCACCAGGTCCGCGGCGGGGCTCTGAGCATCGAGATCGCCGTCGAACCGGCTTGTGGTGGCATTCGCCATGGCTGCCTCCTGATAGGCGTGAGCTTTCATGAGCTACAACGACCAACGTGGCGTAGTAGTTCCCACGGGGCGGCCACTTCACACCGGTTGACGTGCGCGAATGTCCCCACGTTCTGAGAATGTGCTGAGAACCCGGTGCAGCAGCGGGTTATTCGGAACCGTCAACTTCGGTGTGCGGCGATTCCGGTTGCGGCGCTGGGCGAGTGTGCTCCTCAAGTGCCGGCCGTTCAGCCGTGGGGAACAGCGGGGTGCGCCGGGTGACGCCGTCGAATCGCCGCGGTTCATCAGGGCGGAGCGGCGGCCGGTCGTTGGCGATCAGCACCGCCATCCACGGCAACGGGATGGACGCGGCGAGGATCAGAAGTGAGATCAAACCGTTGTGCCACATGCCATATGCGACGGCGGCCAGTATCAGCGCCGGAATCCGGAAGGCCATCAGCGTCAGGTATTTCCGGACTCGCTGACGGTGCTGCACCTCGTATGAAGGCGCGGCGGCCGTGATGAGTACCGGCCTGCCGTCGTCATCGAAACCCAGCTCAGTGCCGCGCTTCATTTCTCCACTGTTCCACAGTTCGGCAGCCCCGTCGAAGCCGATTCCGGCACAATACGAGCATGGACACCCGGACGATCGAGCGGACCGACACCGACGAACGCGTCGACGACGGGACCGACAGCGACACTCCCAAATACTTCCACTACGTCAAGAAGGACAAGATCGCCGAGAGCGCCGTGATGGGCTCGCACGTCGTGGCGTTGTGCGGCGAGGTGTTCCCGGTGACGAAGGCGGCCAAGCCGGGCTCACCGGTCTGTCCGGACTGCAAGCGGATCTACGAGAAGCTCAAGAGCTGACCCGATCGGCGCTGACATCAGGCGGTTCGTCCGCCAAGCCGTCGGCGTCGTTGGCGCCGTTGGCCTTGGCGCGTGACACCAACCAGTGCCGCAGTCGGTGGGCATGGGTTCGTGGGGCCGGCCACTCTTCCTGGATGGCGGCGTTGAACTCCGCGCCCAGCATGACGGCAAAGCCCGCAAAAAAAGCGAACAAGAGAAACGCGATCGGCGTGGCCAGCGCTCCGTAGGTGTAGCCGGTGCCGGTGATGTACCTCAGGTAGATGCGCAGTCCCAGTGTCGCGATCACGAAGGCCACGCTGGCCAGTGCCGCACCGAAGATCAGCCGATGCGACGGCAGCGGTTCGGGCAACGCCACGCGATACAGGATCACCACGGTGACGATCAGGCCGGTGAGCAATGCCGGGTAGTAGCCGTAGGCCAGCACGTCCTGCAGACCGTCGGGGATGAATTCGGCGAGCTTGCGCGGTCCGCGCACCATCAGCGGAGCGGTGACAATCAAGAACAGCAGCATCACCACGTACAACAGCAGCGCGAACAACCGCTGGCGCACCGGATGGCGCAGCGGAGTCTGGTCGTGGGCTTCGACCACCGAATCGACGAACGCGGAAATTGCCGACGATCCCGCCCACAGCGAAATCACGAAGCCCAGGGACACCACTTCGCCGCGGGCGCCCCGATCGATGTCGGCGATGGTCGGCTCGATGATCTCGTGGACCACGCTCGGGGAGAAAACCTTGTTCGACATCGACACCAGGCGCTGTTCGATCACCGCCATGGTGTCCGGGCCGAAGAGTGGCGCCACGTAGGCGAGGCTGCCCAGCATCCCCAATAACAGTGGCGGCAACGACAGCGCCGACCAGAACGCCGCCTGCGCCGACTCCGAGAAGATCGAGTCGTCCCAACTCTTTGACAGTGCCCGCCGCGTGATGCGCCAGATGTGATGGCGCGACGGCTTGACTACTTGGTCGCTCATGACCCGTTCAGGATTCCTGAACAGTCGCGCCGCCGCGAGGATTGCAGGTGGCGAGTCGTCTGTTAAGAATCCAGCGGGACCGCGCTGGCTTCCAAGATGGCCGACTGCTCGATCAGCTTCGCCTCGTGCTCGTTGGCGTGGTGCTGGCAGAAGAGGAGTTCCGCGCCAGAAGGCAGCTTGGCGCGCACACGGGCGGCAGCGCCACACCGATCGCACCGATCAGCCCTGGTTAACTGGGGAGTGGTCAAAGTCGCGTTCATGGCTACTCCTTCTGGCCGTAATCCACTGTCTCAGACAACAACGCGTTTGGCCGTCTTCACCGCGCGTTTACCCGCTGTGTCGTTTCTCACGCCTGTACGTTTGGCGCTCCGGGCAGGATGGCGGTATGAGCCACCTTCCGGCGGTGCTGCTGCACCTGATTTCCTCCGACGAGTGGTCGTCCGCCAAGACCGAGGGCCCGCTGCGGCCCGAGTCGCTGAGCAGCGCCGGGTTCATCCACCTGTCCACGCCGGAGCAGGTACACCTGCCCGCCAACCGCCTGTACCGCGGTCGTGACGACCTGCTCTTGCTGCACATTGATCCGGCCCGTTTGGACGCACCCATTCATTGGGAATCAGGAGTTGCAACGGATCCGGAGTCGATGCTGTTCCCGCATTTGTATGGGGCGCTGCCGGTCTCTGCTGTGATCAACGTCACCAGCTATCGGCCGGGCGCTGACGGCTCGTTCCCGCCCGTCGGTGGCTTGGCCTCCGAGTAGGCGTCGGCTTCGATCTCCACTAACAGCTCGGGCGCGATGAGTGCGGCTACCTCGACCATGGTGGCCGCGGGGCGGATGCCACCGAAAACCTCGGAATGGACTGCCGCGATCTCACGCCATCGGGAAATGTCGGTCACGTAGATGCGCGTGCGTACCACGTCGCTGAGCACCGCTCCCGCCTGATGGAGAGCGACCTCGATGCGGCGCAAGGCTTCTCGGGTCTGGGCGCCGATGTCGCCGATGTCAGTGGCCGGTACCCGGCCGGTCGTCCCGGCTACGGCGATGTGAGGGCCGATCCGGACCGCCCGGGAATAGCCGACGGTCGATTCGAAATCGGATTCAGACGAGACAAGGATGCGGTTGGCCGACATTCGGCCAAGCTACGACAGCGGCGTTGCCGTCGCAGCCGAATTTTCGCCTAGTGCGACCCGAGCGGTTCCGTCACCCGATCTGGTAGGAACCAGGCGACATGTAGAAGAAGTGGCCGCTGCCCGAGTCGGTGCACCTCATCGCCGATGGCTCGGCGGTGCAGCTGAAGGTGCCGGAAGACAACGTCTGCCCGTCGCCGAGGACCTGCTCGCCCTGCAGGTGCAGCGTGTCGTTATGACAGTCCATCGTGACGCCGCTGCTGGCGAGCCCGAACCGATCACCCCACGCGGAGTGCTGGGCGCACGGTGGTGGCGGCGTGGGGATCGTGTAGGAGCGGTTGCCGATCTCGCAGGCGGCGCCGCTACTGCCCAGGTTGCATGAGACGTTTCCTGCCGCATTCTGGAAGTTGTAAAACCCCGAGGGAGTGGGCGAGGGCGACGGAGATGGCGCGGGGTTTGGTGGCCCACCCGCATACGCGGTCGCCGGAAATGCAATCACCGTGGCGGCCGACACCATCGACACCGCCTGAATCGCTGTCAGTTTCATGGCATTGCTCGCATTCTGTTGGGACAGTTGTCCTTTGGTAGGGCATGGCCTACATGGCACCGGCGACGCCGGCGAGATTTATTGCGGCGGGCAACTTCTGCTGGTTTGACTGGGCACCTCCGCCAGCCCCCAAGAACAGCGTCGGAGCCAGAAATGGCTCTGACCTCCCGCGTTGGATTATTCTCCGGCCCATCGACCAGTTTTGGGCGAATAGCAAAGATTCATCCAATTTCTCGAAAAGGCGTGGCACCGGGCGCGACACGTGCCGCGTGACGCAAACCCGCCGCTAGTGGTGCGATCTCGTGGATGGACGTAGCGCCGCGTCCCAATGAGCTGGTCCAATCCCACTACCGCGCACCAGTGTTCCCGCATACTGGGGAGCATGAGAATAAGCGGGGCGTTCCTGGCCGAGAAGACCGCAGCGGTCGCTAACAAGCTGGAGGTACAAGGGGGTGTCGTATCCAAGTACAAAGTCGACCGCGACCGAGTAGCGAAGTTTGACATCGTGGTGTTGACACAAGGAGACACCGGCGGTGCAGATCGCCTGGTTGTCATCGAGGTCTCGCCGCCCGAGGGTGGAGAACCGCTGCATATGCACCGCGAGCTGCCTATGAGTCTAATGAACGGGGAAGTGGGCTTTGCATGCTTCCAGTTCCAACTGACCTTGAATGTGAATGGTCGCTGGAATATTGCCATGAAGGGCGCGGCGGGCGAAGTATCGCTTCCACTGACGGTGAGTGGTCCATTGCCACGCAGCAGATCGTAGACGCCTCGAAGCGTCTTCATCGAACAAAAGGCTATTTGCGGCGACGCGCAGCGATTCGCTGTATACCTCAGCTTTATCGGGATGGGTATCAGCCGGAAATCCCACACCGTTGTTCCCAGAATATGGGCGCGTGCTATCGGGTCGCTCATTTTTGCCCCTTCATTGGCTCTGTACGGCCCTAAACGGGGCCAGGGTAGGGGTAGTTGGTGCGGAGGAGGCCGCCCTGGGTGGTGTAGACTCGACACTCGGAAGGGCCGGGCCTTCCGTCAGGGTTGATGATCTCAGGTAAAATCATGTCCCCTTGGATTTCCGGCCCTTCCCCTTGTCGCCCACAGGTATTTGATTCCCCAGTTGGTTGGGCGTCCGGTCGTCATGTACCGAAAATACATTTCGGATTAATTTGCGGGGTGCATGGTAATCGACTCACCTGAGTCATCGTGCAGATAACGCGGATCAATAATCCATTTAGAGAAATATAGGATTGCGCGGTCATCCGCCCACCTGCTGAACCCTGGCCTTGGCCGGCGTGAAGCTGGATGCCTGGCTCATGACCCCACCGAACATCTGGGAAAACGTCCTCGTTCACAGCGCAACACTATTCACTCCGACAGGAGACAAAGTGCGCCTTTCACGGGAAGAACCCGCCCAGGCTTTAGAACGGTATCAGCGGTATCTTTGCCAGGGCGAAGGACGACCCCATACATGCCAAGTCGGTAGATGGGGCGTCGCGCCCCCGCAGCGCGCCGAAGCCCGCGCGGCGAACATGACCAGCCACATGGCCCCGATGACGGTGTAGATCAGCCTCAGAATTTCACGCCCTCGCGGAGTGCGGTAATGATGCGGCCTACTTCCGCGCGTTGGTCGATCGGAATGGGACCGGCTGGAATGTTAACTGCGCCATTACTGAAGATGACCTTGATGTGTTCGGCCGGATCAAACACAGTCGGTTTGCCTTCGGCCGCGTAGAAGGCCCCGTATCGAAGCCCGACGATGTCAGCAAGCGGCCGGACCCATACGGACCAGCTTGACGGGGTGAGCTCCTTCTGGCGCTCCTCACGTTCGTCATATGCAGCCTTCTTGTACTTGATTAGGACATGGCCGACAGAGCGCTCGGTGACAACCCAGCAGCTCCACGCCGTTGTCGACTCCGTGGTGTCCATCGACGACCAGGCCGCTGCGCTAACCGAGCTGTCGACGATGGAATTCACAGCGACGACGACCGCCTTCGGCGCTGATGTGCCCGGGAAAGACGCAAGTGCTTGGATCTCGCGCCACCGCGTCTCGTCAAGTTCCATGACTGGAAGCCTGCCAGATCCCTCCGGCAGAACTGACGTACTTACTGTGCATTGATCAGGCCGTCCCCAAGGAGGGTCAGGGACGGCCTGATCAACTATTCAGACAATGACTCGGCCGATCTCGCGACATGCCGGGCAGAGAGCTGTGATCTTCTCGCCGGGTTCAATGCGACTGTCGTCCTGATACAAGCCCCCAGCCCATGTCTGGACCAACGAGCAGAGTTGGTGCCCGTGAGGGCGCTCCAAAATTATCTCTCGGAAGTTCAAGGGGTCACAGGGAGAGCGGCTCAGTCCAGGTAGTCGCGCAGCACCTGCGAACGGCTGGGGTGGCGCAACTTCGACATCGTCTTCGACTCGATCTGGCGGATACGTTCGCGGGTGACGCCGTAGACCTGGCCGATCTCGTCGAGGGTGCGGGGTTGGCCGTCGGTCAGGCCGAAGCGCAGCCGCACCACACCGGCCTCGCGCTCGGAGAGTGTCTCCAGCACCGACTGCAGCTGGTCTTGCAGCAGGGTGAACGACACGGCGTCGACGGCCACCACCGCCTCGCTGTCCTCGATGAAGTCGCCGAGCTGGCTGTCGCCCTCGTCGCCGATGGTCTGGTCCAGCGAGATCGGCTCGCGCGCGTACTGCTGGATCTCCAGCACCTTCTCCGGGGTGATGTCCATCTCTTTGGCCAGCTCCTCAGGCGTGGGCTCGCGGCCCAGGTCCTGCAGCAGCTCGCGCTGAATACGGCCCAGCTTGTTGATCACCTCGACCATGTGCACCGGGATGCGGATGGTGCGGGCCTGGTCGGCCATTGCGCGGGTGATCGCCTGGCGGATCCACCAGGTCGCATAGGTGGAGAACTTGTAACCCTTGGTGTAGTCGAACTTTTCGACCGCGCGGATCAGGCCGAGGTTGCCTTCCTGGATCAGGTCGAGGAACGCCATGCCGCGGCCGGTGTAGCGCTTGGCAAGCGAAACCACAAGCCGCAGGTTGGCTTCCAGCAGATGGTTTTTCGCGCGATCGCCGTCGCGACAAATCCAGGACATGTCACGGCGCTGCGCGGCAGGCAACTTCTCGCCGCGATCGCTCAGCTCGACCATCAGTTGCGTGGCGTAGAGGCCGGCCTCGATCCGCTTGGCCAGTTCAACCTCTTCTTCGGCGTTGAGCAGCGCTACCTTGCCGATCTGCTTGAGGTAGGCCCGAACCGAGTCCGCCGACGCGGTGAGTTCGGCGTCCTTGCGGGCTTGGCGTAACGCCTCAGACTCGTCTTCGTCCCAGACGAAATCGCCTGAGGCTTTGTCTTTTTCGGTCGGCTCGACGATCTCTTCTTCGTCAGCGGGCTTGGGGTCGACGACTTTCTTGGCGCTGGCTGCGGCGCTGTCTTCAGTATCGGCCTCGTCGACCCCGGTCTCTACGACGGCGTCATCACCCTCTGACGGCTCGTCCTCGAGGTCTTCGAGACTCAGGTCTTCGGTCTCTAGGTCGATCTCTTCGCCAGGCTCAACTTCGATGTCCGGCTCACCGTCCAGCTCGTCGACTTCCTCCACCTCGAGCTCATCCCCTACGACCTCGACGTCGTTGGGGGTACCGTTCGACGCCGATTTCTTCGCGCGGCCGCGGCCGGGCTCCGACTTGGCCGCAGCGCTCTTGGTCGCGGTGCGCGTCTTGGTTGCGGTGTCGGTGTCCGCCTTGGCGGACTTCGCCGGTGCTTTAGTAGCCCGCGTCGCCGTCTTCGGCGCGGCCTTTGCTGCTGTCTTGGGGGCCCGTCTTGCGGTGGTGGTGGAGCCATTGGCGGACTTGGCCGCCGATCCTTTTGCCCCGGCGGCGGGGGACTTGGCGGCGGTGCGCTTCACCGGCTCCTCGGTCGCCGGTCGTGCTTTGGTCGCTGCCACGAAAACCCCTTCGGTAGGACTCACTTCCGGTGCCCTGGGCATGCTCAACCGGAAAATATCGGCTATGTCAGATGTCGGCGTCGATTATCAGGGTGGATATTCGCCGCAGTCGGTCAGGCGGCTGCCGGAGACCATTGTAACGACAGCGCGGCAATACCCCGCCAGAGCGCGCAAATCAGTGCGTCACGTCGCGCGTCGCCGCCATCGCCGCACCGACGATTCCGGCGGTGTTCTGCAGGGCGGCGGCAACCACCGGAGTGCGGTTTTTCAGCAGCGGCACCCATTTGTCGGCTTTGCGGCTGATTCCGCCGCCCGCGATGAACAGTTCCGGGCACATTGCGTTCTCGATGGCGACCAGCACCTTCGTCACCTGCTTGGCCCACTTTTCGTAGCTCCACCCGCGCCTGTCCCTGACCGAGGACGCGGCGCGGTGTTCAGCTTCTTTGCCGCCGACCTCGAGGTGCCCGAACTCGGTGTTGGGCAGCAATATCCCGTTGTGAATGACCGCCGACCCGATTCCGGTTCCGAATGTGAGCAGCACCACCACGCCGGTGGCGTCTTTACCCGCCCCGTAGCGCTCTTCTGCCAGCCCTGCCGCGTCAGCGTCGTTGAGAACGGCGATCTCCTGGCCGTTCAATTCCGAGCTGATGGTGTCGCGGGCGCTGGTCCCGATCCACTTCTTGTCGACGTTGGCCGCGGTCCGGACGATGCCGTGCGTGACGACGCCCGGATAGGTGACGCCAAGGGGGCCGGTCCACCCGAATTCGTTGACCACGGCGGCGATCGTTTTCGCGACTGCCGACGGCGTGGCCGGTTGGGGTGTCAGCAGCTTGTACCGGTCGCCAACCAGTTGGCCGGTATCCAAGTCGACGATTCCGCCCTTGATGCCGCTGCCGCCGACGTCGATGCCGAAACTCTGGCTCGGCTTGCCGGGCGAGGCGGCGGTCGAGTCGGGAGCGGTCATCGAATCTCCTCGGCGAGACATGGGCGTCCGCCCACACCCTAGTGCGTAGCTGCGCGGTTGGTTGGCCTGTTACCCGGACGTTGCTGAACCCGGCGGCAACTGTGATGCGATGGTCCGGTGAGCACACCTGAGAACGAACCGGCCCACCTGCGTTCGGTGGCCGAAGCGTTGGCCGGGGAAGCGGCCGCGTTCGTCCGGCGCCGTCGCGGCGAGGTGTTCGGGCCTGGCGCGAGCCCCGAGGGCAACGCTGCGGTGCGAACAAAGACGACCCCGACCGACCCGGTGACCATCGTCGACACCGAGACCGAACGGCTACTTCGTGATCGGTTGGCGCAACTGCGATCCGGCGACCCGGTGCTGGGCGAAGAAATCGGCGGGCCCGCCAATCCGGCGGACCACGCCGCCGGCACCGTCACCTGGGTGCTGGACCCGATCGATGGCACGGTGAATTTCGTTTACGGGATCCCGGCCTACTCGGTGTCGGTGGCAGCCCAAATTGACGGTGTGTCGGTGGCCGGCGCGGTCGCCGACATCATGGGCGGACGGGTGTACTCGGCCGCGGCTGGCCTGGGTGCACACGTTATCGACGAGCAGGGCACCCAACCTTTGCGGTGTACCGCCGTCGACGATTTGTCGATGGCATTGGTGGGCACGGGATTCGCCTACTCCCGGCGACGCCGCACGGCCCAGGCGGCGCTGGTGGCAAAAATTCTGCCGGTAGTTCGCGATGTGCGTCGAATCGGTTCTGCCGCAATGGATTTATGCATGGTAGCGGCGGGCCGGTTGGACGCGTACTACGAGCACGGGCTGCATGTCTGGGACTGTGCTGCCGGGGCGCTGATCGCTGCCGAGGCGGGCGCCCGGGTGGTGGTGCCTGAGCCTGGGGACCCGGACAGCACCGGCGCCCTCGTCGTCGCCGCGGCACCCGGAATCGCCGGTCAGTTACTCGCGGCTCTGGAGCGATTCGACGGCCTGGCTCCGATTCCCGGCTGATCGGTGCGACGGACCGGCGGTCAGCAGGTGCCCGTGTGGATCTTCGACAGCAGCGCCGGATCGGCCGGCTCGGCGCCCGGGCGCAAGCCGGCGAGCACCGCGTCGACGTCGTCGCTGTGTGCCAGCGCGGTGAAGTCGGTGCCCAGGGCCAGGTCAACGGAATCGTCGGTGCGGTCATCGCGGTACAACTCGGTGCACGGGGCTACCAGCCACACCGCCGCTGCCCCGGCCTGACCGGCATCGCCGAAGCGGATCTGGCCCTGACAACTCAGCCTGGTGTGGGCATAAATCGGATCGTTGGCAGCGATTGGCTGCGCGAAGCCCCGGTCCTTCAGAGCACCGGCGATTTCGGCGGCCTGACCGCCCCGCCCGCTGGCGTTCAGGACGCGGATTTTGGCATCGGTGAGTTTGGCCGGTGCGACATTGATCATCGTGCTGCGCGACACCGGTGTGCCCAGATGCGGCTGTGCCGGATCCGGCTCAGGCGGCGGCGGGTTGCACGCCGCAGCCTCATGGACTTCGGGCGGGCGGGTGAGGGCGATTGTCCACACCACCGCGCTCGCCACCAGCAGCACGATCAGCAGGGCGATCGCGGGCCGGGCGTTGCGGCGGCGGAAGGGTCGACCGTGCTTGTCGAAGGCTGTGCCCTCGGTGATTTGCGCGACCACGTACGCACTCTAAACGGGATGTTTAGGGCGAGGTAGCGGGGTCAAATCCAAGGTGTGACGTAAATCACACTGGAACACTCCGGTATAAGGGCACGAATCGTTTGGAGGAAGCGTTCGACGCTGGTACAAAGCTTTGCTTGAGGTTACGAGGGGACACGATGATGGCTACCGACTACGACGCCCCAAGGCGTACCGAAACCGACGACGTTTCCGAGGATTCCCTAGAGGAACTCAAGGCACGACGGAACGAAGCGGCGTCGGCGGTGGTTGACGTCGACGAATCAGAATCCGCCGAGTCTTTCGAGCTGCCTGGTGCCGACCTGTCCGGCGAAGAGCTGTCAGTCCGCGTGATTCCCAAGCAGGCCGACGAGTTCACTTGTTCGAGCTGCTTTCTGGTGCAACACCGCAGTCGACTGGCCAGCGAGAAAAACGGCGTGATGATCTGTACCGACTGCGCGGCGTGAACGGTCAGCTGCGCAATGCCGACAGCACCCGCTCCGGGTGACGGCAGCTCACCAGCCAGTACGGCGTCGGGTCGTCGACGTCGTTCAGAACCAGCAGCAACATGGGGCCCACCCATCCCCGGTGCACCACGTAGGCCGCAGGGTCGAGTTGACGTCCCAGCGCCGCGGATTTGGCCGACCGGGGGATGTCTGCTGACCGGGCGATCACAGTGACGGGCAGATGCGCCTCGCCGGCCCACAGCTCGACTCCGCCGTCATCGGCGGTGACCCGGATCTCGATGCGGCCCAGCCACAGCAGCGCCCCGGCGGCCACCACGAACAACAACACATACGGCAGCCAGCGCGGAATGCTCGGCACGCCCTGGTTGACTTCCAGCGCGATGAGCGCCGCCAGCGCGAAACCCAGTGGCCACCAGAACCATGGCACCCACAAACGTTCGCGATACCGCACGGTTTGCGGCGCGACTCGCGTCCCTGACACTCGGTCAAGGGTAATCTGTGGCCCCGTGTCGACCACTCTGGCGGTTGTTCGTCTCGACCCCGCGCTTCCGCTGCCCACTCGAGCCCACGCCGGTGACGCCGGCGTTGATCTCTACAGCGCCGAAGACATCGAGCTGGCGCCCGGACACCGTGCCCTGGTGCGGACCGGGATCGCGGTTGCCATCCCGTTCGGGATGGTCGGGTTGGTGCACCCGCGGTCTGGATTAGCTGCGCGGGCAGGGCTTTCGATCGTCAACAGTCCCGGCACCATCGATGCCGGCTACCGCGGCGAGATCAAGGTCTCCCTGATCAACCTCGACCCCGCGACGCCGATCGCCGTGCATCGCGGCGACCGCATCGCGCAGCTGTTGGTGCAGCGGATTGAGTTGGTTGAACTGGTCGAGGTGTCGTCGTTCGACGGAGCCGGGCTGGCCGACACGTCGCGTGGCGACGGGGGTCACGGCTCTTCCGGCGGACACGCGAGTTTGTGATGAGAAGGGGCGGCGCTGGTAATGGCCTTCGGTAGACGCAAACCTAAAGACGAGCCGGCGGACGAGTCGGGAGTCGCGGAAGTCCCGAAAGTGTCGGCCCCACCCACGGAACGGGAAAGGCCGGTCGAGAACGCGGTCGCCGGCGACCCGGAGGGCCCGTTCGACATCGAGGATTTCGACGACGCCGCGGCCGCCGAGGCGGGCCGCCTCGATCTCGGTTCGGTGTTGCTCCCGATGCCCGAGTCGGCGCAGCTGCAAGTCGAGCTGACCGAAACCGGGATCCCCAGCGCGATATGGGTGGTCACAGCAAACGGTCGGTTCACCGTCGCCGCGTACGCGGCGCCCAAGACCGGCGGCCTGTGGCGCGAGGTGGCCAGTGAGCTGGCCGACTCGCTGCGCAAGGACGGGGCTGCGGTGAGCATCCAGGATGGTCCCTGGGGCCGCGAGGTGGTCGGCACCGCGACCGGAGTGGTGCGGTTTATCGGTGTCGACGGCTACCGGTGGATGATCCGCTGCGTCGTGAACAGCTCGGCCGAGAACATCGATGCGTTGACGGATGAAGCTCGAGAGGCATTGGTGGACACCGTCATTCGTCGCGGCGATACTCCGCTACCGGTTCGGACGCCGTTGCCGGTAGAGCTGCCCGAGCCGATGGCATCACAGCTGCGCGACGCGGCGGCCGCGCAGGGCGCGCCCGGGGGACAGCTGGTCGCGCCGCCGGCCCCCGAGGCTGGAGGCGAAGAGGGGCCGTCCGAGCCGACCGCGCGCCGCAGCGCCTCGGGATCGGCGATGCAGCAGTTGCGCAGCACAGGCGGCTAGCCCGCTGACGATGCGGGCCGGTACGGCCCGCGGAAGAGGCGGGCAATCAGGCCTGCGCCGCGTCCAGCGCCGCCAAACAAGCGGCGCCGAGCGTCGCGGGATCGGCGCCGATCTGATCCAGGGTCACCGTGCGCAACGCCGCGTGCGGCGCAGCCGCCGCCCATTCCATCCCGATCTCAACGGGATGGACCGGGTCGTCCACGGCGGCGGCGACGCCCATCGGCACCGCGAGCTGCTGCAACTGCGCGCGAGTCGGGGCGACGTAGGCCGCCGCTTCCTCCATGGCGTCCGGCAGATGCGGCCACTGGCTCTGCCATGACCGGGTCAGCTCGTCGGCCAACCACGGCGGACTGGACGCCCGCATCTGGTTGGTCGTTGCGGCCAGACCGTCGTGGCGCAGCTGTTGCGCGGAGTGCCGGGCGGCGATGGCGGCCGCGGCGTCGCCGGGCGCACCGGTCCAGGCCGGCAGCGCGGCCAACACGGCCACCGCGCGGTCGGGATGCTGCAGCGCCCACGCCGCGGCTACCGCGGCACCGATCGAAACACCGCCGACGGCGATCGGGCCTCGGCCCGCGGCGTTGTCCAGGGCGGTCAGGTAGCCGGAGAGCAAGTGATCTGGCTGTGGCCGCGGTGCCAGGATTTGCGCGCCGGCATCGCGTAGCGGCCTCGAGAACGCCCGGATGATGTAGTCGTCGTCGGACCCCGTTCCCGGCAGGATGACGGTTGTCACACCGCCCAGGTTGGTAGCCACACCTAGATATTGCCCGGGCGCTTTCGGGTGTTCGCAGAAGGTACTGCGGCACGTCATGGCGCTCGGGAACTAACCCGTCTACGGTGTCCGTTGGCGTGGGAGGATCAGGTTCACCCCTAGAAGACCTACAGGGAAGACCCACAGACGGTCAGGAGAGGCCATGGCGGCGGCGAAAGGCTATCTGCGCCGGCTGACTCGTCGGCTGACGGAGGACCCCGAGCAGCGCGATGCCGAGGAGTTGTGCGACGAGGCGGTCACTACTGGCGCGCAGCGCGCCATCGACTGTGAGCGAGGCCAGGAGGTCACGATGGTCGGAACGCTGCGCTGCGTGGAAACCAACGCCAAGGGTTGCGCCGACGGAGTTCGCGCCGAGCTGTTCGATGGCACCGACACCGTGACGCTGGTGTGGCTGGGGCAACGGCGGATTGCCGGCATCGACTCGGGCCGCACGCTGCGGGTGCAGGGCCGGCTCGGCAAGCTGGAAAACGGCAGCAAGGCGATTTACAACCCGCACTACGAAATTCAGCGGTGAAGCGCGCAGTGAACGGTGCGACAGAAGAAGCCAGTGACATGACTCCCGCCGCCGAGGGCGAAGCGGCGCCGGTTACTGCCGACCGCACGCCAGCCGACCGGATGATGGCACAACTGGGTGGCGTGTCGGGGATGATCTACTCCTCGCTGCCGGTGTTGGTGTTCGTCGGCACCTCGAGGCTGATGGGCTTGTCGGCGGCGGTCGGCGCGGCCCTCGGTATTGCCACGCTCATCCTGGTGTGGCGGCTGGTCCGGCGGGAATCCGTGCAGCCGGCGGTCTCGGGACTGATCGGCGTCGCGGTCTGCGCACTGATCGCCTACCTGCTGGGAGAGTCCAAGGGCTATTTTCTGCTGGGCATCTGGACGTCGCTGTTGTGGGCGGCGGTATTCGGGGTGTCCGTCCTGATCCGGCGCCCGGTGGTCGGCTACATCTGGAGCTGGCTGCACGGGCACGATCGAGCCTGGCGCGACGTGCGCCGCGCGGTCTTCGCTTTCGATATCGCCACCCTCACCTGGGTGGTGGTATTTGGCGCCCGCTTCGTCGTGCAGCACTTGCTCTATCAGTCCGACCACACGGGCTGGCTTGTGGTGGCACGGATCTCCATGGGCTGGCCGCTGACCGCCGCGGCGGCGCTGGTGACCTACCTGGCGATCAGGATGGCGCAGCGCGCGCTGGAGGCGACCGCCGTCACTGCAGAGGCAGCAACAGCTGACGCAACTCCTCCTCCACCTCGGTGACGGCCACAAACAGCAACTCGTCGCCACCTTCCAGCGGCTCGTCGTCTTGCGGCACGATGACCCTTGGCCCACGCAGGATCGTCACCAGCGCGGCGTCGCGCGGCAGCTGCAATTTGCGCACCGGCTTGCCACCCCACGGCGTGTCGTCGGGCAGCGTGATCTCGACCAGGTTGGCCTGACCGCTCCGGAACTCCATCAGCCGCACCAGGTCTCCGACCGCGACGGCCTCCTCGATCAAGGACGCCAGCATCCGCGGAGTCGACACCGCCACGTCGACGCCCCAGGCATCAGTGAACAGCCACTCGTTGCGGGGATCGTTGACCCGGGCTACCACCCGGGGCACGGCGAACTCGGTCTTGGCCAGCAAGCTGAGCACCACGTTCGCCTTGTCGTCGCCGGTGGCCGCCACCACAACGTCGAATTCCTCCAGCCGTATCGACTGCAGCACGCTCATCTCGCAGGCGTCGCCGAGCCGCCAGTGCGCGCCCTTGATTGCGTCGACGTCGATGTGCTCGGGGTTGCGCTCGATCAGCGACACGTCGTGACCGTTTTCCAGCAGTTCGCGGGCGAGCGAGCGGCCGACCGCGCCGGCTCCAGCGATAGTTACCTTCATGGCTCGAGGTCCTCGCTGGGTGGCAACGCCGCGATGGCCAGCGCCTCGGCCACGTGACCGGAAATGGCGGCGATGTAGACCTGATCGCCGGCCTGGATGACCGTCTTCGGTTCCGGGAGCACGCCGGTGCCGAATCGAATCAAGAACGCCACCCGAGCGCCGGTGGCCGTTTCCAGATCGGTGGCTCGGTGGCCCACCCAGTCCTCGTGCAGCGCGACTTCGGCGACGGCGACGGTTCCGGTCGGGTCTCGCCACTTGGTGGTCTCGGTGTCCCGGGTGAGCGCATTGAGCAGCCGATCGGTCGTCCAGGGCACGGTGGCAATCGTGGGAATGCCGAGTCGCTCGTAGACCTCCGCACGCTTGGCGTCATAGATCCGCGCGACCACCCGCGGCACCCGAAAGATTTCCCGAGCCAGCCGAGCCGAAATGATGTTGGAGTTGTCTCCGGATGACACCGCCGCGAACGCATCGGCTTCCTCGATGCCGGCCCTGAGCAGCACGTCTCGGTCGAAGCCCAGGCCGAGGACGCGCTCACCGGCGAAGTCGGGGCTCAGCCGGCTAAACGCGGTGCTGTCGCTGTCGATGACCGCGACGTCGTGGCCGATCCGAGACAACCCGTCGGCCACCGACGACCCCACCCTGCCGCAGCCCATCACAACCACTCGCACCTGCGGATCCTCTCGGGAGGATTCCAGCCAGTTCGGACCGGAACGTTGTCGTCTAGAGAACCGTACCGGCAATCGCGGGTGGGCTTACTCTTGGCTCTCGTGTCCAAACTTTCGACCGCGGCGCGCCGGCTGGTTTTGGGTCAGCCGTTTCGCAGCGATCGGCTGAGTCACACACTGCTACCCAAGCGGATCGCCTTGCCGGTGTTCGCTTCCGATGCGTTGTCCTCGGTGGCTTACGCTCCCGAAGAGGTCTTTCTGATGCTCTCGGTGGCCGGGCTGGCGGCGTATTCGTTGACGCCGTGGATCGGGCTGGCGGTGGCGGCGGTGATGCTGGTCGTGGTGGCCAGCTACCGGCAGAACGTGCGTGCCTACCCGTCCGGCGGCGGTGACTACGAGGTGGTCACAACTAATCTAGGCCCCAACGCCGGTCTCACGGTGGCGAGCGCGCTGATGGTGGATTACGTTCTCACGGTGGCTGTTTCGACGGCATCAGCCATGTCGAACATCGGATCTGCCATTCCGTTCGTGGCCGACCACAAGGTGCTGTTCTGTGTGAGCGCGATCCTGCTGGTGATGGCACTGAACCTGCGCGGTGTGCGCGAGTCCGGGGTGGCCTTCGCCGTCCCGACCTACGCGTTCATCGTCGGCGTGGGCCTCATGCTCGGTTGGGGCTTGTTCCGCATTTACGTGCTGGGCGAACCGGTGCGGGCCGAGTCCGCCGGTTTTGTGATGCATGCCGAACGCAGCTCGATCGCCGGCTTTGCGTTGGTGTTCCTGGTGGCGCGGTCGTTCTCGTCGGGCTGCGCGGCGCTCACCGGGGTGGAGGCGATCAGCAACGGAGTGCCGGCATTCCAAAAACCCAAGTCGCGCAATGCGGCAACCACGTTGCTAATGCTCGGCACGATCGCGGTCAGCCTGTTGATGGGCATCATCCTGCTGGCCAAGGAGACCGGGGTCCAGATCGTCGACGATCCCGCTACCCAGCTGAGCGGTATCCCGCGCGACTATCAACAGAAGACTCTCGTGACGCAGATCGCCCAAGCGGTGTTCGGCAGCTTCCACATCGGGTTTCTGCTGATCGCAACGGTGACCGCGCTCATCCTGGTCTTGGCGGCCAACACGGCGTTCAACGGGTTCCCGGTCCTGGGCTCGGTGCTCGCGCAGCACAGTTATCTTCCGCGCCAACTACATACCCGCGGGGACCGGCTGGCGTTCTCCAACGGCATCGTGTTTTTGGCGGTGGCGGCGCTCGCGGCGATCATCGCCTTCCGCGCGCAAGTCACTGCGCTGATTCAGCTGTACATCGTCGGTGTTTTCATATCGTTCACGCTGAGCCAGATCGGTATGGTCCGACACTGGACTCGGTTGCTGCGCAACGAGTCCGATCCCGCGGTCCGGCGTACGATGCTGCGTTCCCGGGTGGTCAACACCATCGGTTTTGTGGCCACCGGCACGGTGCTGTTCGTCGTGTCGATCACCAAGTTCCTTGCTGGGGCGTGGATCGCCGTTGTCGCGATGGTTTTGCTTTTCGTCCTGATGAAAATGATCCGCAAGCATTACGACACTGTCGGCCTGGAACTGGAGCAGCAGGCCGTCGAACACAGTGAGGTCGTTTTGCCCAGCCGCAACCACGCCGTGGTTTTGGTATCGAAGTTGCATCTGCCGACGCTGCGCGCGCTGGCCTACGCGCGCGCGACGCGGCCCGATGTGCTGGAGGCCATCACGGTCAGCGTCGACGACGCCGAAACCCGTCAGCTGGTCCGCGCCTGGGAAGACAGCGATATCAAGGTGCCGCTGAAGGTCATCGCTTCGCCGTACCGCGAAATCACCCGCCCGATACTGGATTACGTCAAGCGAGTGAACAAGGAATCATCGCGCAGCGTGGTGACGGTTTTCCTGCCGGAGTACGTCGTCGGCCACTGGTGGGAGCATCTGCTGCACAATCAGAGCGCGCTGCGGCTGAAGGGCCGGTTGCTTTTCATGCCGGGGGTGATGGTGACATCGGTTCCCTGGCAACTCAATTCGTCGGAGCGACTCAAGTCGATGCACCCGCATGCGGCTCCCGGCGATGCCCGTCGGGGGATATTCGATTGACACCTGAATCGACCGCCTTGGCGGAACTGACGCTGACCGTCGGCGCGCCGGCCAACGGGGGCAGCTGCGTGGCACGTCACGATGGCCGGGTGGTCTTCGTCCGCTATGCGCTGCCCGGCGAGCGGGTGCGGGTGCGGGTCACGGTAGATCGGGGTTCCTACTGGCACGCCGAGGCGGTCGAGGTGATCGACCCGTCGAGCGATCGTAGGGCGTCGCTATGCCCGATCGCCGGAGTAGAGGGTGCAGGCTGCTGCGACCTGGCTTTCGTCGAGCCGGAAGCGGCGCGTGCGCTCAAAGCCGAGGTCGTCTCCAATCAACTTGCCCGCCTTGGCGATTACCAGTGGAGTGGCGCAGTCCAGCCACTGACGCCACGCGGCCCGACTGGGTGGCGAACACGGGTCCGGCTCGACATCGGTGCTGACGGCCGCGCCGGATTTCATCGCTACCGCAGCGACGAGCTGGTCACCGATCTCAACTGCGGCCAGCTGCCGGCCGGAATGACCGACGGTCTGGCTTGTATCGAATGGCCGCCCGGTGCGCATCTGCACGTCGTCATCGACGACGACGGTCAGCGGCATGTGGTGCGCACGGTACGCCAAGGCCGACGAACCTCGACCGAGGTGGTCGAGGGTAGCTTCCAGGGCGTGCAGCGGGCAGGCCGGCACAGTTGGCAGGTCCCGGTGACGGCCTTCTGGCAGGCGCACTGCGACGCGGCACGGACCTACAGCGAACTGGTCAGCGACTGGGCCCAGCCGGGCCCGGGCATGACCGCCTGGGATCTCTACGGTGGCGTCGGGGTTTTTGCCGCGGTGCTTGGTGACGCGGTCGGGGAGTCCGGGCAGGTGATCAGCGTCGACAGCTCACGGGCGGCATCACGGGTGGCGCGTGCCGCCTTGGCCGAGCTCGCGCAGGTGAGTGCGATCACCGATTCGGTGCGGCGGGCGCTGACCGCACAACGCCGCGGCGCGGATGTGGCCGTGCTGGATCCGCCGCGTGCCGGCGCCGGACGTGACGTGATCGACTTGCTCGCCGCGGCCGAGGTCCCGCGGGTGGTGCACATCGGCTGTGAGGTCGCATCGTTCGCCCGCGACATCGGTCTGTATCGGCAGCACGGCTATGCGGTCGACAAGGTTGCGGTGTTCGACTCGTTCCCGCTGACCCATCACATCGAGTGCGTCGCGCTGTTGACACGCTGACGACTACGCAAGAACGAAGTACCGCAGCCACAAGTAGACCGCACAGAGCGCGGTGGAGATCGTGGTGATCACAATGCCTTTGCGGGTGAATTCTCCAAACGAGATGGGGTGGCCGGATCGCATGGCAATGCCGAGCATGACGATGTTGGCGCTGGATCCGACGGCGGTCAGGTTGCCACCCAAGTCGCCGCCGAGTGCCAGCGACCACCACAAGACGTGGTGGTGGTGCGGTCCGGTGATTGTCGAGGCGAGATGGCCGACGATCGGCGTCATCGTGGCGACGTAGGGGACGTTGTCGATGAAACCGGACACCAGTGTCGAAATAACCAGGATCAGCATGGTGGTCAGCAGGACGTTGCCGCCAGTGAACTCGGCTGCCAGCCTGCCCAACATCTTGATAACCCCGGTTTTGAACAGGCCGCCGACCATGATGAACAGGCCGACCATGAACAGCAGGGTGTCCCATTCGACGTTGGACAGGTACTCGGACTGTTCCAGCCGTGAGGTCAGAATGAGAATGCCGGCGCCCAGCAGTGCGACCAGGGACGGCGCGATGTGGATAGCCGGGGAGACGATGAACCCGGCCAACACCACGACCATGACAACGACACACCTGACGAGCAGCCGACGATCTCGGATGGCGTCACTCTCTTGCAGTGACATGACGGCAGCAACTCTCTCGGCGCTGACGGCCGAAAGGCCGCGGAACAACAAAGGCGTTACGGCGAGGAGGACCAGCATCACGATGACAACGATCGGGGCCATGTTGACGAGGAAGGCGTTGAAGGACAGGGACTTGCGGGCGCCGATGATGATGTTCGGCGGGTCGCCGACCAGCGTCGCCGCGCCTCCGACGTTGGAGGCGAACACCTCGGCCATCAACAGCGGTACGGGATTGATATCCAGCGCATCGCAGACCAGCAAGGTGACTGGCGCGATAAGCAATACCGAGACGACGTTGGGCAGTATGGCCGAGGCGAACGCCATCACCACCATCAGCAGCATCATGATGCGCATAGGCGAGCCGTTGGCGCGCTTGACTGCCCAGATCGCGACGTATTCGAACACACCGGTCTGGCGCAGGATGCTGACAATCATCATCATCCCGAGCATCAAAAAGATGACGTCCCAGTCGATTCCGTTGTCCTCGGAGTAGAAGACGTCGGGGGAGTCCATCACCGGCAGGCAGACCATCAGCCCGGCGCCAACGAGCGCGACCTTGGTCTGGTTGAAGCGCTCGCTGATAATGAACGCGTAGGCGAGCAGGAACACCGTGATCGCGTAATACATCGTAGGCGTCATTCCCCGAACGCCCGATCAATCTTTCAATGCTGCGGCCAGTAGGCGTGATGCGGTGATCACTCCGTGCAACCTTCTCTTTTTGACGACGGCGACCAGCGGACTACGCACGCGCGCCATCAGCTCGGCCACCTCGATGATGGTGTCGTCGGCGTCGACCACCGGTACATACTGACGTTGCTTGGGCAGCACGTCGCGAATCGTCTTGCCGCCCAGCTTCGCTGCGGCCTGGTCGGCCATCGATTCAGTGAACACGCCGGCCAGCCCTGGGTCTTCTTGCACGTAGCCGGGCACGATGAATCGGACGACTTGGGACGCCGGGAGGATCGCGTACGGTGTTTCGGACGTGTTGGTGACAACCACCAGTCCGTTCAGCCGGTGCTCGGCAAGCAAGCGGACCGCGTCCAGCGCGGGGGAGTCGATGTTGACGACCGGGAACTCCTCGACGATCTCCTCGGCGCGCACGCAGCCCATAATAAATTCCTCTGA
>DATFYT010000004.1:0-5795 GCA_035314925.1 Mycobacterium sp. | reverse complement strand
CCGGTGCCCGGTGTCGTGCGGGTCGCGACGGAAGACGTTGAGGTGGGCGGCTGCCCGATCAGCAAGGGGGAGCGGGTCAGCCCGCTACTAGGCGCGGCGAACACCGACCCCGCCGAATTCCCCGACCCCGAGCTGGTGGACTTCCGCCGCAACCCGAACCGACATCGCGCCTTCGGCGGCGGGCCGCACCGCTGCCTCGGGTCGCACCTGGCCCGCATGGAGCTGCGGGTGGCGCTGCGCGAATTCCACCGGCGCATACCGGATTACGAGATCAAACCCGGTACCGAGCTGACCTACACCGCCGCATTGCGGTCGGTGGAGTCGCTGCCGTTGACGTTTCCGGTACCCACGTGAGTCGTGTTTGTGTCGACGCGGAGCGCTGCGAGGGGCACGGGCGCTGCTACACGTTGGCGCCGGACGTCTTCGATGCCGACGAGGTAGGGCACGCCGTCGTGCTCGTCGAGAACGTCTCCGGTGACCTCGAAGCGCAGGCCGCGGAGGCCGAGAAGAACTGCCCCGAGGCTGCGATTACATTGTCGCGCTGAATATCTAAGCGGTGTTATATCTTTGGATGTCTCCGAGCCCGAACTCGCCCTCATCGATGCCGATGCGATAGCTTGCGCTGAGGATGTGAGGGAAGGCTTGCCCAATACGCATGGAAGGTGCTCCTCGGTTGATCGCTCATGAGTGGGCGCACGAGTCGAGCGCCGCACAATGACTTTGCGACGGCTCAATGTTCCGCCGAGTGAGTGGCGCGTTGAAGACATCAGTGCACTGCGCAATGTTCTGGCCGATGTTGGTGCTGATCCCGCACTGGCCCGAGACTGGCGCGGGTCGGTCGTCCTGACCTTCGCAGAGGTACCAGAGAGTTCTCCACCCTACCTGAATCCGTCGATTGTTGCCTTCTTACAAAGTTTGTATGCACAGTTCCCATATCTCTTGTACTTCTTGAATCCAGATCCGGCGAACGGCGCGACCGAGAGCTTCTTCGCGTCAATCGGCGCCCTCTGCGAAACCGAACTCGGAGTATGGATCATGTGGACCGATGACGTAGCAACGGCGTTCAATCAAGCACTAGCCGCGGCCGCCGAGTTCGCGATCAACCGCGGCGATGACTGGGTTGCCGTTGTCAAGGGCTACGAGTACCACGAGATCCAAACGAGGACTTCGGAGATACGCGCGATTCTCGTCAGTCGTGGAGTCATACAGACCTGAACCGACCAATCCACGTCAACTTTGCATTGATTGCATTGATAGCGTTGACAGCCGCGGAAAACCGACGATAGTCGTCAGGTATGGCGCTGCTGCCGGACCCTGCTCCCCGCGAGCGACAGCACGTTCTGATCTCCGTCGACGACCACGTCATCGAGCCGCCGGACATGTTCGACGGCCGGCTTCCTGCCGCGCTGGCCGATCGGGCGCCGCGGATCATGGAGACCGACGACGGCCGGCAGGTCTGGCGCTACGAGGACCGCGACTATCCGAACATCGGGCTCAACGCCGTGGTTGGACGGCCGCGCGAGGACTGGAGCATGGAGGCGGCGCGCTTCGACGAGATGCGCCGCGGCTGCTGGGACATCAAGGCCCGCATCGCTGACATGGACCTGGCCGGAATTTGGGCGTCGCTGAATTTCCCGTCGCTGATCGCGGGATTCGCGGGGACCGTGTTCTGGAAAAGCGACGACCCGGAACTGGGGCTCGCTGTGCTGCGGGCCTGGAACGATTGGCAACTGGAGGTGTGGACCGGCAGCTTCCCGGAGCGGATCATTCCGCTGCAGCTGCCGTGGCTGGCCGACCCGCAGCTGGCGGCCGAAGAGTTGCGCCGCAACGCCGCTCGCGGCTTCAAAGCGGTGAGCTTCCCCGAGCTGCCGGCCCAATGTGGGATTCCCAGCCTGCACAGCGGTGTGTGGGACCCCTTCTTTGCCGCCTGCGAGGAGACGAACACCGTCGTGTGCCTGCACACCGGATCCGCCCAGTGGGCGCCGATTCCCGCGCCGGACACCCCGTTCGAGACCATCACGACCTTGTTTCCGGCAAACGGTCTCGTTGCCTGCGCCGACATGCTGTGGTCGGGTATCCCGGTCCGCTTCCCGCGACTGAATATCGCCATGTCCGAGGCTGGGCTGGGCTGGGCGGCGATGCTGGCGGATCGGGCGGATTATGTTCTGGCACACTCTGCTTCGGGTCGAGATGGCGGAGCCTGGAAGAGTGATCTGCTGCCCAGCGAGGTGCTGCGGCGCAACTTCTGGTTCTGTTCGATCGACGACCCGTCGGCGTTCGGTGCGATGGACGCGATTGGGGCTCAGCGCATTCTCGTCGAAAGCGACTACCCGCACGCCGACTCGACGTGGCCGGACACCCAGGAGGTCGTCGCGCGCAATGTCGCGGGCCTGTCCGCACAGGATGCCGCCCGGATCACCCACCGCAATGCCGCAGAGCTTTTCCGCCACCCGCTGCCCGACGACGGGTGGCTGACCAACGGGTAGGAGACCCTCGTGCTCGATCTGCTGATTCGTGACGCCGAGATCGTTGACGGCACAGGTGCGCCGGCGTTTCACGGCGACGTCGGTGTCAGCGACGGTAGGATCACCGCGGTCGGTGACATCGATGATCTGGCTACGAAAACCGTTGACGCACAGGGTCTGACGCTAACGCCGGGCTTTGTCGACCTGCACACCCACTACGACGCGCAGCTGTTCTGGGACCCGACCGCGAGCCCGTCGTTGCAGCACGGCGTTACCACCGTGTTCGGCGGCAACTGTGGATTCACGCTCGCACCCGTGGCGGCCGACCAGCAGGACTACCTCACCCGCATGCTGGCGCGGGTCGAGGGTATGCCGCTCGACGCGTTGCGGGCCGGGCTGGACTGGCAGTGGTCGTCATTCGGCGACTGGCTCAAACGGTTCGACGGCCGCGTCGCCGTCAATGCCGGCTTCCTGGTTGGGCATTCGGCGCTTCGGCTGGCGGCGATGGGGGAGGACGCGGTCGGTGGTCAGGCGACGCTAAAGCAGGTCGACCGGATGGTCACGCTGCTGCATGAAGCCTTGGCCGATGGCGCGCTTGGGTTCTCCACCTCCCAGTCGCAGACCCACAATGACGGCGCCGGCCAGCCGGTGCCGTCACGCAGCGCCACTCGCGACGAGCTGCTGGCGTTGGCGACCGGCGTACGCGACCATCCGGGCACCACGCTGGAGGCGATCATTCCCGGCTGCCTGCAAGGCTTTTCCGACGACGAGGTCGCCCTGCTCACTGACATGTCGGTGGCCGCCGATCGCCCGCTCAACTGGAACCTGCTCGGCGTCTCGGCGGCCAATCCGGCCGGGCACCAGCGGCAGTTGCGCGCCTCCGAGGTCGCCGCCGAACGCGGCGGCCGGGTAATCGCGCTGACCTTGCCGCACGCCATGAAGATTCGGCTGTCGTTCCTCACCGGCTTCGTGCTCGACGGGTTGCCTGGCTGGCGCGACACGATGCACCTGCCGGTGCCCGAGCGGTTGGCCGCGCTGGCGGATCCGGCGGTACGTCGCCGGCTCAACGACGGCGCCCAGTCGGAGGAGGCCGGCATGTTGCGCGGCCTGGCGAACTGGGCGCGGTTGATCATCGTCGAGACCTTCGCTCCGCAGAACTCCGTCGCGACCGGCCGCAGTGTCGGGGAGGTGGCCGCCGCTCGTGGTGGGGAGCCGTTCGACACCTTGCTCGACATCGTGATCGCCGATGAGCTGCGCACCGGACTGACGCCCGCGCCGTTCGGTGACGACGCCGCCGACTGGCGCTTGCGTGCCGAGGTGTGGCGCTCGCCGCATGCCGTCATCGGCGGCTCGGATGCGGGCGCGCACCTCGACATGATGTGCGGCGCGATCTACACCACATCGCTACTCGGCCACGGTGTCCGTGAGCACCAGGTGGTGACGCTCGAGGAAGCGGTCCGGCTGCTCACCGATGTGCCGGCCCGGCTCTACGGGCTGGCCGAACGCGGTCGGATCACGCCGGGCTGGCACGCCGACTTGGTGCTGTTCGATCCGGCCACCATCGACCACGGGCCGGAGCGCACCCGTTACGACTTGCCCGCCGGTGCACCACGGTTGGTCGCCGACGCCCACGGGATCGCCTCGGTGCTGGTCGGCGGCGTCGAGGTGTGTCGCGACGGCGTCGCCACCGGCGCGTTGCCCGGCACCGTGCTGCGGTCCGGCCGCGACACTCATACGGTGTCGGCCTCATGACTCCGGCCGCTAACGAATTCGACCCTGCCGAACTGCAGGGCGGGTTGCTGATGGAGGTCGAGAATGTGCACGAGCGGCTGCGTGAGGCGCGGTCGCGGAACCGGGTGATTGTAGGCAGCCCTTTCGCCGAAACCTCAAGCGGAATAATGGAATCCGGGGTTACGGTGCTCGGATACGACGAATGCCAGACGGTGCTAACGCACCCCGATACGTACTCCTCGTCGATCTACGACAAGATCATGGGCCCGGTCATGGGCCGCACGATCCTCGAACGCGACGGCGCGGACCACCGGGCCGGCCGGGCCCTGGTGTCTCCGTCGTTCCGGTCCGCGTTGCTGGACCGCTGGGGCTGTGAACTGGTGGAGGTGGTGGTTCACGAACTCATCGACAGCTTCGCGCCGCGCGGGCGGGCCGAGCTGGCCCGCGATTTCACCTTCGCGTTTCCGGTACAGGTCATCGCGCGGATCATGGGTTTACCGCGGCAGGACTACCCGCGCTTCCAGCGGCTCTCGATCGAGTTGCTCAACGTGGTCTACAACTGGGATTGCGGAATCGCCGCATCCGCGGCGCTGAAGGCGTACTTCACCGAGATCCTGGCCGAGCGGCGGCGCAATCCGCAGGACGACCTGATCACCATGCTGTCGCAGACCGAGATTGAGGGGACACGGCTCACCGACGATGAAATCTTCGCGTTCCTGCTGCTGATCCTGCCCGCCGGGGTGGAGACGACCTACCGCGCGTCGGGCAACCTACTGGTCGCCCTGCTCACCGAGCCGGAGCAGCTCGACGCGCTGCGGGCCAATCCCGGCATGGTGCGCGGCGCCTTCGAGGAGGCGTTGCGCTGGGAGCCGCCGATAACCACCGTGATGCGGGTGGCAGCCCGCGACTGCGAGCTCAGCGGGGTCGCGATTCCGGCCGGAACGAACGTCAGCGTCAGCGTCGCCGCGGCCAACCGGGACCCGAAGCGCTACCCGGACCCGGACCGCTTCGATCCCGCCCGGAGGAACATCGCTCACCTGACGTTCGGCGGTGGTCCGCATCTCTGCTTAGGCATGCACCTGGCGCGGATGGAAGCGACTGTTGCGATCAACGCGCTACTGGACCGGCTACCGGATTTGCGATTGGACCCGAGCGCCCCGGCGCCGCATATCTCCGGCATGGCGTTCCGTTCCCCGGCGGCGCTGCCCGTCGAATTCGCCTGCGCCTGAGGCTTTCTCGCGTCAGGTGAACCACGGCGTGACGGCCCGCGAGATCTCGATATAGACCGGGATGCCGATCGTGACGTTGTAGGAAAACGTCAAGCCCAGTGATGCGGCCAATGGCAGCGTCGGGCTCGCCTCGGGGATCGCCAGCCGCTGGACCGCGGGCACAGCAATGTATGACGCAGCGCCGCAGAGTATGGCGAACAGGATATACGTCCCCGGCTCGAACGGGGTGTGGGTGAGATGAGCGTAGGCGTGAGCGACGATGAGCCCGATAGTCGCGAATAGGTTCGGCGCTATTAGACCGAAGGCGATGAATCCGGGGCCCGCGCTTTTCAGGTCCTTCAGTCGGCGGGAGGCCGTCATCCCCATCTCG
>DATFYT010000003.1:0-4003 GCA_035314925.1 Mycobacterium sp. | reverse complement strand
TATGCCGGGTGCGGCCGGCGCCAGGTCCGGCGGGTTCGGTCACGGGCCCCGTTACGGAAACCGCCTGACCGTCATGGGGCGTCCGCTGTCGGGTGGCTGAGCTCTAGCGTCGTTCCAGCAGCTGCAGCAGGTAGGCGCCGTAGCCGGATTTCAGCAGGGATTCGGCGCGGCGGGCCAGTTGTTCGTCGTCGATGAAGCCCATCCGCCACGCGACTTCTTCGGGGACGCTGACTTTCAGACCCTGGCGACGTTCGAGCGTGCGAATGTAGTCACCGGCATCAGCCAATGAGTCGAATGTCCCGGTGTCCAGCCAGGCTGTGCCGCGGGCGAGCACGTCGACGGCCAGCCGACCCTGATTGAGATAGGTCCGGTTCACGTCGGTGATCTCGTATTCGCCGCGCGCAGAGGGCTTTAGGCTCCGGGCGATCTCGATCACGTCGTTGTCGTAGAAGTACAAACCCGGCACCGCGTAGTTCGATTTCGGCGTGGCCGGTTTCTCTTCGATCGACAACGCGATGCCGTCCGCGCCGAAGTCGACGACACCGTATGCCGACGGGTTGGCCACCCAGTAGGCGAAAATCGCGCCCCCGCTTATTTCTTGATGACGTCGGAGGTTGGTGCCCAGCCCGGGTCCGTAGAAGATGTTGTCGCCCAACGCCAAAGCCACCGAGTCGGCGCCGATGTGACCGGCGCTGATGACGAACGCCTGGGCCAGGCCCTCGGGATGACCTTGTACCGCGTAACTGATGTTGATGCCGAATTGGCTGCCGTCACCGAGAATTCGTTCGAATGCGGCCGCGTCCGGAACAGTGGTGATCACCTGGATGTCGCGGATCCCGGCCATCATCAGCGTGGACAACGGGTAGTAGATCATCGGTTTGTCGTAGACCGGCAACAGCTGCTTGCTGACGCCCATGGTGATCGGGTACAGCCGTGTACCCGATCCGCCGGCCAGGATGATTCCTCGCATTTGTCACTCCTCAGTCGACGAGGTCAGCGTTGGTCAGTTCGGTGGCAGCGAGCGCTGCCGCCAGGTTGTCGTGGCGAAATACAGAGGTGACGTGGTCGTGCACCACGCGGAACGCAGATGCGATGGTGGAGCCGGATTCGCCTGGGCCGTCGATCTTCTGTTCGACGACGACGACGCCGTCGTGGACGAATATCCTGCCCACTTCGGCGTGGGGAGGGTGGGCCGATGCCCAGTCACGCAATGCGGCATGGCCTTGGGCGGCGCCATTCGCATCGCCGACGTCGATGTCATCGCTGGACAGGGCCAGCAGGGTGTCGAGGTCAGACGCGTTCAACGCGTCATGCCACGCCAGCACGGTGGCCATCTCCGATGTGGTCATGGTGTGAAAGGTACCGCGTGGGCCTAGAAAGGCGTGCGCCCGAGCCAGTTCTGCCATATTGACGCGTCGCCGGATACCACGATGTCGGTGTCTTCTAACCGGACTCGCCGGACCAGTGCCAGTAGCAGGTTGACGGCGCCGCCGCGCAGCAGCACAGAGCTGTCTTGGACGCCGTGCGACCATGAAATGCGGCCGGCGTCTGCGCGGATCGTCCACTGCCCGGCGACACCCACCCCGGGATCGGTGGCGCACAGAGCCACAGTGTGGCCGTCCTGCAGCGGAATTGGCGCGTCGTTGCGACCGGCCCCGCTCGCGACCCGCTCGAGCCATTCGCCGATACCGTCGGCGGCCAGCTCGGGCGAAAGCGCGTACTCGAGCCCGAGCGCCAGCGCCCCGTCAGCGCGGTGCACCGTCGCCTCATGCAGTCGGCGCCGCGCCCACCAGTAAGCCGGGCGCGGGCCCAGGAAAGTCCACACCGGGGTTTCCACCCCGACGTTTTCGATCGCATCGATCAGCCGCTGCGCGCCGCCGTGCAGCCAGTCGATCGCCTCGTCGGCCCCGGCGGGCGGCTTGCCATTCTCGACCGCGCGCGGGTCGAGGTAACCGTCGATGCGGTCGGCGATGATCTGCGCTGCCCAGCGATCACCGCGGCCGACGTGCCGCAGCAAGTGGCTGAGGCTCCAACCAGGACACGTCGGTATCGGGGTCGACGGTTCGCCGCTGCGGATTACCTCGCCGAACGCACGGTTCTGCTCGAGGAGCTCGACCGCATAGTCCACGCGGTCAGGCTACGCGCCGACCCAAGCAGTGCACGCGCCAACCGGCCTGCTGCCACTTCTGCACGTCGAGGCAGTTGCGGCCGTCGACGACGACTCGGGAGCGCACCCGGTCGGCGAGCTGATTGGGATCGAGATCGACGAATTCCGGCCACTCGGTCAGCACCAGGACCGCGTCGGCGCGGTCGCACGCTTCCTCCACCGAGACGGCGTAATTGAGCGTGGGATACAGCCGCTGGGCGTTCTCCAGTGCCTTGGGGTCGTACACGTTGACCGCGGCCCCGTTGAGTTGCAGCTGGCCGGCGACATTGAGTGCCGGCGAGTCACGCACGTCGTCGGATTCGGGTTTGAACGCGGCGCCGAGCACGGCGATGTTCGCGCCGAGCAGCGAGCCGCCGCACGCGTTGGTGGCGATTGCGACCATCTTGGTGCGGCGCCGCATGTTGATGTTGTCGACTTCGCGCAGGAAGGTCAACGCTTGGTCGGCGCCGAGCTCGCCGGCACGCGCCATGAAGGCGCGGATGTCTTTCGGCAGGCAGCCACCGCCAAAGCCCAAGCCGGCGTTGAGGAATCGGCGTCCGATCCGAGGATCGTGCCCGAGCGCGTCGGCCAACAGTGTGACGTCGGCGCCGGCGGCTTCGCATACCTCGGAGATCGCGTTGATGAACGAGATCTTGGTCGCCAGAAAGGCGTTTGCGGAGACCTTGACCAGCTCCGCGGTCTGCAGGTCGGTCACCAGGAACGGCACCTCGGCGTCCAGCATCGGCCAGTACAGCTCACGGATCGCGGACTCGGCGCGTATCGAACCATCCTGTACACCAAGCACAATGCGGTCGGGATGTAGCGTGTCGTGGATCGCGAACCCCTCGCGCAAAAACTCCGGGTTCCACGCGACTTCGATGTCGACACCCGGACGCGCTGCGCCGCGGACTCGTTGGACAAGCTCGGCAGCGGTCCCGACCGGAACCGTGGACTTCCCGACGATCACCGCTGACCGTGTCAAACGCGGTGCGAGCGTGTCGATTACGGCGTGGACATGGCTCAGGTCGGCGCCGTATTCGCCCCTCTTCTGCGGAGTGCCAACCCCGAGGAAATGCACGTCGGCGAAGTCGGCAGCCAGGTCGTAGTCGGTGGTGAATCGAAGACGGCCCGCTGCGATGTTGTCCCGCAACATCTTTCGCAGACCAGGCTCGTAGAATGGAACATCGCCCGCAGCCAGCTTGGCGACCTTACCGGGATCGATGTCGACACCGACGACTTCGTGCCCTAGTTCGGCCATCCCCGCAGCGTGGGTAGCACCCAGATAACCCGTCCCAAAAACGGTGCACCTCATACACCCGTGTGTAAGTTGCCGCAATGAGCTAACGGCATCGCTCTTCTGAGCGGGGGGCAAACGCCAGGTGACGGTTTACCGTCGGAGGTTATAAACCCAGGCCGGGCAGGCCAAATCAGTGACCGAAGCCACCGTGACCCCCGCCACCATGGCCGCCGCCGAAGCCGCCACCACCGCTGCCGTGGCCGCCTCCGCCACCGGGGTACCCGCCGCCACCGCCGGGGCCCGGGTAGCCGCCACCGCCACCGGGGTATCCGCCGCCGGGGTACCCGCCGCCGCCCCATGGGCCGTTCGGCGGTCCCAGGTGAGGTCCACCAAAGATCGGCGGAATCGGAATAGGTATCGGAACCACCGCGGGAGGCGGTGCGGGTGCCGGAGCGACCGGAGCGGGAGCAGGCGGCGGCGCGGCCGGTTCTGGCGCGGGCGCGGGGGCAGCTGGAGCAGGAGCCGGTGCAACCTGTTCCGGCGCGGGGGCAGGCGCCTCCGGTGCCGGGGCGGGAGCTTCAGGCGCTGGAGCCGGGGCCGACGCCGGTGCCGGGGCCGCG
>DATFYT010000002.1:0-6557 GCA_035314925.1 Mycobacterium sp. | reverse complement strand
TCGGTCCGTGCCGACAGCACGATCACCGGCGCGCTCATCCAGCCACGCAGCCCGGCGAGCACCTCGACGCCGGATATGTCAGGCAGACCCAGGTCCAGGATCACGACGTCGGGGTGCTGGTCGGCGGCGGCCCGCAGTGCAGCCGATCCGGTTGCGGCAGTGGTCACTTCGTAGCCGCGCACCGACAGGTTGATTCGCAGCGCACGCAGCAGCTGCTGGTCGTCGTCGGCCACCAGCACCCTAGTCACGGGCCCCGCTCCTCTTCATCGCGTCTCATGGCGGCGGAATCTCAGGCGGCGCCTCGAGATCCACCAGGATCGTCAACCCGCCGCCAGGGGTGTCGGTCGCTTGGATGGTGCCGTTCATCGCCTCGACGAACCCCTTGGCCACCGACAGCCCGAGGCCCAAACCGGTGCTGTTATCAGTATCGCCGAGCCGCTGGAACGGCTCGAACATCTGCTCCGCGGCGCCTTTGGCGACCCCCGGTCCTTCGTCGACGACGTTGATCAGTACCCGCGCCCCCACCTGGCCCGCATTGACCCGCACCATGCTGTTGGGTGCGTAGCGCAGCGCGTTGTCGATGAGGTTCGCCAGCACCCGTTCCAGCAGACCCGCGTCGGCCATCGCGACCGTCCCGCCGACCTCCACCTTGACCCGGTCGAGGCTGCCCCGGCCGAAGACCGTGGTGCGCTTGCCGATACCGACAAGCGCGCGCTGCACGACCTCTTCGAGATAGACCTCGGAGAGCTGTGGCCGGACCACGCCGGCGGCCAGCCGAGACGAATCCAGCAGGTTGGCCACCAGTGAGGTCAGCTGGTCGATCGACTCTTCAACGGTGGCAAGCAATTCGGCAGTGTCCTCGGGCGAGAACCAGACGTCTTCGGCGCGCAGACTGGATACCGCTGCCTTGGCGGCGGTCAGCGGAGTCCGCAGGTCGTGGCCGAGGGCAGAGAGCAGCAAGCGGCGCAGCTCATCGGCCTCAGCGAGGGATTGAGCCTTGCCGGCCTCTTCGGCGAGCTCACCCTGTTTGACTAGACCCGCGGCCTGCGTTGCGACGACCGACAGCACCCTGCGGTCGCGGCCGGTCAAGGCGCGGCCGGACATCAGCATCCAGAATTCCTCATCGCCCACTTTTACGGCGGTGTCAGCGGAATCCACTGTTGCGCACGGGTCTTTGCCCACACTTGCGACCGTCACCGGGTGACCGTCAACGTCACGCACCAGGCACACCGCGCGCTGAGAGTAAGCCTCCCGCACCCGCTCCAGCAGCGTGGTGAGATCGGCCCCGCGCAGCACCGACCCGGCGAACAGCGCCAGCAACTCGGCCTCCTGGGTCGCCCGCCTGGCCTCGCGGGCACGGCTGGCTGCGGCATCCACCAATACGGCGATCGCCATCGCGACCCCCAACAGAACCACTATGGTGACGGCGTGGCTGGACTTGGCGATGGTGAAGGCGTGCCGGGGGTCGGTCAGAAAATAGACCAACAGCGCCCCGGACAACAGCCCCGACAGCACGGCCGGTGCCACACCGCCGAACAACGCGACAGCAATCACCCCGGCGAAGAAGACGGCAGTCTTTGCGCCGATGTCCAGCACCGGGTCCAACCACTCCGCCGTGATCCCCAAGAGGGCCCACGGCACAGTGATGGCGGCCAGCCAGGACGCGATGTTGCGAGCGCGCGGCGAGACCGACGAGAACGAAAACCCGCGGTGAGCCTGCTCATGGGTGACCATGTGCACGTCGATCTTCCCCGAGCGCTCGACGGTGGTCGCTGCGATTCCCTCGCTGAAGATCCTCGCCCACCGTGACCGCCGGGAGGTGCCGAGCACCAGCTGGGTGGCGTTCGTCTCGCGGGCGAAGTCGAGCAGCGCTGTCGGCACGTCGTCGCCGACCACGGTGTGGACCGTCGCGCCCAGGCTGGCGGTGAGTTCGCGCACCTTACCCATTTGGGGTGCGGAGACGCCCGACAGCCCGTCGCCGCGGACGACGTGCACCACCATGAGTTGGGCGCTCGACCTCGATGCGATGCGGGAGGCGCGGCGCACCAACGTTTCCGATTCCGGGCCGCCGGTTACGGCGACCACCACCCGTTCGCGGGCTTCCCAGGTGTCCGTAATCTTTTTGTCGGCACGGTATTTCGCCAGCGCCGCGTCGACCTGATCAGCAAGCCACAGCAGCGCGATTTCGCGTAGCGCGGTCAGGTTGCCGGGGCGAAAGTAGTTGGACAGCGCCGCGTCGATCCGTTCCGGCGGGTAGACGTTGCCGTGGGCGAGCCTGCGCCGCAACGCTTCCGGTGTGATGTCGACCAACTCGATCTGAGCTGCTTTTCGGACGATTTCGTCGGGCACGGTTTCGCGCTGCTCGACGCCGGTGATCTGGGCGACGACGTCGTTGAGGCTCTCCAGGTGCTGGATGTTGAGCGTCGAGATCACGGTGATCCCGGCGTCAAGCAGTGTTTCGATGTCCTGCCAGCGCTTGGTATTGGCGCTGCCCGGGATGTTGCTGTGCGCATATTCGTCGACCAGCGCCACTTGCGGCCGACGCCGCAACACCGCCGCGACATCGAGTTCCGGGAAAAGGGTTCCGCGGTAGGAGATATAGTGCGGCGGAATGACCTCGATGCCTTCGAGGAGTTCGGCGATCTTCTTGCGGCCGTGGGTCTCCACCACCGCCGCGACGACGTCGGTGCCGCGCTCCAGCCTGCGATGCGCTTCGCCGAGCATGGCGTAGGTCTTGCCGACACCCGGTGCCGCGCCGAGGTAGATGCGCAAGTCGCCACGTCTGTGCGGTTGCCCCTGTTGGGCAATCGGGTCAGTTGCTGGGCTCGCAGCCGACGCATCGGAAGTCACATGGACATCATCTACCGGAAAGGTCAAGACTTCACGTCTACTGCGATGTTCACGACTTCACCGGATAGTTGCGGTCCAACTCGAGATTGAGCTGCAGCACGTTAACCACCGGTTCGCCGACGAAGCCGAGCGTACGACCGTGCTGGTTGTCGCGGACCGCGTCGCCCACCTGGGCGGCGCTGATCCCGCGTGCGCGAGCCACCCGGGCCACCTGGATATCGGCGTACGCCGGCGAGATGTTGGGGTCAAGGCCGCTGGCGCTGGCGGTGACGGCGTCGGCGGGTACCACCGGGTGATCAGACGCCGCGCCGCGAATCGGAACGATCTGACCGATCGAGTAGTCCTGACCGTACTGCGCGCATTCCACCCGCACACCCTCGTAGAGCTGCTGGAACACCGTGGTTGGTGCGCTCCCGGGGTTCGAGCAGGGTTCGTTCACGCTGACCACCCGGGTCGGATGGATCACGTTGCCGGATGAATCCCGCGGCCCGATCACCGACAGCACAGCCCCCACCCCGCCGCCGGTGCAGAACGGGCGTGAACCGTCGACCTTCTCGAGCTGGCCGATCGCGAAGCTGCGCGAGCACACCTGGGTCAGCAGGCTGGGTTTGAATCCGGCGGTGGACGGATCGGCACCCGGGGCAAGCTTGGTCGGATCGGCCGGTGTGTCGACGATGCTTTCCGGGCCCAGGTTGGTGGGTCCCGATGCCAGTGGGTCGTAGCCCTTTCCGGCTGCCGACGGCCTGCTCTGGAAGTACTGCGGCAGTGGGTTGCCGTCCTTGTCGGTGAACAGCTGGCCGATCAGTTTGCTGCCGACCGGCTTACCGGAAACGTTGACTATCGAGCCCTCCGCCTTGGCGTGCAACCCGGGTAGTAGCGCAACTCCCCAGACGACCAAGGGGTAGGCGAAGCCGGTGATCACGGTCAGGACGAGCAGCGCGCGCAGCGCGGCCCAGTGTTGGCGAATCAGGTTGGAAAGGTTCATGTGCGTCGCTCCTCCTCATCGCTTCGCTCTGCATCGTCGCCGACGCGGTTCATGTCAGCCCATCCCGGGGATAAATTGCACGACGAGGTCGATTAGTTTGATGCCGATGAACGGGGCGACGATGCCCCCCAGCCCATAGATGTAAAGGTTGCGGCTCAGCAGTTTCGACGCGCTGCTCGGTGTGTACTGAACACCGCGCAGCGCCAACGGAATCAGCGCGACGATGATCACCGCGTTGAAGATCACCGCGGAAAGAATCGCCGACTGCGGGCTGTGCAGCCGCATCACGTTGATCGTGTCCAGTCCGGGGAACAGCGCCACGAACATGGCCGGGATGATCGCGAAGTACTTGGCGATGTCGTTGGCGATCGAGAACGTGGTCAACGCGCCGCGCGTGATCAGCAGCTGTTTGCCGATCTCGACGATCTCGATGAGCTTGGTGGGGTCGGAGTCCAGGTCGACCATGTTGCCGGCCTCTTTGGCCGCACTGGTCCCGCTGTTCATCGCCACCCCGACATCGGCCTGAGCCAACGCCGGTGCATCATTGGTGCCGTCACCGGTCATCGCGACCAGGCGGCCGCCCTCCTGCTCACGCTTGATCAGGATCATCTTGTCTTCGGGGGTGGCTTCGGCGAGGAAGTCGTCGACCCCGGCCTCGTCGGCGATCGCTTTGGCGGTCAGCGGGTTGTCACCGGTGATCATCACCGTTCGGATGCCCATCTTGCGCATCTCGTCGAAGCGCGTACGCATGCCGTGCTTGACCACGTCCTTGAGGTGGATGACGCCGAGCACCTCAGCTTTCTTGCCGTCGCCGTTGGTGACCACGCCGACCACCAGCGGGGTTCCGCCGGCGGCCGAAATGCCATCGACGATCTCGCCGAGAATGTCGGGAATGGTGCCGCCCTGGTCGCGGATCCACTTGGCCACCGAGCTGGCCGCGCCCTTGCGCAGTTGTCGTCCGTCGAGGTTGACGCCCGACATCCTGGTCGTCGCGGTGAATTCGACCCAGTGGGCGTGGCTGAGTTCGCCGGGGGAGCGCTCGCGCAGCCCGTAGGCCTGTTTCGCGTAGACGACGATCGAGCGGCCCTCGGGGGTTTCGTCGGACAGGCTGGACAGCTGAGCGGCGTCCGCCAGCTCCTCAGACGTGACACCGGTGACCGGGATGAATTCCGATGCCTCCCGGTTGCCCAGGGTGATCGTCCCGGTCTTGTCCAGCAGCAATGTGTTGACGTCGCCGGCAGCCTCGACCGCACGGCCCGACATGGCCAGCACGTTGCGCTGCACCAGCCGGTCCATGCCGGCGATGCCGATCGCGGACAGCAACGCGCCGATGGTGGTGGGGATCAGGCACACCAGCAGAGCCACCAAGACAACGCCGGTGACGCCGTTGTCGGTGAGGGCGGAGGTGTTCGCCACACCGGGGTTGTTGGTCTTGGAGTAGATCGCCAGCGGCTGCAGCGTGGCCACCGCGAAGACGAAGATGATGGTCAGCGCCGCGAGCAGAATGTTCAGCGCGATCTCGTTCGGTGTCTTCTGCCGGTTGGCGCCCTCGACCAATGCGATCATCCGGTCGATGAAGCTTTTGCCGGGCTCTTGGGTGATCTTGACGATGATGCGGTCCGAGAGCACGGTGGTGCCGCCGGTGACCGCGGAGCGGTCGCCGCCGGACTCCCGGATCACCGGCGCTGATTCGCCGGTGATGGCCGATTCGTTCACCGACGCAATGCCGTCCACGATCTCGCCGTCGCCCGGGATCATTTCGCCCGCCTCCACGACGACAATGTCGCCCTTTTGCAGTTCTGGTGCCCGGACGTCCTCCTCCGTGCCGGGCGTCCCCGGTGACCAGCCTCGTAGCCGGCGCGCGATGGTGTCGGCCTTCGATTTGCGCAGGGTGTCGGCCTGGGCTTTGCCCCGCCCTTCAGCGACAGCCGTAGCCATGTTGCCGAAAAGCACTGTCAGCCAAAGCCAGAACACGACGAGCCAGCCGAACCACGACGAGTCGCGGATCGTCAGCACCGTCGACCAGACGGCGCCAATCTCGACGATGAACATCACGGGGTTGCGCCACAGGGTGCGCGGATCGAGCTTGCGCAATGCGTCGGGCAGCGATTTGGTCAGCAGCGCGGGGTCGAGTCGGCCGCCCTGAACCCGCCCGCCCGGCGCGTGGCCGCTGTGGTGGCGCTCCGATGAACGGGCGGAACGGGCTTTCAAAGCCGTAGAAGTTGGCATTTCAGTGAATTCCTTCAGCGAGGGGCCCGAGTGCCCACATGGGCAGGAATGTGAGGGCAACAAGAATCACCGTGACGCCGGCGACCATTCCGATGAACTGCGGACGATGCGTGGGCAGGGTACCGGCGGACTCCGGCTTATGACCTTGGCGGGCCAGCGAGCCGGCCAACGCGAGCACCAACACGATTGGGAGGAACCGGCCGAAGACCATCGCCAGGCCCACTGCGGTGTTGTACCACGTGGTGTTGGCGTTCAGGCCCGCGAAAGCCGAGCCATTGTTGTTCGCGCCGGAGGTGAACGCATATAGCACCTCCGACAGGCCGTGCGGTCCGGTGTTGAGCATGCTCGCGCGTTCGCCCGGCAGCGCCATCGCGATGGCGGTGCCGATCAGCACGATGAGGGGAGTGACCAGGAAATAGCTTGCGGCGAGCTTCATTTCGCGGGGGTTGATCTTCTTGCCGAGGTACTCCGGTGTGCGCCCGACCATCAGCCC
>DATFYT010000001.1:0-2005 GCA_035314925.1 Mycobacterium sp. | reverse complement strand
AGCCGCGTCACCGGCCGCGTAACTCACGCCAGACTCACCGACACCGACTCCGGCGCGGCCGAGCTCTTCCACACCTTCAGCCGCCACCGCAGCGTGCTCGCTGCCCTGGGCGCTGAAGCCGGCCGCCGTCTGCAGCGAGACCGGGTCAGCCGCGGACGGAACCACGGCCGTGATCGCCGGTGCCGCACCCGCATGCGCGGCAGCCAACCGGGCGGTGATCGATTCAACCGCGGCGCTGGCCGAGGCCAGACCTTCCGGAACAACTCGCAGTGTCATGACACATACTCCTTTCGATGAAAATCACCGGCCATCAGCGGCCACACTCTCTTCGACAAGCGGATTGACCAACTGCACGTACGTCGGGATATCGCTGTCGGTCAGCAGAATTGCGCGACCGGGCGGCAGCCGGTCGAATCGCTGACCGCGAATCTTGCCGCCATCGGTCGGGTTGCCCGACAGCATCAGCGTGGTCGCTTGCAGGTCGTTGAACCGGCGCAACAACGGGCTGGTCATCAGCGCGTGCGCGGCGCCGGTTGCGCGCGCCGTGACGATGACCCGCAGTCCCAGATCGCCGGCCTGCGACAGTAATCCGATCAGCGGAGTCCAAGGCCGCTGTCCCACATAGGGCCCCGTCATTAACGGAGTGTCCGGTATCTGGTCGACGTCGTCGATGATCAGATAGTGGGTGTGGCCCTCGAAGGACCAGCCGCTCAGCTGCGAGGCGGTAAGACCGGCCGGCGGCCGGCGCTTTTCGATGAGCGCCGACAGCCCGAGCATCGCCGGCGTCACCCGGTCGATGTTGGCGGTGTACTCGTTGTCGGGGAACAGCGGCTCGTCGACCAGATGCAGCCGTCGGTCCAGCACGGTGAACGCGACACGGTCCGGCGTCGAGTTGTCCCGGATGGTGCGGATGATGTGCCGCAACAGCGTTGTCTTACCGGTCCTGGTGTCACCCAGCACCATCAGCAGCGGGTTCTGTGCGAAGTCGAGTTGGACTGCGGCCAAGTCTTCTTCGCGTTGGCCGATCACGATCCGGTCGCTACCGCCGTACACCGGTTCGAGCGCGGCCGGCTCCAGGTTCGTGGGCAGCAGGCGCACCGGCGGGGCGGTGATTCCGGCGTGACGGTCGTTGATGACGGCAATCTGGTCCAGCTGCGGCGCCGCGAACAAGAAGTGTTCGGCGGCCATGGTCAGACCACGACCCGGCTGGTCGGCGGGCACACCCTCGGCCGGACGATGCAGTGCGCCGACCATCCGGACATTGCTGTCGCGCGCGTCGTGCAACTTGAGCTCCAGCCGCATCCCGAGACCGTCCCGCATCGCCAGCGGCACCTCGAGCCAGCTGGGTGTGGTGGCGACGACGTGAATGCCGTAGGCCAATCCGACGTTCACCAGCTCGGTCACCTTGCTCAGCAACGGGTTCCGGGTGTTGAACTGGTCGGTGTTGTCCCGGCTGAAGGCGTACAGGTTGTCGATGACCAGGAATACCTGGCCCAGTCCGTCGTCCGGGCCTTGCTTGTCCCGGAACACTTCTCGCTCCTGCCGTGACCGCAGCAGTTGCTCGAGCTCGCCGAAGGTGCGACGGATGCGCTCGGGTTCCAGCGACGACGCGACGCTGCCGACATGCGCTAAGTCCTCCAGCGCCCGCAGCTGCCCGCCGCCGTAGTCCAGGCAGTAGAAGCTCACCTCGCGCGGCGAGTGCAGGCTCGCTGCTGACAAGATAAACGTTTGCAGGGCAGTCGATTTCCCCGACTTCGCGCCACCGTGAATCAACACGTTGCCGGCCGAAGACCGCGCATCGAAGACCAACGAGTCGCGCCGCATTTGGAACGGCCTGTCGATCTCACCCAGCGGCCAACGCCACTCACCGCGCGGCACCGTCGCACGGGCGAGCGCTGCGCTCAGCGGGATCACCTCGTCGAGCGGCGGCAGCCATAGTTCGGGCGCGCGGGGGCCGAAGCGCGCGAGTTGATCGCCGATGGTGGCGATCAACTTGCGTGACGGC